>CAJUJW010000030.1 GCA_910586735.1 uncultured Oscillibacter sp. | reverse complement strand
CTCACGTTTGCCCTCATTGCCATCCTCATCAGAAGATTTTAAACAGGCTCTTAGAAGATATCGCTCAGGGGGGTGCGCCGCAGCTCCTGGTCCAGGGTCCGCTGGATACGGCAGAGCTCCCGGCAGATTCCGCAGCCGCCCTGGGGGAAGTTCTCGCAGGTATAGCCCTCCCGCTGGCAGCGGTTGATCAGGGGCGGTTCGCCCAGGACCTGGAAGAGGTCGTAAACGCACATGTCCTCGCACCGGCGCTTGAGGAAGTAGCCCCCGCTGGCGCCCCGGCGGCTCTCCACAATGCCGGCGGCCAGGAGGCGGTTCAGTAGCTTCAGGGTGATGGCCTTCTGCATATGCTCCAGCCGGGCCACGGCGGCGGCGGAGAGCATCCCGTTCTGGTGCAGGGCCCGGAGAATGCGCAGGGTGTAGTCCATCTCTCTTGTAATCAGCAAACCAGCACCTCCACCGGGCGGCGGAGCGAAGACGCGTACAGCCGCAGCCACTCTATCATATTTTACTTTTTCTGTTGATTATAGCATTGCTGTGGAAAATGTCAATATTCCGGGGGACGGCCCGCAAGAAATTGGCGGATACCACAAAAAGCGCCGGGCGGTTTCAGTGAATCCGCCCAGGCCCTGGGAGAAAGGACCACCCAGGGGGTCCTTTTGATCTCGGGCGGTTTACGGCTGTTCCTCTTTTGGGGGACCCGCCTCCCCTTCCGCCGCCTTTGCCGCTATCTGGTTGACTAGCAGGTCCTCGGGGCCGTGACGCTTGATTTTGAGCTCGTAGAACAGCGCCAGGACGGCCGCAGCCACCATGACGGCGCTGAGGGCCTGGGAGACCCGGATGGGCTGGCCGAAGAGGGTCCAGTCGAAGAGGTACAGGCTGTCGGTCCGCAGACCCTCGATCCAGGTCCGGCCCAGGCCGTACCAGAGGAAGTAGAACCAGGTGTTCTCCCCGTCGAACCGGCGGCCTCTGGACACCACGAAGAGGATGAGCAGAAGCCCGATGAGGTTCCACAGGCTCTCGTAAAAGAAGGTGGGATGGACCTCCACGTACTCGCTGGCGCTGGTCCACACCCGCATCCGCCAGGGCAGGTCCGTCGGCCCGCCGAAAGCCTCCCGGTTGACGAAGTTGGCCCAGCGGCCGATGATCTGGCCCAGAAGCAGGCCCATGACGCAGAGGTCCGCCATGGCCCCCAACTTGATCTTTTTCCAGCGGGTGAAGAAGAAGGCCACCAGCGCCCCGGCGATGACGGTGCCGTAGATGGCGATGCCCCCGTCCCAGATGGCCACGATCCGGCCCCAGTCCAGGCCGCCGGCCTCGTTCCGGTAGAGGTCCAGGTAGAAGACGACGTAGTAGATACGGGACCCCAGGATGCAGCAGGGCACCGCCCAGAGGACGAAGTCCAGCACGTGGTCCTCCGTCAGGCCGTAGCGCTTGGCCTGCTTCATGCACAGCAGAAGCCCCGCCAGGAAGCCCAGAGCCAGGATGATGCCGTACCAGTAGACGCCGTGGCCGACGTGAAAGGCCACGGGGTCCGGGTTAAACTCCCAGTCCCCGAAGAGGCCGGGGAAGCTGATGGGCATGTTTTTCAGCGCGGTCAGTTCAGGAGCGGACATATCAAGCCTCCTTGGGAACGATCTCGCTGAGGGCCGCCCGGTCCTCCCGCACGTTGGCCCGGAGGAAGTCCAGCACGTCCTCCTGGGTGACGGACTCAAAGACCTGGGGGAAGCGGAAGGGGTCGAAGCCGCCGAAGTGCCCCTCGGTGAGGGAGACGGCGATGTTCTCAAAGGAGTTCAGCCCCCGGAGATTGGAGCCGAAGCTGGCCCGGAGGGTCCGCTGGAAGAGGTCCTCGTCCACGCCCTGGCGAATCAGCCGGTCCGCCTCCTTCTGGAGCTCTTCGGCCACGGTCCGGGGCTCCTTGCTCTCGCCGCCGGCGTAGAGATAGGCCACGCCGGGCATCAGTTCAAAGGCCCCGCCGAAGCTGGCGTTGATAAGTCCCCGGCTGTAGAGGCGCTGGTACAGGGGGCTGGACTCGCCGAAGAGCAGGTCGCAGGCCAGGTCCCCCAGTATCATGGTCCGCAGGCGGTCCTCCCCCTCGGGGACGGGGCGGCACTTCCAGCCCGCCAGGAACTGGGGGCTGGAGACCTCCATGGCCAGGCGGGTTTCCCGCTCCGCCAAAGCCTCCGGCTCGTCGCCGTAGTCCCTGGGAATCACCGGGCCGCCCTCCTGGGGCAGAATCCGGCGGGCCAGGCCGGAGACCTTCACGGGGTCCACGTTCCCCACCACCGTCAAAATCATGTTGGAGGGGGTGTAGAAAGCCTTGTGACAGTCGTAGAGGGTCTCCGCCGTGATGTGGGAGATGCTCTCCACGGTGCCCGCGATGGAGGTCCGGGCGGTGGAGACGCTGTAGAGGGCCCGGAGCATCCGGGCGTAGATCTGCCAGTCGGGGTTGTCCTCAATCATGCGGATTTCCTGGCCGATGATGCCCTGCTCCTTGGCCACGCTCTCCTCGGTGAAATAGGGGATGGAGACGAAGGAGAGGAGGATCTCCAGGTTCTCGTCGAAGTGGTCCGTGGAGTCGAAGTAGTAGCCGGTCATGGCGTTGGAGGTAAAGGCGTTGGGTTCCGCGCCGTTTTTGGCCAGCTCCTGGAGGGCGTTGCCCTCCCGGGTGTCGAACATCTTGTGCTCCAGGTAATGGGCGATGCCGGCGGGGGTGTCCAGCCAGCGGCCGTTCAGCTGAAACCGGGTGTCCATGCCGCCGTACCGGGTGGCGAAGAAGGCGTATTTCTTGGCGTGGTCCGGCTTGGGCACCACCCGGACCTCCAGCCCGTTGGGCAGGGTCTCGCGGTAGACAGTCTCGCCCAGGCGCTCGTATAAAACGGGTCTCATGCCTCCGCCTCCTTTCCCTGTAAGAAGTACACGGTGTCCAGCTTCACCGTGCCCATGGCCGAGAGGATGCGCTCCAGGGTGACGGAGCGGACCTGGTCCGCCAGGATTTCCGGGGTCTCGTCCCGGCCTGTGGCCGCCTGGCCCAGGTAGAAGTTTTCCAGCTTCCCCTGGGAGTCCCCCATGGAGGCGTAGGCGTTCAGCAGCGTGCTGCGGGCGGCCTCCAGCTCCCAGTCCTCCAGCTGGCCCTTCTGGACGGCCTCCAGCTGGGCGAGAATCTCGTCGTAGGCTTTCTGGTAGTTCTCAAACTCAATGCCGGAGGAGACGGTGATGAGGCCCTTCTGCCGGTGGTAGAGGGAGGAGGCGTAGTAGCAGAGGGACAGCTTTTCCCGGACGTTCAGGAAGAGCTTGGAGTTGCTGCTGCCGCCAAATAAGGTGTTCCCCACCAGCAGGGCGGCGGCGTCCTGGCTGCCGCAGGAGAAGCCCACGCCCAGCTTGCCCTGGGTCACGTCCAGGCGCTCGGTGATGAGGCGGGGCTCCTCCGGGAGGGCGTGGCGGGTCTGCTCCAGGGGGGTGGTCTCCTCGGTCCGGGGCAGGTCCGCCAGGGCGGAGCGGAGGGCGTCCTCCACACGGGACTGCTCGGCGCTGCCGCTGTAGAAAATCTCCAGCCGGGAGGAGGCGATGAGCTGCCGGTAGGCCTCCCAGACCAGCTGGGGGTGCAGGGCGGCGGCGATCTGCTCGTTGCCCAGGCGGGGCACGCCGTAGGGCTCGCCCACGCACATCTCCTGGAGGAGGCGGCTGTCGGCGTAGGCCCGTTTGTCGTTCAGGATGCTGCGCACGGCGTCGATGAGGTTGGTTTTTTCGCTCTCAAAGTATTCCTCCAGGAACAATCCGTCCTGGGTGACGGGGTGGCAGATGAGCTCGCCCAGGAGTTTGGCGGCGGGCTCCAGCAGACGCTCTCCGCCGGGGGCGAAGCTGTCGTCAATCAGGCTGGCCACAAAGCCCACGCACTGGGTTTCGCCCTTCTTGCGGATGGTGGTGTCGATCCGGGCGCCGTAGAGCTTGTCCAGATAGCGGGAGAGAAGGCCCATGTCGGGATAGGAGACGGTGCCCCGGCGGAGGACGGCGCTGAAAAGCGCGTTGGCCGAGGCGGTTTCCCACCGCAGGGGGACCACGAACTGGGCCGAGAGCAGGCTGGTCTTGAATTTCTTCGCCGGAAGGTACGTGAGGTACACGCCGCCGGCGAGTTGGGTTCTTGTCACAAAGTTCAGCTCCTTTTGTGGAATCGGGGAGACGGCTGTCATAAATGGTATTCCCACCCAAAGTATATACTGAACGGGCCGGGATTGCAATGACATATTTCCCGCCCGCCGGACATAGGTTGTCCCAGAGGTGAGCGAGTATGAGACAAAAGAAAACTTTGTCCGGGGCCCTCCGGCGGCTGGAGGCCGGGCTCCTGGCGGCGGGGACGCTGTGGATCGCCGCCGTCACCGCCGGCAGCGACACCGCCCCGGCGGCCTTCTCGGCCCTTCTGGAGGCCCTGCCGGAGGGGGCGCTGCGCTGGGAGCTGGGGGACCTGGGGCCGGGGGACGGGCTGTCCGCCCCGGCGGCGCTGACCATCGGGGAGTCGGCGCTTCTGCTGGCGGCGCGGGGGGACGTGGCGGCCCTGCGGTCCCTGGAGCGGCAGGAGCCGGCGGAGGAGGACGGGGAGACCCAAGCCCCGGTGACGACGCCCGTGGAGGAGACCCCCCTGGAGCCTGCGGCCCCCGCCTCGGCGGACAACGGCGTCCCCGCCAAGACCCTGATTCCCACGGACCCCAGCGGCTACACCGTCTGCGGCCGGGTGTACGTCAGCAACTCCACCGGTCACGCGCTTTCGGCGGAGGAGCTCCAGAAGCCCTTCGCCGCCGCTCTGGGGGAGGGGGAGCCCCAGATTCTGATTCTCCACACCCACGGCAGCGAGGCGTACACCCCCGTTCCGGGGACGAAAATCGTCTGGTCCGGCAACTGCCGCACCACGGATTACCGCTATAACGTGGTGAAGGTGGGGGACGAGATGGCGGAGGTCTTCGGGGCGGCGGGCATCTCTGTGCTCCACGACCGGACGCTGTACGACTACCCGGAGTACACCGGGGCCTATGACCGGGCCCTGGAGTCCATCCGGCGGTATCTGGAAAAGTACCCCTCCATCCGCTTCATCCTGGACGTTCACCGGGACGCCATCGAGGACGGCCAGGGGAACCAGTACAAGGCGGTCTCGGAAATCGAGGGGGCGGGGACCGCCGCCCAGATGTCCCTGGTGATGGGCAGCGACGGCAGCGGCCTGGAGCACCCGGACTGGCTGGAGAACCTGCGCCTGGCGGCGGCGGTGCAGCAGGACGTGCTGGAGCGCTATCCCACTCTGATGCGCCCGGTGCTGCTGCGGAACTCCCGGTATAACCAGCACGCCACCAGCGGGTCCTTACTGCTGGAGGTAGGGGCCGCCGGGAACTCCCCGGAGGAGGCGGCGCTGGCCGGGCGGCTCTTCGCGGAGAGGCTGGCGGCGGTTTTGAAGGAGAAGGCGGAGAGCGGGGAACATACGGAGGGCGCGGAGACCGGGGAGGAAGCGGGAAACACGGAGGATGTCGAAACGGCGGCGGCCCCGCAAGGATAGGGATTTATAGAAGAGAAGATAAAGGCAAGGCAGACCGCAGCGGTCCGCCTTGCCTTTTTGTACTGTGCAGCCCACGATGACGCTTTCTAAGAAACGTGTTTGTGGGAGGAGCAATAAACTGGAAATTGCTACTTCTGGCATAGGCAAAATGGATGTCCCGCCGGGTCAAACATTGTTACAAAATCACTTCCGCCGAATTGTGCTTTCGACTTTGCCGCTCCTAACCGCTCTGCTTTTTCAACCATTTCCGTAACATTATCAACTTGAAAATCAAAATGCATCTGTTTTTGCTGCTTCCCTGTTTCTTCAGGCCATGTAGGGCGAATATACTCCGCTTCTTCAATGAACAGAAAAACGATTCCCGCAGAACTGCGTACAGCAGGTCTTGCAAATAATTCACACATTTCCCAACCTAATAACTCACTATAAAATTTTTGCAATTTCTTTTCATCGCCGCAATCAATCATGACATTTCCTAATATAACTTCATTTTCCATACCGAGTCCTCTCCTTCCCAGGTTCCATTTTGCCGGTGAGCCAATTATAAAGCAGTGTCTGCCGGAAAGCAACTTTTTTCAGTGGGTGTTAGGGGCTGTTTGTAAATTTTTCCGCCGCGCATGAAATGGGAAAAACCAGGGACCCTAAGACCACCCAACGAATTGAACGCAAAAGGAGTGAGCCCATTTGGAAACGGGAATCCATAACACCTCCGAGATCGGGCGGCTGAAAAAGGTCCTGCTCCACCGGCCGGGCCAGGAGCTGGAAAACCTGATGCCCGAGTATCTGGAGCGCCTGCTGTTCGACGACATCCCCTACCTCCGGGAGGCCCAGAAGGAGCACGACGCCTTCGCCGACTGCCTCCGCCAGCAGGGCGTGGAAGTGGTCTACCTGACGGACCTGGTGGTCCAGTCCATCACCGACGACGAGGTCCGCAGGGAGCTGGTGGTTCAGTTCCTGGACGAGGCGGGCATTAAGGACCAGCGCAGCCGGGTCCTCCTGGGGGAGTACCTGGGGAAGATGCCGGACAAACAGATGGTCTCCACCATGATGGCCGGCGTGCGGAAAAGCCAGCTCCACGGCGAGAGCGAGAAGCTGGCGGACCTGCTCTCCGCCGCCGGGGACGGCTACCCCTTCGTGGTGGACCCCATGCCCAATCTCTATTTCACCCGGGACCCCTTCGCCACCATCGGCACGGGCGTCTCCATCCACAAGATGCTGACGGAGACCCGGAACCGGGAGACCCTGTTCGGCAAGTTCATCTTCCAGCACAACCCGGAGTACAAGCACGCCCCCCGGTGGTACGACCGGGGCGAGACCTCCTCCCTGGAGGGCGGGGACATCCTGATTCTCAGCCCCAAGGTCCTGGGCGTGGGCATTTCCCAGCGGACCAAGGGCGACTCCATCGACACCCTGGCGGAGGCGGTGCTGACCTACAGCCGGACGAACTTTAAGAAAATCCTGGCCTTCAACATTCCCAAGAGCCGGTCCTTCATGCACCTGGACACGGTGTTTACCATGGTGGACCGGGACAAGTTCACGGTACACCCGAATATTCTCTCCAGCATCACGGTCTTCGTCATGGAGCTGGACGAGAACAGGAAGATGAAGATCACCCAGGAGGACGGGCGGCTGGAGGACATCTTAAAGGAGCACCTGGAGCTGGACCACGTGACGCTGATTGAGTGCGGCCGGGGCAGCGAGGTGGACGCGGCCCGCGAGCAGTGGAACGACGGCAGCAACACCCTGGCCATCGGCCCCGGCGAGGTGGTGGTGTACTCCCGGAACTATGTGACCAACCGCTCCCTGGAGGAGGCGGGCATCAAGGTCCACACCATCCCCAGCGCGGAGCTGAGCCGCGGGCGCGGCGGGCCCCGCTGCATGAGTATGCCTCTTTGGCGGGAGGACCCCTGACGCGCAAACAATGGACAATGGATAATGGACAATTGACAATGTGTTTTCTGTTCGCGGCGTCTTCCGTACCCCGCCCATTGTCCATTATCAATTATCAATTCTAAACATTAAAGGAGCTTTATTATGGCACTGAATTTAAAAGGCCGCAGCTTTTTAACCCTCGAGGACTTCGCCCCCGATGAAATCCGCTATCTCCTGGACCTGGGCCACGACCTGAAGGCCAAACGGCGGGCGGGCATCTGCGAGCCCGCTTTGAAGGGCAAGCACATTGTCCTCCTCTTCGAGAAGACCTCCACCCGGACCCGGTGCTCCTTCGAGGTGGCCGCCACCCAGGAGGGGGCCCACGTCACCTACCTGGACGCGGGCAGCTCCCAGATGGGCAAGAAGGAGTCCCTGGAGGACTCCGCCAAGGTCCTGGGCCGCTTCTTCGACGGCATCGAGTACCGGGGCTACGCCCAGAAGGCCGTGGAGGACCTGGCCAAGTGGTCCGGCGTCCCCGTGTGGAACGGCCTCACCGACTGGGACCACCCCACCCAGATTCTGGCCGACATGATGACCTTGGAGGAGCACTGCAAAAAGCCCCTGAACAAAATGAAGGTGGTCTTCCCCGGCGACGTGCGGAACAACATGTGCTACGCCTGGATGATCGGCGCGGCCAAAATGGGGATGCACTTTGTGGGCCTGGGGCCCCAGGAACTGGCCAAGGAGATGGACCAGGAGCTGGTGAAGCGGGTCTTCGCCGAGGCCCGGAAAAACGGCGGCCTCATTGAAATCACCGACGATATGAACTCTCTCAAGGGGGCGGACATGATCTACGGGGACATCTGGGCCTCCATGGGCGAGGAGGACCTGATTCCCAAGCGGGCGGCGCTCCTCTCCCCCTACCGGGTGACGGAGGAGACCCTCAAGGCCACGGAGAACCCGGACGTGCTGTATATGCACTGTCTGCCCTCCTTCCACGACTTCGAGACCAAGCTGGCCAAGGAGTGGAAGGACAAGAACGTGGACATCCGGGAGGTCACCGACGAGGTGTTCCGGGGCCGCCACAGCGTGGTTTTCGACGAGGCGGAGAACCGGATGCACTCCATCAAGGCCGTCCTGGTGGCCACCATCGGAAAATAAAGGGGGGGGGAGTACCCTTTGGAAAGAGCGAAGTTCCGTATGCCCACGGCATACACCATTTTGTTCCTGCTCATCATCCTGGTGGCCGCGGCCACCTGGCTGGTCCCGGCGGGGTCCTACCGCTACGTGAACGAGGCCCCGGTGGCCGGGAGCTATCACGCCGTGGCCCAGAGCCCCCAGGGGGCCGGGGCGGTTCTCAAGGCCGCCTTCGCCGGGTTTTACGACGCCGTGGACGTGTGCGTGTTCATCCTGATGGTGGGGGGCTTTCTGGGCGTGGTGATGAAGACCGGGGCCGTGGACGCCGGCGTGGGCCGCGTCATCCAGCGCCTGGGGGGCCGGGAGAAATGGCTCATCCCCATATTGATGATCGCCTTCGGCCTGGGGGGCACCACCTACGGCATGTGGGAGGAGACCATGGCCTTCTACCCCCTGCTGATCCCCGTCTTCCTGGCGGCGGGCTATGACGCCGTGGTGGGCATCTCCGTCATCCTCCTGGGGGCCGGGGCGGGGATTATCAGCTCCACCGTCAACCCCTTCGCCACGGGCATTGCGGCGGGCTTCGCCGGGGTGTCCCTGGGGGAGGGCATCCTCCTCCGGGCCGCCCAGTGGGTGGTTTTCGAGGGGGCGGCCATCTGGTTCGTCATGGCCTACGCCGCCCGGGTAAAGCGGGACCCCGCCCGGTCCGTGGTGGGCGTGGGGGCCGGGAAGCTCCAGGCCAACATGGCGGAGACGGTGGCCTTCACCCCCAAGCGGAAGGTCATCCTGGCCGTCTTCGGCCTGACCTTCCTGATTATGATTTACGCCGTCATCCCCTTTGACGAGATGGGCCTGCCCCTGCCGGCCCTGGGCTGGTGGTTCCCGGAGCTCTCCGCGCTGTTCCTGGTCAGCGGCGTGGCCATCGGCCTCATCGACCGCATGGGGGAGGAGGCCATCGCCGAGACCTACGTGGCCGGGTGCGCGGACCTGCTGGGGGTGGCCCTGATCATCGGCATCAGCCGGGGACTGACCGTTTTGATGAACGACGGGCAGATTACGGACACCATCCTCCACTGGGGGGAGCGGGCCCTGTCGGGCACGGGGCCCGTCAGCTTCGTGCTGCTGGTGTACCTGCTCTACCTGCCCCTGACGGTGCTGATCCCCTCCTCCTCCGGCCTGGCGACGCTGTCGGTGCCCCTGGTGGCCCCCCTGGGGCGCTTCGCCGGGGTGGGGGGCGACCTGGTGGTGACCGCCTTCCAGTCCGCCTCGGGCCTGGTGAACATCATCACCCCCACGGCGGCGGTGGTCATGGGGGCCCTGGCCCTGGGGCACGTGCCCTATGACAAGTGGGTCAAGTACGTGTGGAAGCTGATTTTGTATTTCTTCCTGCTGACCCTGGCGTTTCTGATGCTGGGCGTTGTGTTCAGCTGAGTAAAGAGGCGCCCCGGCGATCCGCCGGGGCGCCTCTTCATGCCGTCAGGGCCGCAGCTTCCCGTCCCCGGCCATCAGGTCTGTCATCTCCTTGATTTTTTCCAGCGGGAAGGGCGGGGCGGACAAGGGCTTCATGGCAATGGACATGAGCTTCATGGGGCTGTCGTCCGCCGCCACGCGGTTGGAACTGAGCGCCCCGCAGGGGTGGGTTTTATAATAGCCTTTTTCGTACAGCTTTCTCTTGTTTTCGTGGTTCACAATTGTTTCTCCTCTCACGGGCTGGGGCCAGTT
Organism: uncultured Oscillibacter sp.; assembly: GCA_910586735.1. Classification (GTDB taxonomy): domain Bacteria; phylum Bacillota; class Clostridia; order Oscillospirales; family Oscillospiraceae; genus Oscillibacter. The sequence goes on along the minus strand of CAJUJW010000030.1, from coordinate 20,795 downwards.
TTCCAACGAGGCCCGGAATGCGCAAAGCTGTGACAGGACAACAAAAAAGACGGCCTCTCTGAAAGTGAGCCGTCTTTTTAAACTGACGACAGCTTAACACAAAAACCGAAGACTGTCAAGCGCCGCGGCGGGAGGACGGAAATTCCGCCCTCCCGCTTTGCGCAAAGCATGTGCCGTTATTATGGAATGATCTCAATCCAGTACCCGTCCGGGTCGGTGATGAAGTAGATGCCCATGGCGGGGTTCTCAAAGCAGATGCAGCCCATCTCCTGATGCCTGGCGTGGGCCGCCTGGTAGTCCTCGGCCTTCACGGCCAGGTGGAACTCGCACTCGCCCAGGTCGTACTTCTGGGGGTGGTCCCGCAGCCAGGTGAGCTCCAGGCGGAAGGTGGTCCGCCGGTCCCCCAGGAAGACAATGACAAAGCTGCCGTCCTCCGCCTCCTTCCGGCGCACGGGCTCCAGGCCCAGGGCGTCCTTGTAGAACTGGATGGAGCGGTCCAGGTCCGCGACGTTGAAATTGAAATGGTTGAAGGTGAACATCAGGACACCGCCTTTCCGCCTTCCCGGCGTTTCAGAATGGTGTAGACCTCATAAATATCCTGAATGGAGTAGGTGGGGCGCACGTCCTTGGGCACGTCCCCATCCCGGGACTGGGTCAGGAAGGAGTGAATGTGGAAGGTGGCGCCGAAGCCCACCTTCTGGGGGCCGATGACATCCCGGGAGTAGGTGTCTCCCACGTAGGCGCAGGTTTTGGGGTCGGACCGGATCTGGTTCAGGGATACCAGGAAGATGTTGGGGTCCGGCTTGCGGTAGCCGGTGACGGAGGAGAGGGTCACGTCCTGGAAGTAGTCCCGGATGCCGTACTCCTCCAGGGTGCGGAAGACCTGATAGAGGGCGGCGGTGTTGCTGATGACCCCCAGCTTCATCCCCAGGCTTTTCAGGCCTTCCAGCATCTCCTTCACCCGGGGGCGGAGGGCGCGGTGGTAGTGGGTGACCTCCCACATGTGGGCCAGCTCCTCGGCGAAGGGCTTCACGGTCTCAAGGTCCAGGCCCCACTCCGTCAGCACGTAGTCGCCCCAGATCTCCTCGGGTTTCAGCTCCCGGTTTGTGGGGCCCCGGTAGGCGGCGTAGCGGTCCCAGCCCTCCGCCAGGGCCTGGATGGCGGCAGGGATGTCCAGGGACAGGGGGTGGCCGTGGTCCGCCAGAATGCGGAGCACGCCCTGGGCGGAGGCGGTTTTGCTTTCCTCATCAATAAAGATGTCCTCCAGCGTGCCGCCCATGTCGAACAATACGGTATCGATCATAATTCTCACTGCCTTTTCCAAGGCCGCTCCGGCTCTCCGGCAGCGGGCCTTTTTTTCCAGTATTGATAGTACGCCAGCAGGGACGCGCCCAGGCCCAGCGCCAGGGGGGCCAGAACGAACATCCCGAAAAATTGGAGGATCAGCCCGGCGCTGCCCCAGCCCATCATAATCATCAGCGCGATGAGACAGGCCAGCATCAGCAGCGTCAGCCAGATGTAGCTGGCGGGGAGAAGCCGCTTGTCGCCGGGCAGCAGCCACGCCAGAAAGCCCACGGCCGTCCCCGCGGCGGCGGGGACCAGGGCCTCGATTACGGTGATCAGCCCCACGGGCAGCCCCTGGAGCGCGCCGTCCAGCCAGGGATTGAACAGGGCGAAGCAGCCGCCGTAAACCGCCAGGAGCACCCAGCTGAGACAGAAGGAGTACAGCAGCAGGGTGCTTTTCACCTTGCCGTTCTCCGTCATCTGGAACGCGCCCCAGAAGCTGTCGGCGAATTTGCCGATCCGCTCGTCGATCTCTTTTTGCCGGATGGGATTTGCCATGAGGTTCCTCCTTACAGGTTGCCAAGAAGCCGTATTCACAGGCGGGAAGCCTGTTTCGTTTCTCGGCTGTGAATACAGCTTCTTAGAAGACGGGCGGGCGGCCGTCCGGCCGCCCGCCCAGCTTGGCTGTGATACGCGGCGATGGTCAGGATGCCTGGTTCCGCCAGTACATCCACATATCCTGCACGTCGGGATAGATGTCATAGATGGAGACCAGGTCGTTGGCCCGGGCGCCCAGCTCCTCCAGCTTGGCGGGGTTCTTCTTGTCCTCGAAGTCGTCCCGCAGGGGCCAGTTGCCCACCTTGGTGAAGGGCTTCAGGCCGCCGCTCTCGCCGTCCGCGCCGCCGGTGACGAAGCGGATGAACAGGCGGGCGCCCGCGGGGCTGTTGCAGCCCTGGACGACCATCATGGACTCCGTGTTCAGCAGGGCGGTGTAGGGGCTGAGCTTGATGCACCAGTCGATGTTATAGCCGGACTCCTCCCGGTTCTCGATCTTGCCGGCGGAGGCCAGGGCCAGGGCGGGTTTCTCCTTGGTGGAGTTGTGGACGGCCAGCACCAGCTCGTCGCCGTCGCCGATGAAGGTCATCTTGGCCTGGGTGAAGCGCCAGAGGTACTCCACGCCCGCGTTGTTCTCGGGCACCGCGAAAGCAAACTTGGAGGCGTCGTAGGTGTATTCCAGGTCCGTACCATAGGTGTCCTTGTAGGACTGGGCCATTTCCTCGGCGTTGTTGATGAAGCTGGCGAACAGGGAGAGGTAGGCGCTCTCCTGGCCGATCTCCTTGGTGTACAGGGCGTATTTCTGGTTTCCGGCGTCGTCCTTTTCGATGATCTCCCACCAGCTGTTGATGGGCTGTCCGTCGGGGAACGCCTCGGTGTTATAATACCAGAAAGCCTGCGAGGAGTAAAGGGGATAGCTGTATTTCAGGTTCTCCTCGGGGATATGGGCGCAGATGTCCTTGGGATAGAAGGGCTCGATGACGCCCTTGTCATAGTACTCGTGGAAGACCTCTCCGTTGACATCCTTGGTCTGGAGCACGTCGGCGGTGATGTTTCCGGTTTCGTTTTCCATGCGGGCCTTGCTCAGAACCTCGTCGGAGTCCAGGTCGGAGACCACCAGGTCCAGGCCGGGGAAGGCTTCCTCGAAGGGCTCCTCTTCCTTCACCATCTTGGAGGAGGTGGCATAGACATTGATGGTGGTGTCCTCCTTCAGGGCCAGTTCGTAGAGCTCCTCGTCGGTCATGTCGCTCCACTCGTCATAATAGGGGCCGTAGACATTTTCTCCGGTGTCCATGTCATAGCCCAGCTTCAGGTCGGTAGTAGGGGCGGCGTCGCCGGAGTCGGCGGGCTGCTGGGTGCCGGAGTCGGCGGGGGCCTGGGCGTCGCCGCCCTTGCCGCCGCCGCAGGCGGCCAGGCTGAGGACCATACATAAGGCCATCAGCAGAGCAAAGAGTTTCTTCTTCATCGGATCTTCTCCTTTCAATTTGGGGTATTTCCGCGCGTGGTATGTATAGTCAAAGGGGCGGGGACTTGCCCATGCCCCGGCGGCGGGCCCGCCGCCGGGGTTGCGCCTCTTTGTCTATCGGGATTAGACGGAGCGCTTGATAAGCCGGGTGGTCTCTTTGTTGTAGACGTTGATTTTGTCCTGGTCAATGATGGCCCAGACCTGTTGGTCGATGTCGTAGTGGGCCTGGCCGATCTCCTTGGTGAGGAACTCGTCCTCCCCGGCCTTGAGGGTGACGATGGTCTCGGACCCGGCGGGCTGGCTGGCGTACACGGTGACGGGGAGGGCGCCCTCCACGGGCTCCCGGGAGATGAGAATCTGCTCGGGGCGGACGGCCAGGACGCAGTCGAACTCGCCGCTGGCGGGCCGCTCCTCCTGAGTCAGGTGCTCGGCGGGGAAGGTGTGGTTGCCCAGCTCGCTCTTGACCACCAGCTGTCCGTTCTTCATCTCGGCCTTGCCGGGGACCAGGTTGATCCGGGGGTTGCCGATGAAGTCGGCGGCCTCCAGGTCGATGGGGTTGTTGTACAGCTCCATGGGGGTGGCCACCTGGTTCAGCTCGCCGGCCTTGAACAGGGCGATCTTGGTGGACATGGTCAGGGCCTCCACCTGGTCGTGGGTGACATAGATGATGGTGGTGCCCAGCTCCTTGTGGAGGCGCTGGAGCTCGGAACGCATGTCGATGCGGAGCTTCGCGTCCAGGTTGGAGAGGGGCTCGTCGAGGAGGAGGAGCTTGGGGCTGGAGGCCACGGCCCGGGCGATGGCCACGCGCTGCTGCTGGCCGCCGGAGAGCTCGGTGGGATAGCGGTCCTTGTACATGTCGATGCGCATCATCCGCAGAGAATCCATGACCCGGCGGTCAATTTCCTCGTGGCTCATCTTCTGGATTTTCAGGCCGAAGGAGATGTTGTTGTACACCGTCATGTGGGGCCACAGGGCGTAGGACTGGAACACCAGGTTCAGCCCGCGCTTGCTGGGTTCGGCGTAGTAGGCGTCGTCGGCATTGATCATTTCTACTCCGTCGATGGTCATGATTCCGTTCTGGGGCTTCTCCAGGCCGGAGACCACGCGCAGCGTGGTGGTCTTGCCGCAGCCGGAGGGGCCCAGCAGGGTCATGAAATCTCCGTCCTCAATGGTCAGGTTGATGTTCCGCAGGACGTGGTTGTTGCCGTAAAATTTGTCAATATTTTTCAGTTCAATGCGGCTCATATGGCACGTTTCCTTTCTGATCTTATAACTTGGAGTCCCAAAGCAATCCGCCGTGTCACCAGCTCTTGCCGATATCCGCGCCGGCGACCTTGTTGGCGAAGATGTAGCAGAACAGGATGAACAGCAGCACGCACACGGAAATGGCGTCGGACATCTGGGCGTAGCCCTCCTGGGAGTAGGTGAAGGCCAGATAGGACATGGTCCGGGTGGTGGGCGTCATCATGATGATGATCAGGTCCAGCTCCTTGGCGATGGAGATGAACACCAGCATCAGACCGGAAATGAAGCCGTTCTTCGCCAGGGGGACGATGATGGTGGCCATCCGCTTCCAGAAGCTGGCGCCGGCGATGTCCGCCGCCTCCTCCAGCTCCACGCTGATGGAGAGCATGTTGGCGGTGCCGGAACGGCTGGCGAAGGGGAAGTGCTTGACCACGGAGGTCAGGACGATCAGGGTGAAGGTGCCGTACAGGGAGGGAATCAGCCCGCCAAGGTGAGGCACGCTGAACATGGAGAAGTACATGGTGGAGAAAGCCACGCCGCTCATCAGGTAGGGGACGAACACCAGCTGCTCGGTGAGGTTGCCGTACCACTTGCCCCGGCCGCGGGAGCTGATGTAGCCCAGGAACTGGCCGCAGAAGGCGGTGATGAGGGAGGTGATGATGGTCAGGCGGATGGTGTTCCACAGGGCGGAGAAGAACTCCTTGTTGCGGAAGATGCCCTCGTAGTTGGTGTACTTTTCGGCGGTGCCGGCCTCTCCGATCCAGTTGTAGAGGGTCAGGTTGTCCAGGCCGTAGCCCGCGCCGGTGGTGATCTGGAAGGTCTCCATAATCAGGACGAAGAAGGGCATGACCATGGCCAGGAACAGGAACACGCCCAGGAAAGCCATCATGGGCTTCTTGGCCGCGCCCAGGGGCATCAGGGTGCTGCGGCCGCCCTTGCCGCCCACGGTGGCATAGGACTTGCGGACGCCGATGGCCTTTTGGTTGCTCATCAGAATCAGGGCCGCCAGACCCACCAGGACGATGCTCATGGCGTAGCCCACGCCCCGGGGACCCTGGTCAATGTAGACCCGCATGCGGGTGGCCAGCGTGTAGTAGCCGATGCGGTTGCCCAGGTTGGCCGCGACGCCGTAGGTTCCGATGGACTTGGACACGGTCATGACCAGGGCGGAGAGAACGGAGGGAAGGATCAGCGGCAGGGTGATGTAGCGGAGAATCTGGGCCTTGTTGGCGCCCTGAATCTCGCCCATCTCCTCCAGCTCCGAGTTGATGGAGCGGAGGGCGCCGGAGACCTGGATGTACGAGAAAGCGTAGTAGTGCATGGACATGCACAGCACGATGGCCGTGGGCCCGTAGGCCAGCCAGTCGGGAATTGGGATGCCCATGCCTGTTAGGAATCCGTTTGCGCCGCTGGTGGGCGTTCGGAACACCGCCAGCCAAGCGATGGCCTTGGTCCAGGAGGGAATCATGTAGGGCACGGTGATGAGGATGCCCAGCCACTTCTTACCGGGGAGGTCGGTACGGATCATCAGCCAGGCCAGCACCGAGCCCAGGGGCACGGAAATCAGCGTGGTGAAGAAGCCACAGACGAAGGAGTGCAGCAGGGGCTCCCACAGCACGGCCTTGGACAGGTTGCTGAAGAGCATGTACTGCCAGTAGTAAAGGGTGAAGTCACCCACGCTCTTGCCGTGGACCCGGCGGAGCTCGCCCTGGGCCAGGGTGAAGGTGGACTTGATCATGGTCAGCAGGGGGATGACAATCAGGCAGAATAACACGACCAGGCTGACCAGCACGACCATGTTAAAGGGGTTCTTGAGCACGTTCAGGATCAGGTTTTTCAGCCGACGGACCGTCAGCTTCTTTTTGGGGGGCCGTTCCTTTGTCACAGTGACTGCGTTTGACACGATAACACCTCTTTCTGATAACTGCGGGAAATGCCCCGGGACGAAACCCAAATCCTCCCATCCGGCCGCGTCCGGGGCCGCCTGCGTGGGCTCAGAGAGCCTTCTTTGCGCAAACGTTTACGGTTCACTAGCCCCATTATAAAGAATTTTTCGGGGGTTTGTCAATTGTCATGCTCCTGATTTTTCGGGAACTTTTTTATTCATTTTCACGGTTTCTATACGTTTCAGACAAATAAACAGGACATCTTTTTGCTATTTTGCCAATTGCATTTTTCGGCGGTTTCTGCTTCTGCGGATACGTTTTCGCCAATCGTTGCCATGCCTCCGGGGCCGGGCTACGCCTGGAACTGGGCGGCGTAAAGCTGGGCGTAAACGCCCCCGGCGGCCAGGAGCTCCTGATGAGTCCCCAGTTCCGCCGCGCCCCCCTGGTCCAGCACCAGGATGCGGTCCGCCCCGCGGACGGTGGCCAGGCGGTGGGCGATGACGAAGCAGGTCCGCCCCTGGCGGAGCCGCTCCATGGCCAGGCTGATTTCCCCCTCGGTCTCCGTGTCCACGTTGCTGGTGGCCTCGTCCAGGATGACCACGTCCGCGTCGGTGAGGAGGCACCGGGCGATGGCCAGCAGCTGTTTCTGGCCCTTGGAGATGCCCTCGCCGGTGAGGACGGTGTCGTAGCCCTGGGGGAGGGAGGAGATGAAGCGGTGAATCCGGGCGGCCCTGGCGGCCTCCACGATCTGCTCCCGGGTGGCCCCCGGCGCGCCGTAGGCGATGTTCTCCGCGATGGTGCCCCCGAAGAGCCAGGTGTCCTGAAGCACCAGGGCCAGGCGGCGGCGGAGGCCGTCCCGGCTGTAGGCGTCCAGGGGCACGCCGTCTACGGTAATGGTCCCGCTCTGGGGCCGGTAGAACCGGAGGAGGAGGGAGACCAGGGTGGTCTTCCCCGCCCCGGTGGGGCCCACCACGGCGGCCAGGCTTCCCGCCGGGATGTGGGCGGTGAAGTCCCGGAGGACGGGCCGGGCGGGGTCGTAGCCGAAGGTCACGTGGTCAAAGCGGATGTCCCCCCGCAGACGCTCCACGGGCAGGGCCCCGGCTGGGTCCGCCGCCTCGGGCTCCTCGTCCAGCAGGTCCAGCACCCGCTCGGCGGCGGCGGCGCTGGCCTGGAGCTCGGCCAGGAGGTTGGCAGCCTCCCGGATGGGGCCGGAGAACTTCCGGGAGTAGAGCACGAAGGAGGAGAGACTCCCCAGGGACAGTCCGCCCCCCAGGTACAGCAGGGCCCCGAAGACGCTGACGGCGGTGAGGGAGATGTTGTTGACGAAGTTCACCGAGGGCCCCAGGGAGGCGCTGGCCCGGTCCGCGTCGTAGTAGACCCTGGAGGCCGCGTCGTTGCGCCGGTCGAAGAGTTCCAGGTCCGCCTCCTCCACGCCGTAGGTCCGAATGGACTTCCGGCAGCCCATGCGCTCCTCGGCGAAGCCGTTGAGAGCTCCCAGCTCCTTGGACCGGAGGCGGAAGAGGGGGTGGATGCGCTTCATCTGAAAGCGGGTCAGGGCCGCCGTCAACGGGACGGTGACGAAAAACACCAGGGTCAGCCGGGGGGAGAGGAGCAGAAGCATCAGGAAGGACCCGGCCACGGTGAAGACGCTGGTGCCAAGCTGGAGCAGGTCCGTGGAGAGGGTGGCGTTGACGGTGTCCACGTCGTAGCAGATGCGGCTGATGAGGTCCCCCGCCGGGTGGGTGTCGAAGTAGTCCACGGGCAGCTCGCTCATGTGGTCGAAGGCGGCCTTGCGCAGGTCGTGAGACACGGCCTGGGCCGCCCGGATGAGCCGGGAGGACACGAAGTAATTTAATAAGGAGGACAGGGCGTAGCACCCCAGCATCCCGGCGCAGTTCCAGAATACCGCCGGGAAATCCACGCCCCCGGCCCGGATGCCCACGGCATCCACGGCCCTGCCGGAGAGCAGGGGGGCCGCCAGAGCGAAGAGGTTTCCCGCCAGCAGAAGGGCCAGGAGCAGGAGAAATTGGAACCCGTAGGGCCGGAGAAACCGGCTCAGCCGGACCAGCACGTTCTTCTTCATGTCAGCCCTCCCGTCTGGAGCTCCGCCATGCGGCGGTAGCGCCCGCAGGTCTCCAGCAGCTCCTGGTGGGTCCCCTGGGCGGCGATCACGCCCTCCTCCAGCACCAGGATGCGGTCCGCCCCCCGGAGGGAGGCCACCCGTTCGGAGATGATTACCAGGGTCACGCCGGGGAAGTCCCGGCGGAGGGCGGCGTGGAGGGCGGCGGCGGTGCGGTAGTCCAGGGCGCTGTCGGCGCTGTCCAGAATCAGGACGCCGGGCCGGGCGGCCAGGGCCCGGGCGATGAGGAGCCGCTGCTTCTGGCCCCCGGAGAGGTTGGCCCCCCGGATGTCCAGCCGGGCGTCCAGCCCGCCGGGGAGAGCTTCGATGAACTCCCATGCCTGGGCGGTTTTGGCGGCGGCGGCCACGTTCTCCCGGGAGAGCCCCCGGAGGAAAGAGATGTTTTCGTAAACGCTGTCGTTCAGCAGGGCCTCATTCTGGAACACCGCGCCGAAGCGGCCCCGGAGACACTCCCGGCTGAGGGCGGTCACGTCCCGGCCCCCCACCCAGACCACGCCCCCGTCCGCGTCGTAGAGCCGGAGGAGCAGAGAGACCAGGGTGGTTTTTCCCGCCCCAGTGGGGCCCAGGATGCCCAGGGTCTCCCCCCTGTTCAGGCGGAAGGACGCGCCGTCCAGGTCCTTCTCCACCCCCAGGTAGGAGAAGGAGACGGTTTCCATGCCCAGCTCGGGGCCCGGCTGTTCGTCCTCTTCGGGGAGGCGGACCCGCTGGTCCTCCGGGGCCAGGAGAACCTCCTCAATGCGCCGGGCGGAGGCCGCGCCCTTGCTGTACTTGACGAAGAGCTTGGCCAGGCCCAGGGTGGCAGTTTGAATCAGTGTAAAATAGGAGAGGAAGGCCACAATCTGCCCGGAGGCCATCCGCCCCCAGTTTACCAGGGCGGCCCCCGCCAGCACCACCAGCACCAGCCCCAGGTTCAGCAGGAAGTCCGACAGGGGGTTGGCGGCGGCCATGATCCGCCCGGCGGCCTCCTCCGCCTCCCGACCGGCCCGGCTGGCGGCGGTGAAGCGGGCCCGCTCCCGCTCTTGACAGGCCAGGGCCTTGATGACCCGGACGCCGGAGGCGTTCTCCCGGAGAACCCGGACCACCGCGTCCACGGCCTCCTGGGCCCGGGTGTACCGGGGGATGCCGGTCCGTGTCACCAGCCAGATGGCGCAGAAGGTGGCGGAACAGACCGCCAGCTGCACCAGGGCCAGGGGCGGGGCCTGGAAAAAGGTCAGCGCCAGGCCGCCCAGCACCAGCATGGGGGCCCGGATGCCCCCCCGCTGGATTTTGTCAAACATCTGGTGGACGTTGTAGGTGTCGTTGGTCAGCCGGGAGACGACGGAGGACACGGTGAACCGGTCCAGCTGGGCCTGGGACAGCAGAAGCGTCCGCCGGTAGAGGTCCCGGCGAAGCTGCCGGGTCATCTCCATGGACACCCAGGCCGCCATGCGGTTGGCGGTGATGTTGCAGGCCGCCGCGCCGAAGGCCATCACCAGCATCAGCCCCCCCGCCCGCCACACGCCGGGCAGGTCCCGGCTGGGGACGCAGTCGTCGATGATGTGGGCCAGCAGCAGGGGGAGGAGCAGCTCCAGCACGGCGGCGGTGAACTTGATGGACACCCCCGCCGCCACCCGAGGGGCGTGGGGACGGAGATAGCCGAGGATGGTCTTCATACCGGGCCTCCTTCCAAGCGCTGTTGCTCAAACGTTTGCGGAATTTGTTGTTTTTATCATACTACGCCCCCGCCCGGCAAGTCAATCCACTTTTTTGAAGCCGCAGTAGAGGCCGTCCTGTTATATATGGAGGCGGAGCGGAAACACAGGCGGTATTGAAAAGCGGGCGAAGTCTGGTATCTGGTATAATGGAGAGAAATATGTCGAAGGAGATACTGGAAGTGAGGAAGACACCCGTGCGGAGAAAAGCGCAGACCGCGAAAGACGTTACAAAAGAATATTTAGAGTCCGCCACGCCTGGAAAGGGTTCCATTACATATGATGACGGTTACAAATTGAAGGGGCACCAGGCGGAAATTTCCGCTGCCGCCTGGGTTTATTGTACTTTCGGCGGAGCTATCAGGCTCTTGGCGGAATCTCCCAAGCGTGATGTGAAGACGCCGGACTTTTTGCGGAATGGAAAGAAGTGGGAATTAAAAGGAGCCCGTTCTGTAAACGGGGCGGATAAATCCTTGCAGCACGCCATAAAACAAATCCAAGACAACCCGGCGGGGGCTCTTTCTCTTTTTGTCCCGTCCCCCCGCACGGCAAAATTTTTTTCAAAACCCCTTGACATTTCCTGAAAATGTGCTATTGTATTAATTGCATAAGACAACAGCACAGAAACAGGAGGTGCGCAGAATGCAGTGGCAGTTTTCCAACGACGCCCCCATCTATACCCAGCTGATTCAGCAGGTGAAGGTGGGCATCGTCACCGGCGCGTTTCCGCCTGGGGAGCGATTGCCCTCCGTGCGGGACCTGGCCACGGAGGCGGGGGTCAACCCCAACACTATGCAGCGGGCTCTGGCGGAGCTGGAGCGGGACGGACTGGTGTACAGCCAGCGGACCGCGGGAAGATTTGTGACGGAGGACAACACCATGATCAACGCGGCGAAACGAAGCCTTGCCCAGCGGCATGTGAAGACGTTTTTAGAGGCCATGCTCCAGCTGGGCTTTCAGAAGGAGGAGATCATCGACTTGATCTCGCGGGAATTGGGAGAGGAGGAATCGGACCATGCCAGTGCTTGAGTGCAAGGGGCTGACCAAGCGGTTCGGCCGGGTCTCGGCCCTGGACGAGGTGGAGCTGACCATCGAGCCGGGCCGCATCGTGGGCCTTCTGGGGCCCAACGGCAGCGGCAAGACCACCCTGATTAAATTGGCCAACGGCCTGCTGACCCCCGACGGGGGCTATATCGCCGTGTGCGGCGCGGCGCCGGGAAGGGAGAGCCACGGCCTGGTGAGCTACCTCCCCGAGCGGACGGCCATCCCCACCTGGATGACGGCCCGGCAGCTGCTGGACTTCTACGGGGACTTTTACCAGGACTTCCGCCGGGACGCGGCGGAGGAGATGCTGGACCACCTGGGCATCCAGCCCCGGCAGGCCGTCAAGCAGATGTCCAAGGGCACCAGGGAGAAGGTCCAGCTCATCATGGTCATGAGCCGGGCGGCCAGGCTGTACCTGCTGGATGAGCCCATCGGCGGCGTGGACCCCGCCACCCGGGACTACATTCTCTCCACCATCATCGGGAACTACAACCCCGAGGCGGCGGTGGTGATTTCCACGCACCTGATTGCCGATGTGGAGAAGGTGCTGGACGAGGTCATTTTCATCAGCCAGGGCCGGGTGGCCCTCCAGTCCACCGTGGACGACATCCGTGAGGAGAAGGGCATGAGCGTGGACGCGCTGTTCCGGGAGGTGTTCAAATGCTGAGGAAATTATTGAAGCACGAGTTCCGGGCCACGGGCCGGGTCATGCTGCCTATGTACCTGATTCTGCTGGTGACGGCCCTGGGCTCCAACCTGGCGGGCCGGGGGATGATGAACGGCCACTCAGATATCCTGAACACCCTGGCGGTCATCATCGTCATGGCCTTCGGCATCGCCATCTGCGGCGTACTGGTGATGTCCTTTGTCCTCATGATCCAGCGGTTCTACAAGAACCTCCTCCAGGACGAGGGCTACCTCATGTTCACGCTCCCCGTCTCCGTCCACCAGCACATCTGGTCCAAGCTCATCGTCTCCGCAGTCTGGTTCGCAGCCACCATCCTGGCGATTATCGCCGCTTCCCTGGTCGTGGCCTACGACGTGAGCTTCCTGCGGGAGTTCTTCGATGTCCTGCGCTGGTTCTTCGAGGGCCTCCAGAAGCTGAAAATCAGCGAGACCCTCAACCTCACCGCGTACCTGGCGGAGTTCGCCGTTTTGCTGTTCCTGTCTCTGGCGGCCTTTGCCCTCCAGTTTTACGCCGCCCTGGCGGCGGGGCACAGCCGGGCCAATCACAAGATGGTCTGGTCCGTGGCCTGGTTCTTCGGCTTCCAGTTCGCTTTGCAGTTCCTGGGCTCCCTGCTGATGATTACCCTGGACCATCTGGGCGTCCCCAATTTCCTGAACCATCTGAGCGTCCACTGGACCTCTGCGGAGTCGGCCATCCACGCGGGACTTCTGATGGCCATCGGGGTCGTCATCCTCTACGGCGCGATTTTTTACGCCGTCACCACATTCTTCTTGAAAAAGCACCTGAACCTGGAGTAAACTGTTGTCCATGATGACCGCCTCTCCGGCGGAATCCATTATGGAGGAATCCCATGCTGATCTCAGAGACCTTTTTGGAAACACAAACCCACGAACTGCTGATGACCTTTCTGGTGGCCATGGTCCCGGTGATTGAACTGCGGGGGGGCATCCCGGCGGGAATCGCCGCGGGGCTGCCCCCGGCCCTGGCCTGCGCGGCCGCCGTCGCCGGGAACCTGGTGCCCGCACCCTTCATCATCGTGTTAGGGCGGCGGGTGGCCAACTGGCTGCGGGGCACCCGGTTCTTCGGGCCCAAAATTGCTTGGCTGGAGCGCCGGGCCCACCTCAAGGGCCGCCTGGTGCGGAAGTACCGGCTTTTGGGCCTGGTAATCCTGGTGGGCATTCCCCTGCCGGGCACCGGGGCCTGGACCGGGGCGCTGGTGGCCTCCGTGCTGGATATCCGCATGCGCCACGCCCTGCCCGCCATCTTCCTGGGGCTGGTCATCGCGGCGGCCATTACCACGGCCGTCACCTTGGGTCTGTTCAACCTGCTGATTTAGTGATAAGGAGTACATGATGAAACGACTTGCGATACTCTGCGCCCTGGCCCTTTCGGTGTCCCTGCTGGCGGGGTGCAGCGTAACCTCCCCTACAGACGAGGAGTTCCAGAAGGACTGGGCGGACTCCATGGACGAGGCTGCGGAGGACGTTGAGGCCGCCTGGAACAACCTCTGGGACGACCAGGACGAGGACGGGAAGGACCACTGCTGGAAGGTCCTGGACGCCGAAGACAACGAGGTGGGGACCGTCACGGACCCGGAACAGGTCAAGGCCCTGGATGACCTCCTCAGCACCGACAGCCATCAGGAGACCCGCATGGCCGAGGACCCCGGCGACGGCGCTTACAGCTACGTCTACTGCCAGCAGGAGACTCTGAAAGCCGGGCAGAAGCCCGAGGACCGGAAGTATGAGAATCTGGGCCGCTTCACCGTCTCGGAGTCGGAGGACGTAATGACCATGGAGATTCTGGAGGACCTGCCCTCCCTGCTGAACGTGGACCTGGGGGATTTCCTGACCTTCACCGTCACCATCCCGGCGGAGACGGCGGAGACCCTGCGGGACCCGTCGCAGTTCCTGGACTGAGCCTGGACAGATACGAAAAGGACGCGCCGTCAAGGCGCGTCCTTCTTTTCGTTTACAGGCCCCGCCAGGACTCGGGGCGGAGGCGGCTCAGGTCGTGTTCGGCCCGGTCGATTTCCCGCAGCATGGCGTCCCTGTCTTCGTTCAGCGTCCCCCGGAGAACCAGGTAGTTGCTGGCGTGGTTCATGCGGAAGACGCTGCCGGGGCTGTCCAGGTGCTCCACCAGGAGGCGGGTCTCCTCCAGCACCTGGGGCTGGGTGAGGAGCTGGAAATCCCCATCCTGTACCCAGTCGTACAGAGGCGTTCCCGGCTCCACCATCAGCGTCAGCATGCCGATATACTCGGGGTTCATGGCGTTGAAGGCGGCGGCGGTGTCCAGGGCGTGGCGCTCCAGCAGGTCCGGCCCGCCCAGGCCGGTGATGGCCGTCACCGAGAGAGCGATGCCGCAACTCCGCACCTTCTGCCCCATCTCGATGATCTCCGCCGCCGGGTGGCCCTTGCGCATGAGGGACAGCACCTCGTCGCTGCCGGACTCCAGGCCCATGTAAACCATGCTCAGGCCCTTTTCCCGGAGGGTCCGCAGCTCCTCCTCGGTGCGGACGCGGATGGAGGCGGGGGAGGCGTAGCTGGTGATCTGGCGGCACTCCGGGAACAGCTCCCGGACCGTGTCCAGGATGACGTACAGCTCGGAGGCTTTGCGGACCAGGGCGTCCCCGTCGGCCAGGAAGACCTTTTCCACATAGCGGTAGACCTCTCTGGCGGCGCGGAAGTCCTCCAGCACCTCCTCCAGGGGCCGGACGGCAAAGCGCTTTTCCTTGTACATGCTGCAAAAGGCGCAGGTGTTGTGGCTGCACCCGTAAGTCACCTGGACGATGAGACTCCGGGCCTCGGAGGGCGGGCGGTACACGCTGCCGTAGTATCTCATATGCCCAGTTTCTCCAAGGCGGCCATCTTCACGCAGACGCAGAAGACCTCCATGGCCTGCCGCAGCTCCTCCACGGGGGGCAGGGAGGGGGCGATGCGGATGTTGCTGTCCTGGGGGTCCCTGCCGTAGGGGAAGGTGGCCCCGGCGCCGGTCATGGTGATGCCCGCCTCGCCGCACAGGGCCAGGGCCCGCTTGGCGGTGCCGGGCATGGCGTTGAAGGACACGAAGTAGCCGCCGGTGGGCCGCCGCCAGGCGCCGATGCCCAGGGGGCCGATCTTCTGCTCCAGGGCGTCCACCACGCAGCGGAACCTGGGGCC
This sequence comes from uncultured Oscillibacter sp., assembly GCA_910586735.1. Lineage (GTDB taxonomy): Bacteria > Bacillota > Clostridia > Oscillospirales > Oscillospiraceae > Oscillibacter. The sequence goes on along the minus strand of CAJUJW010000030.1, from coordinate 5,639 downwards.
CAGGATGTCGGTGTGTTTTTTCATCAGCTCCAGGGTGTGGGCCTTGTTCTTGAGGTAGAGGACGTGGCGCTGCTGGTTCACCTTGTCAAAGCTGATGATCTGGATGGAGAGGAGCTTTTCCATATAGGCCAGATTGTCCTCGGAGCAGGCAAAGCAGCTGATGCCCGCGCCGGGGAAGGTGATTTTGGAGGTGGAGGCGAACTCGAAAACCATGTCGGGGCGCCCGGCCCCGGCGCAGAGAGACAGGATGTCCGGGAAGGGCACGTAGTCCCCCTCCAGCTCGTGGATGCAGTAGGCGTTATCCCACATGATGATGAAGTCCGGCGCGGCGGGGGACAGGGCCGCGAAGCGGCGGAGGGTCTCCTCCGAGTAGATGATGCCGTCGGGGTTGGAGTATTTGGGCACGCACCAGATGCCCTTGACGGCGGGGTCCTTTACCGCCTCCTCCACGGCGTCCATGTCGGGGCCGCTGTCCGTCATGGGGATGGTGATCAGCTCGAAGCCGAAAGCCTCCGTGATTCTGAAATGCCGGTCATAGCCGGGGGAGGGGCAGAGCCACTTCACCTTCTCCTCCCTGCACCAGGGCCGGGGGCTGTGGAGCATGCCGTGGGTATAGGCGGTGCTGATGGTGGTGAACATCAGCTGGAGGCTGGCGTTGCCGCCCACGAAGACCTGTTCCGGCTTGCAGTCCAGAATTTCCGCGAAGAGCCGCCGGGCGGCGGGGATGCCGGCCATCTCGCCGTAGTTGCGCACGTCGATGCCGTCGGAGAAAAAGTCCTCCGGCTTGTGCATCAGGTGGAAGATATCGCTGACCATGTCCAGCTGCTGTGTTCCGGGCTTGCCCCGGGCCATGTTCAAGTGCAGTCCCTTGGCTTTCAGGGCGTTGTATTCGGCTTGCAGGCGGGCGTATTCCTCTTTGCGTTCCTCGGGGGAGAGAAGGGCGTAAGGCTTCATAAAAAGATCCTTTCTGTCAGGAGTTCTAAAAATTACCGCGGCGCGGTAGTGTTCGCTGCAGTGCTATAGTATAGCGAATCCGCCGGGCAGATGCAAGCCCCTTTTTTGCGGCCTCATAAAAAACGGCGGGAAATTTGTCGATAGCCTGTCCGGCTTTGGCGCATACTATATTTTAATTTTATTGAAATCCCGCCCATCTTCTCCGGGGCGGGCCGACGGGGCCTCCGGCGGGCATGTTTCGGGGGCTCGGCGCATAGAGTGGAAGATACCACCCCGTCCCGCTACAAAGGAGGAAGCCTCTATGAGACAAAAAAACCGGCCAAGCGGCCAGGTCAGCCAGTCCATCGCCGTGTCGGCCGCTTTGATGCTGGCGCTGTTTCTCCTGCCCCTGGCCGTGGTGGCCCCCTTCCGCTCGGCCCTCTTTGGGCGGGAGGACCCGGCGGACGAGACGGGGCCGGAAGCGGAGTCCCCGCCGCCGCCTCCGGTTTCCGGGGGCCTGGACGCCTCCAGGACCCTGCGGGTGCTGGACGGGGAGCGGGTGCTGGAGATGGACCTGGGGACTTATCTGACGGGGGTGGTCCGGGGGGAGATGCCCGCCTCCTTTCAGACCGAGGCCCTGAAGGCCCAGGCGGTGTCAGCCCGGACCTATACGCTGTACAAGCTCCAGAGCGGGGGGAACCACGGGGAGACCGCCGACATCTGCACCGACCAGACCTGCTGCCAGGCCTACGCGGGGGAGGAGGCCGCCCGGGCCAAATGGGGGGAGAACGCGGACGCCTATGAGGCCAAGGTGGAGGCGGCGGTGCGGGAGACCGACGGGGAGACCGCCCTCTACGGCGGCGTGCCCATCCTGGCGGCGTTTCACTCCTCCTCGGCGGGGATGACCCGGGCGGCGGGGGAGGTCTGGGTGAACGACCTGCCCTACCTCCAGGCCGTCAGCTCCCCGGAGACAGGGGACCGGGTGCCCAACTACTACAGCCGGGCGGAGTTCACGGAGGAGGAGCTGCGCGCTAAGCTCCAGGCCGCCTTCCCGGCGGCGGACCTCTCCGGGGGCATGGAGGGCTGGCTGAAAAACGCCGCCGCCGACGGGGCGGGGAACGTCGAATCGGTACAGGTGGGCGGCGTGACGGCGAAGGGGACCCAGGTCCGGTCTGCCCTGGGCCTGCGGTCCGCCTGCTTTGCCTGGGAAATCCAGGAGGGGAAGATGGTCTTCTTCGTCACGGGCTACGGCCACGGCGTGGGCCTGAGCCAGTACGGGGCCAACGCCATGGCGGAGGCGGGGGCGGACTACCGGGAGATTCTGACCCACTATTACACCGGCGTGACCGTGGAGCCCTACGCGGCCGGGGGCGGCTGAGGCCGGGGCGGGACAGGCCAAAAGGGAGTGTCCTGTTGGGAGATTTCATGATGGAAATTGATAAATTGATAATGGATAATTGACAATGGACAATGAATGTAGGGGCGGACCTGCGTGTCCGCCCTTCTCCCCAAGCCCCGGCAGTCCCTGTAGAAGGGCGGACACATAGGTCCGCCCCTACAAGGCGTCCTCTTTGTAAAATGCGCGGATGGACACTCCCCAGCCAAAAACCGCTATTTACAAAACCCCGCCGGGTATGATAAAATATACTGGTTTTCAACAGATTTCACAAAGGAGGGACAGCCTATGAAACGTCGCGCGGCGGCGCTGCTTTTAAGCCTGCTGCTGGTGTTCCAGCTGTCCCTCCCCCCCGCCCGGGCGGCGGAACGGGTGTATTTCACCGCCGCAGGCAGCTATATCCTCCCCCTGTCCGACAACACCATGCCCTTCTGGAGCGGCGGCTACGTCTACATCCCCAGCTCCATCTTCACCGGCAAGGGCCGGGAGGCCCTGGGGGTCTCCCAGGTGCTGGACGGGGGCCAGGAGTGGATGACCCTGTACAGCGTCAGAAAATCCCTGACCTACAACCTCTCGGACAACTGCGCCCTGGACAACGACGGCACCGCCTACTACCCCGGGGCCATCCAGCGGAACGGGACGATTTTCGTCCCCGCCAGCACCGTCTCCCGGTACTTCGACCTGCTGTACTCCGTCATCGAGGTGGAGCACGGCAGCATGGTCTGGCTCCGCCAGCCCAACTACGGCGTCTCGGACAAGCTCTACGCCTCCGCCGCCCAGTACGCCCTGAACTCCGTCTACGCCGACTACGCCCGGGCCAAGGAGGAGGCCGGGCCGGAGGGCGGGATCCCCGGCGGGGGCGGGCAGCCCGACTCGGCCCCAGAGACCCAGGGGGGCCTGGAGGGGAAGCGGATCGCCCTGTGCCTCCAGGGCGGGGGCGACGCCGCCGTTTTGGCGGACGCTTTGGCCAGCTACGACTCCGCGGCTGCCTTCTTCTTCACGCCGGAGGAGATGGAGCAGCAGGGAAGCGCCCTCCGCCGCCTCGCCGCCATGGGGCTGAGCGTGGGCATCCTGGCGGACGCCGGGGACCGGACGCGGACCGTGGCCGAGCAGCTGGAGGCGGGAAACGCCGCCCTCTTCCGGGCCACCTGCGGCAAGACCCGGCTGGCCTATATCCAGGGCGGCGGGCCCCAGACCCTCCAGGAGGCCGAGGCGGCGGGCTTCCGCTGCCTCCGGCCCGAGGTGGACCGAAGCGGACACGCCCTGCGGGGCGCCTCCGGCGCGCAGGAGCTGATCCAGAGGCTGGCCGGGCGGCGGGGGAACGCCGCCGTGTGGCTGGGAACCGGCGCCAGCGCCACGGGGCTGCGGGCCTTCCTCTCCTCCGCCAGGGAGGCGGGGGGCAAGTGCGTGGCCTACACCGAGGTGGGCCTGGGCTGAGCCCCTGGAAATTCACAGAAAATTCAACACCCCCGCCTGGAAGCGGGTATAATAAATTTTAGAATCTTTAGAAAAACTGCCTAAGACGGGACCGTGCTGACCGGCGGGAAGGAAGATGGTTGGAAAGAAACCCAGGAGGGGTGTTTTTCCTTTCAATCTTAAGTTTTTCACGGAGTGAAAAACTTGCCCAGCCTGCCGGAAACCCGTTTCCGGCAGGCTGGGAGGACATGCTATGGGACGTAACATCTTGGTGGTCGAGGACGACCGCAACATCTCCGATCTCATCCACATGTACCTGGTGAAGGAAGGCTTTGACGTGCGCACCGCCGGGGACGGGGGCAAGGCCATCGAGGAGTTCCAGAAGGCCGCGCCGGACCTGATTCTCCTGGACATCATGCTGCCCGTTATGGACGGCTGGGCCGTCTGCGCCAAGATCCGGGAGACCTCCCAGGTGCCCATTATCATGCTCACCGCCAAGAGCGAGGTCTTCGATCGCATCCAGGGCCTGGAGATGGGGGCGGACGACTATATTGTCAAGCCCTTCGAGATGAAGGAGCTCATCGCCCGGATCAACGCCGTCCTCCGCCGGACGGAGATTCCCAACGACACAAGCAAAAAGCTGACCTTCGACAAGCTGGTTATCAACCTGGACTCCTACGAGCTCATCGTGGACGGGAAGAAGATCGACACCCCGCCCAAAGAGCTGGAGCTCCTCTATCACCTGGCCTCCACCCCCAACCGGGTCTACACCCGGAACCAGCTTCTGGACGAGGTCTGGGGCTTTGACTACTTCGGGGACAGCCGGACGGTGGACGTACACATCAAGCGCCTGCGGGAGAAGGTGGAGGGCGTCAGCGACAAGTGGGCCCTGAAAACCGTGTGGGGCGTGGGCTATAAATTCGAGCTGATTACGGAGAAGGCGGAGACATGAGGCGCTTTCAGGAGCGGACCCAGGGCCTCTACTGGCGGCAGCTCTTCGTCACCGCGGGCATGGTGCTTTTGACATTGTGCCTTCTGGGCGTGTCCTTCTTCTGCCTGAGCTATAACTACGCCCGGAACCAGCAGGGCCAGGAGATCGCCTCCAAGGCCCAGGTCATGAGCCAGCTCTCCCTCAGCTATCTGGAGAGCGGGCGCTATCTGGACATGGAGGATCTCCAGGACGACCTGGACTTCCAGCGCCTGGCCAGCTTCGCCGCCATCGTCTCCGACGTACACTTCATGATCTGCGACACGGAGGGCCACGTCCTTCTCTCCACCGACGAGACCCTCAGCGGGAAGACCATCACCGTCCCCGCCGAGCGGACGGCGAGGATCATGGAGCGGGGCAGCGCCTCCTGGCGGGACGACTTCGGGGGGCTCTACCCCCAGAAGCGGTTCTCCGTGGGCGTGGCCGCCGTGAACCCCGTGACCTTTGAGCGGGTGGGCGAGGTCATCGCCGTGTCCACCATGGCCTCTCTGGACTCCATGTGGCAGGGGTTCATCGGCCTCTTTTTCATGACGGCCTTCGTGGTCCTGATGATCGCCTTCATGGCCTCCTCCGTCACCGCCATGCGGCAGGTGAAGCCCATCCGGGAGATGGTGGAGGCCACCCGGCGCTACGCCGAGGGGGACTTTGACATCCGCATGAACGACTACGGGCGAAATGACGAGGTAGGGGAGCTGGCGGCCTCCTTCAACGCCATGGCGGAGTCCCTCCAGCAGACGGAGCGGCAGCGCCGGGAGTTCATCGCCAACATCTCCCACGAGCTGAAAACCCCCATGACCACCATCGCCGGGTACACTGACGCCATTCTGGACGGGGCCGTCCCGCCGGAGAACGAAAAGCAGTACCTCCAGATCATCTCCGGGGAGAGCCGCCGCCTCAGCCGCCTGG
>CAJUJW010000029.1 GCA_910586735.1 uncultured Oscillibacter sp. | reverse complement strand
AGGTCTTCGGCGACCAGCTGCCCCAGTTCCAGGCCCACGCCAAGGAGCTGAAGGACTCCGGCGCGAAGTACTGCGACTGCGACGCCTGCAAGCTGGTGGCTGAGATTCTCAAGGACAAGGAGTATCTCTCCAAGAAGTCCCTGTGGATCTTCGGCGGCGACGGCTGGGCCTACGACATCGGCTTCGGCGGCGTGGACCACGTCCTGGCCTCCGGCAACGATGTGAACATCTTCGTCTTCGACACCGAGGTCTACTCCAACACCGGCGGCCAGGCCTCCAAGGCCTCCAACATCGGCCAGGTGGCCCAGTTTGCCGCCGCCGGTAAGGAGATCAAGAAAAAGTCCCTGGCGGAAATCGCCATGAGCTACGGCTATATCTACGTGGCCCAGGTGGCCATGGGCGCCAACCCCGCCCAGACCCTCAAGGCCATTCAGGAGGCCGAGGCCTATCCCGGCCCGTCCCTGATCATCGCCTATTCTCCCTGCGAGATGCACAGCATCAAGGGCGGCATGATGAACTGCCAGGCGGAAATGAAGAAAGCGGTCGAGTGCGGCTACTGGAACCTGTTCCGCTTCAACCCCGCCGCCGAAGGCGCCAAGTTCACCCTGGATTCCAAGGAGCCCGCCGGCGGGTATCAGGAGTTCCTGATGAACGAGGCCCGTTACAGCCGCCTGACCCGCGAGTTCCCCGACCGGGCCAGCGAGCTGTTCCAGCGCAACGAGAAGGCGGCCATGGACCGCTATCAGCACCTGCTGAAGCTCAAGGAAATGTACGCCGGGTAATCCCTGAATCAACGCGCAAGAGAGGACCACGGGCATTGCCCGTGGTCCTCTTTTTCGGTAGAAGGGGGAATGGCCTGATCCCCAGATCAGGCCATTCCCCCGGCACGTTCCATTCTCAGCCCATGAGCTTTGCCAGCCCCGCCGCCAGCTCCTCCCCCTGGGCCCGGGTGAGGCCCTTGGCAAAGTCCGCGTCCGCCGGAATCAGCCCCAGGTCCCAGGCCCTTGTCACGGCGTCCTGGCTTCCGCCCAGCGCCGCCGGGACGGGGCCCATCCGCTTTGCCGCCGGGTCCGGTTTCAGGTCCAGCGCCTCCGCCGTCCGGCCCAGGAATACGGCGGCTTCTTTCCAGGTCAGGGGCCTGGAGGCGGAGAAGGTTTCCTCCGCGCCGCCCTTGGCGATGCCCTGCTCCTTGGCCCAGGCCATGGCGGGGAGGTACCATTCAATGCCGAAGCTGTCTTTGAAAGGAAGCTCCTCCCCGATTTCCACTTCCGGGCTCCCCGCCGCCTCATAGAGCTGCCCAATGAACCGCCCCCGCGTCAACGGCGCGCCTGGGAAGCCGGCGGGGGCCAGCGGGGCGGCCAGGCACAGCTGTACCAGGGTGTCCTTCCCCTCCAGGGTGTCCTCCAGGGTCTGGTATGCCAGTACGTCCGGCTCCAGGGTCTCCACGCCCCGGCCCGCCGCCGCGTCCAGCAGGGTGTTCAGGTCCAGGTACTTGCTGGACACCTGCCCCCGGACCTTGGAATTGGGCAGGGAGAAGGTCTTGACGGCCCCGAAGTGGCAGACGCTGCCCCCGGCGGGCTCTCCCGCCAGGACGCCGCCCATCTCCTGAATCTCCACGGCGTTGATGAGGGCGGAGGAGAAGGTGGCCTCCCCGATGAGGCCCACCAGCTCCGCGCCGCCGTCCATGGCCTCCCGCAGCACCTCAAACAGGGGCCAGATGACCCCGTCGGACCCGCCGCCGTTGTTCCGCAGGTCCAGCAGGACCCGGCCGTAGTCCCCGGCCTCCAGGTCCTTTTTTACCAGGGCGGCGAAGTCCTCCATGGACAGGTCCTCCGCCTCCCGGCAGACGTTGTACTGAATGTAGTACACGTTCTCCGTCAAGGGCTTGGCGAAGTAATAGGCGTCCCGCGCCGCCGTCTCCGGCTGGCCCTTGATGAGCTGGGAGATTTGAGCCAGCTCCAGCTTGCCCATCTCCTCCATGCCCATGGGCTCCAGGGTGAGGGACTTCCCGTTTTTCAGCGTGACGGTCAGGGGCTTCCCGGCCTCCACCAGGCCCAGGTACTCATAGATGTCCGCCACGTTGCACGCCTGCCGGAACTGCCGCCGGAGGTGGACCGGGTTGTCGGAGTCGAACAGCGTCCCGCAGGCCGCGACGACCTCCTCCACCGGCTTCCCCGCCAGCTTCACCACCTCCTGGCACAGCAGGTCCTTGTCCTCCGGCGCGGCGGCGGAGAGATACCAGCTCTCCCCCCGCCGGACCAGGGAGAAGGGATAGCCCCGGAAGTCCGCCAGGCTTCCCACGGAGACGCTGGTGTGGGAGTCCTTCACCAGCGCCGTCAGCCGCATGAGGTCCAGCAGAAACGCCGTGTCGCTGACGGTCTCCAGCCGTCCCTCAATCTCCGCCTTCACCTCCAGAAACCGGGCCTCCGGCGTGTTGGCGAAGGCGTTGGGGTGGGCCCCTTTCAGCACCTTCTCGTAGAGAAAATCCAGGTCCTCCTGCCGCTGTTTGGCGCTCAGGGGTTCCGCCGCCAGGGCCGGAACCGCCAGCAGCGCCGCCAGGCACAGCCCCAGAAGCCGCCCGGCCAGAGTTTTCAGTTGTTTCATCAGATTTGCCCTCCATTTCACTAATTCAATAATACAATAGTACACCCGTGGCCCGTCAAAGTCAAGCCCCAAATAACAATACGGCACAGCCGGGGAAAATTCTTCAAAAAAACGGACGCCCCCCTCTGGAGCGTCCGGTGATTCAGGATTCAGTGGGCGGGGCCTCCCGGCCCTGGGCGGCCAGCACGTCCGCCGCCGTCAGCTTCTGGAGGTCCTCCTTTGTGACGGTTTCCAGCCCCGCCAGGCGGTTCGCCTGGCAGACCAGGACGCGCTCGAAGATGTTCCGCACGCCCCGGGCGTTGCCAAAGGACTCCGGGTCCCGGTTCTCCTCCCGGAGGAAGTCCCGGACCAGCCCGGCGGCGTCCTCCTCCAGCTGATAACAGCCCTTGGCGCAGCGCATCTTGAAAATTTCCAGCAGTTCCTCCGGCGAGTAGTCCTCGAAGTGGAGGAAGCGGTTGAACCGGGACTCCAGACCGGGGTTGGAGTGGATGAAGCGGTCCATGAGCGCGTCGTACCCGGCGGCAATGACCACCAGGTCGTCCCGGTGGTCCTCCATGGCCTTTAAAATGGTGTCGATGGCTTCCTGCCCGAAGTCGTTTCCCGAGGAGCCGTTGAGGGCGTAAGCCTCGTCGATGAACAGCACGCCCCCCAGGGCCTTCTCGACGGCCTTCTGGGTTTTCAGGGCCGTCTGGCCCACGTAGCCCGCCACCAGGCCGCTGCGGTCCACCTCCACCAGCTGGCCCTTGGAGAGGATGCCCAGGGCGTGGAAAATCCGGGCCATGAGCCGGGCGATGGTGGTCTTGCCGGTGCCGGGGCTGCCGGAGAAGACCATGTGGAGGGAGAGGTCCTGAACCGGCAGGCCGTTTTTCTCCCGCAGCTGGTGAATCTTCACCAGGTCGATGAGGTTGCGGACCTCCTTTTTCACGGCGGCCAGGCCGATGTAGCCGTCCAGCTCCTTTTGCAGGTCCTCCAGCTTCTCCGGCGGGGGGACTTTCTCCTCCGTCTCCGGCGCTTCCCCGCCGGTTTGGGCCGGTTCCCCGGAGGGGGCCGGGTTCCCGCCGGCCTTGGGCGGGTTTTTTTTCCGGGGGGCCTCCGGGGACTCCGGCGCCATGGGCGCGCCCCAGAAGTCCGTGCCCATGCGGCGGAGGTTGTGCTCGGTCAGGGTCTGGATCACCTCCAGCTGCTGGAGGATGATCTCGTCCTTTTTGTCCTTCTTGTCCATCGTGTTCAGCCTTTCATCAAGTCGGTGTGCCGGAGTCCCTGGAACAAACAGGCAGAGGCCAGCCCGGTGAGCCCGCCGGTCAGCAGGGATACCGCCAGCAAAATGGGCAGATAATAGAGAGGGGCGGCGCTGCCCAGGGTCAGCAGGGCGGCGGCGATCTGCCCGCAGTTGTGGGCCGCCGCGCCGCCCACGGACACGCCGTAGACGGACAATCCCCGCCGCCGGGAGAGAAGAATCATGGTCCCCATGGCGCTCAGCCCTCCCAGGAGGGAGAAGATGAGCGCGTTCATGTTCCCGGCGAAGAGGGCCCCCAGGAGGCACCGGGCCAGCAGAATCAAAAGCGCCTCCCCCGGCCCCAGGGCGTATAAGGCGAAGAGGGTCACGATGTTGGCGAGTCCCAGCTTCACGCCGGGGACGGGGATGGCCAGGGAGAGGGGAAACAGGTTCTCGAGGTAGCTCAGCGCCAGGGCCATGGCCGTCAGCAGGGCGCAGAGGGTCAGCTGTTTTGCCGTCAGTTTCATCCCGCGCCCCCTAACCTAAAATGGCGTCCACGCCGCCGTCCTCCGGCGTCCCGCCCTCCAGGCGGATGATGATCCGGGCCGGGAGGCAGACGATGCTCTGCCCGCTTCTGGAGATGGTCCCGGTGTGAACGCAGTCCTGGGTGGGGCAGTCGGACCGGGCCACCCGGAGGCCGGACTCCCCGGAGGAGGGCAGGGCGCTTGAGGCCGGATGCTCGTAGTCTATGGACAGGGCCACCTCCAGGGTATAGCCGTTGTTCTCATAGGTCCGGGGGGCTTCCAGCAGGTCCGCCGGGGCGAAGCGGTCCGCCTCCGTCCCGTCCACGGACACCACCGCCGTCAAAGCCTCGGTGGTCCCGCCCCGCCACTGGAAAAAGGCGACGCCAACCGCCAGGGCCGCCACGCAGAGGACCACCAGCCCATCCCAAACCGTGGGCCGGAGCTTGGGGGACGGCTTCATCGGGAAGCCACCTCAAGGGCATACCCGCTGGTTTCGTCCGGGGTAAACCGGTCCGCCAGTCCCTCCGTGACGACGACCCGGCCGTCCTCCGTCACCAGCACCAGCTCGAAGGGCGTACCCTCCCAGGTCCGCCAGAAGTCCAGGGCCTTTTTCTCCCCCATAATAAAGAGGGCGGTGGAGTAGGCGTCGCACATGGTTCCGCTGTCCCCCTCTCCCAGACCGGCGGCGACGGTGACGGAGGTCAGCCCGCTGTCCGCCGGGTATCCCGTGGCGGGGTCAATGATATGGTGATAGGTTTTCCCGTCCTGCTCAAAATACCGCTGATAGCCCCCGGAGGTGACGGCGAAGGAATCCGTCAGCGCCAGCACCCCGGCAAAGGCGTTCTGCTCGCCCACCCTGGCCGGGTCCTGAATGCCCACCCGCCAGGGGGTCCCGTCGGGCCGGTCGCCGTAGGCCAGCACGTTCCCCCCGAGATTGATGTTGGCCCGGGGAACCTCGTGTTCCCGGAGGACCTTCACAATTTTGTCGGCGGCGTAGCCCTTGGCAATGCCCCCCAGGTCGATGGCCTGGCCGGGGCCCAGGGTGACGGTCCGGCCCTCCACCCCCACGGCGGACCCGTCCACCAGCTCCAAGAGCCCGTCCAGTTCCGCCTGGGAGGGGACGCGGAAGCTGCCGGCGGCAAAGCCCCAGGCCGACATGACCGGGGCCACGGTGATGTCAAAGGCCCCGTCCGTCTCCCGGCGGTACGTCTCCGCCGCCCGCAGAATGGGAATCAGCTCCTCGCCCAGTTCCCCCAGCTCCAGCTCCCCGGCGGCGTTCAACTGGGAGACCGCGCTGTCCGGGTCCGTCCGGGACAGCTGTTTCTCCAGGTCCCGGATGGTGTCCTCACAGGCGTAGGCGGCGGGGACGCTCTGTTCCCCATAGGTAGTGACCAGCATGGCGGTGTCCATGGCGATGACCTGGATGCTCTCCTGGGCCTCGTCCGGGCTCACCTGCCCGCCGCAGCCGGAGAGGAGCAGGAGGAGGAGAAGAAGGGATAGGGCAAGTCGTCTCATAAGCAACCTCGAATTTCAAGTGGAATGTTCATATTCGCGTTGTTCGCATTGCTAGTATAGCACGTCCCGGACGGCATCTCAACGAAAAACGGCGGTTTCCGCGAAAAAATAAAAAACCTGGGGAGAAGGGCCTTGCAAAAGCGGAAAAAGTCTGTTATACTAATTAAGCATGTCGGCGGGAATCTCTGCCGCCCGGCATTTTTGGAAAGAAAAAACACCTTGGAGGTCTTGATAAATGGCAAAGAATCCCAACGGAAAGTCTGTGAAGAAGGACAATTCCCTGTTTGGCGCGACGATTTTTTTCCTGGCGGCCTGTCTGGCGGAGTTTTACCTGCTGGCCCTCCGCAAGTATTACATCCACGGCGACGTGGTGACCGAGGCCCTGGTGTGGTATGACCGGCTGCTGATCTTCGCCGGCGTCGGGGCGGCGGTGCTGGTCCTGGGCGTCATCCTCAGCGTGGTGTGGAAAGCGGACGAGCGCAAGCGGCTGGTGGGCTGGTGCCTGTCCGCCCTGGGCGGGTTTTTCGCCGTGGGCAGCATGCTGGCCCGCATCTACGTGGAGCCCGCCGTGACCCTGCTCAGCGTGGTGGTGCCGGTGCTGATGGTCCTCACCGTCATCTGGGCTTTCTACGAGCGGGAGTGTTCCGTGGCCCTGACGGCCCTGTGCGGCACCATGATCATTCTGTGGGTGTGCCGCCGCCTGTTCAACAGCCTCTCCATGGGCGTCACCGTCAAGGTGCTGTCCGTGGTGTACGTGCTCCTTCTGGCCGGGCTGTGCTACCTGGCTAGAAATAAGAAGCTGGGCAAGCTCCTGCCCGCCAACGCGGACCTGATGCCCATGTACGCCGCCACCGGCCTCTCCGCCGCGGCGGTGGTCCTGGCGCTGTTCAGCGCTACCGTGGCTTACTACGCCATGTGGGTGCTGGGAATCGTGGTCTTCGCCCTGGCGGTGTACTACACCGTCAAACAGCTGTAAGGCAGACCCTCTTGACAGATGAAACGCCCCGCCGTCTCTCAGGACGGCGGGGCGTTTTCGTGTCCGGGGGACGGGCCGCTCAATCCCCGAACTCCCCCAAACGGATGTCCATGCCGATCTCAAAGGCCCGGTCCCAGGGGAAACGGTAGTTCTCCAGGGCCACGCCGCCCCAGCGGCGCTCCTCGGGCTCCCCGTCGAAGGGGAGAGAGGAGAGAAAGGAACTCCGCTCCAGATTGCGGATGACGGGGGCCGTCTCCTTCTCCATGCCCTCGGCCAGGCGCCGGAGCAGGTCCTCCCGGTCCAGTTCCGGGGAATAGAAATTGTTGGGGTCCCCTCCAAGCTCGTTTCGGATATAGGCCAGCAGGTCGTTTCGGACCACGCCCTTGTAGCAGAAGTCCTTCAGCACGCTGTCCGCCAGGGTCCGGGCCCAAGCCCGGTCACAGGCGCCGGTTCCGTCCCCGTTTTTCAGGACGGCAAGCCGGGCCACACCGTGGCTCAATGCCGTACCGGTGACGATGGCCATGTCCAGCATGCCGGAGTAGGCCAGGAGATAGCCCAGCTCCGCCTTTTTGGTCAGGGCCTCGTAGACCTCCGTGCCGTAGGTCCCGTTGCTGGCGTCGATCAAAATGGTGGGCATCTGATGTTTCCGGTTGTCCTCCAGGGTTTGGAGGAGCAAGTTGATATACGCCTGTTTCAGGGACTCGTCCTCCGGCTGGGTCAGGACCAGAACGCACAGCCCCGCCGCCCTGGCCTCCCACAGGCCGAAGAATTGGAAGTGCTCGAACACGATATCGGACAGGGGCTGGAAGTCGTACTCACAGGCGGGCCGGTCCTCCGTGCCGCCGATGTACTGGAGCTTCGTGCTGTACCCTGCTACCCAGCCCGTCTCGTCCAGATACATCCGGGCCACGGCCTTGAAGGCCAGATCGTCCACGCCGGAGAGGAGCCAGTCGATCTGCTGCTTTTTGCCCTCCTCCCCCTTCTCGGCCCGGAGGCCCTGGCGGAGGAAGGCGATCTCGTTTTTCTGGATGCAGTCCTCCAGGGAGGAGTCGTCAATGCCGATGAGAAGCCGGAAGTTCTCATAGCCGGGCTTTGCCAGCGTGTCCTGCACCACGTAGGAGAGGAGCAGCTTCCGCTCCCGGGACCGGGTGTGCCGCAGGGCGGTCTCGTAGGCGCCCTCCGCCCTGGTCTGGGCCCGGAGGTCCTCCCCGTTGGGCCCCCACCAGTAGCTCTCGTCGATGCTCTCCAGGTTCAGGTCCTGCCCCGCCAGGGTCCGCCGGGGCAGGGCCCCGAAGGCCCGGATGGCGTTGTACTCCTCCAGGGTCCCCCCCTCATAGCCCACGGTGGGGGCCAGCCGCATGACGGAGTCCAACAGCCAGACGCGGTTATCCGGGCCGGCGGAGAGGGCCGTCAGCAGTTCCTCCAGCAGGTCGAAAGCCTGAATGGTCCCGCCCTCGGGGAGCTGGATATCATACCCGTCGGCGGACCGGGAGGCCACCAGCCCCCCGAAGAGGAGCTGGTCCAGGGAGAGAATGTAGCGGTCGCACCCCGCCGCCTCCTGGTCCAGCACCCACTGGAACAGCCGCCCCATGTCCCCGCGCTGGGTGCCGTTGGCGTTCAGGGGCTGGCCGTCCAGGGCCGTCCGGTAGAGGTCCCGGTCCGGCATGGCCAGAGCGTAGCCCATGGACTCCGCCAGATAGACCACCCGCTCCACGTTGTCGGGCCGGTCGTCCAGGGGCACGTAGGCGACGGTCTTCCCCGGTTCGGACCCGGCGGGTTCCGGGTAGGGCAGGGGCTCGGTCCTCTGATGGCCGCACCCCGCCAGGAGAAGCAGGGCCAGCGCCGCCGCGAAGAGGCGTTTCACTCGTTTCATAAAACCTCCTATCGAAAAAAGGCGGGGCCGTCACGGCCCCGCCCTTCGCTCAAAGTCCCAGGCCCCCCAGGTTCAGCCCGCCGGTGACGCTGTCGATGGCCTTGTCCATGGCGTCCCCGGCCTGGCGCAGGGCCTCGTTGACGGCGGAGACCACCAGGTCCTGGAGCATCTCCACGTCCTCCGGGTCCACGGCCTCAGGCTTGATGGTGAGGGCCGTCAGCTCCTTCTTCCCGTTGGCCACGGCCTCCACGGCCCCGCCGCCCACGCTGGCGGTGAAGGAGCGGTTTTCCACCTCCGTCTGGGCGGCGTTCATGGCCTCCTGCATCTGGGCGATCTGCTGCTGAACGGCGGCCTGGCGCTGTGCGCCGGTGGCCTTCATACTGCCGCTGCTGAATCCGCGGCGGGCGCTGTATCCCATAGTGATCTTCTCCTTTTTATTTGATTTCGATGTTGTCAAACTGCCGGCCAAAGGCCACCAGGTTTTTCAGGTTCTCCTCCGGGGAGGACTTCGGGGGCTCTCCCGCCTGGAAGGCCAGGCGAACCGGCCCGCCGGTCAGGGCCTCGGCCTCCTGGGCCAGAACGTCCCGCACCCGGTCGTTGTCCAGGCGGCCCAGGGTCAAATCGTCCGGGGCGCAGACCGTCAGCAGGTCCCCCTCCAGAAAGCCCGAGCACATGCCCAGGAAGGGCCGGTACATGGGGGGCAGGCGGCCCTTGCAGTTCTCCGCCAGGTTCCGCCACCAGCCGCCGTCCACCGTCCTGCCGGGCGTTTCGGCGGCGAGGGCCTGGGCGGGAGGGGCCGCCGCTTGGGGGGCCGCCCTGGGGGGCGGCTCCTCCGGGATGTCGTAAATCCTCCCGCCGGGCTCCTCCATCAGGGGGGGCTCCTCGGGCAGAGGGGGCTCCTCGGGCAGAGGGGAGACCTCCGTCAGGCCAGGCTGGTCCCAGGGGGGCGGGTCCTGCTTCGGCGGCGGGGCCGGTTTTATTGGGGCGGCGGGCCGTTGGGCCAGTTCCGCGCGGGCGGACTGGTTGTCCTCCAGGCGGGCAATCCGGGCCTCCAGGGCCGTCAGGTCCCCGGAGAGACTCTCGTCGCACAATCGCAGGAGGCACAGCTCCGCGTCCAGGCGGCGGTTGACGCTGGCGTACAGGTCCGCCGAGGCTTTTTGCAGGGTGGAGGCCAGGTGCAGGAAGCGCCCGGCGGGCACGTGCTTCCCCAGGCGGTCCAGGTCGGCGGCGCCGAAGCCCCCGGAGAGCAGGGCCGCCCCGCCCTTGGGGGCGGTCTTCTGGAGGAGCAGGTCCCGGGTGAGGGTGGAGAGCTCGGACAGTACGGCCCCCATGTCCTTGCCGCCCTTGTACAGCTCGTCCAGCAGGAGGAGGGCCCCCTGGGCGTCCCGGTTCAGGATCAGCTCCATCAGCCGGGCGGTCTGGAGGTTCCCCGCCAGGCCCAGCACGTCCAGCACGGCGGCGGCGTCGATGGTCCCCCCGGCGGCGGCGCACTGGTCCAGCAGGCTCAGCGCGTCCCGGAGGGCCCCGTCGGCCAGGCGGCTGAGGAGCTCGGCCCCGTCGGGCCGGAGGTCGATTTTCTCCTGTTCCGCCACATAGCGGAGGCGCTTCGCCGCGTCCTCCGGCTGGATGCGCCGGAAGGAGAACCGCTGGCAGCGGGAGAGGATGGTGGCCGGGACCTTGTGGAGCTCGGTGGTGGCCAGAATGAACATCAGGTGTTCCGGCGGCTCCTCCAGAATTTTCAAAAGGGCGTTGAAGGCGGCGGTGGAGAGCATGTGAACCTCGTCCACAATGTAGACCCGCTTGCGGACGTTGGCGGGGGAGTACACCGCCTCGTCCCGGAGGGCCCGGACCTGGTCCACGCCGTTGTTGGACGCGGCGTCCAGCTCCAGCACGTCCAGGAAATTCCCGCTGTCAATGCCCACACAGGCCGGGCACTTCCCGCAGGGGTCCCCGTCCCGGGGGTCCTCGCAGTTGACGGCCTTGGCCAGAATCTTGGCGCAGGTGGTCTTGCCGGTGCCCCGGGTGCCGGTGAAGAGGTAGGCGTGAGAGGTCCGGCCCTCGGCCACCTGGCGGCGGAGGGTCTCGGTAATGTGCTCCTGACCGATGACATCGGCGAAGGTCTTGGGCCGCCACTTGCGGTAGAGGGCTTGGTACATGGTCCCCTCCTTCCTCACCCTGGGGCTTTCGTATGGACTGCCGGTCTTTCCAGACTGCCAGGGTGCGCAGTATAAAGCTTTCTTTTTTCTTTCTCGAAAGAAAAGGAAGTCCTCCGTATGCAGCTGCGGAGCCGGTTGCCTCGCGGCACATGGAACATCCCGCTTAATGCTGCTCGGTTCCCCGCCTGACATGGTTCGCGGGCATCCATTGCGCGAGACCGGCTCCGCAGCTGCCTGCGGAGGACTGCTTTTGTTATTCTACTATATTCTGTCCCAAATGGCAACAGAAAATTTTCGGAGGGCTGAGAAAAATACCGCTTGCGCATACTAGGGGGGGCTGTGGTATAATAACCGCAGGGAAGTCTGGTCAGGATTTTCCATGGTATTCACGCAAAAAGCCGCCGCGGGGAGGTGCGACTCCCCGCGGCGGCTGTGCTCACTTGCCCTTGCGGTATCCGTCGAGCCAATTGCAGATGTAATGTGCGATCACACCCGCTAACGGATACGAGTATGCTGGTCAGGATTTGCTCCATGGAATTCACCTCCTCTCTGTTGCCAGATTGGAGAAGGGCAGCGGAGACATTATACCAGATTCCGACAGCCTCCGCAAGGCGCGAAAAGGCCCCGCCGCTCCTAGAGCGGCGGGGCCTTGAACGCTTTCAGGTGGAAAATTACTTATTGTCCACAGAGAACATATAGGCGATCAGCTCCACCATCTTGTTGGCGTAGCCGGACTCGTTGTCGTACCAGGAGACGACCTTGACAAAGTTGTCGGTCAGGGACAGGCCGGCCTTCTTGTCGAAGATGGAGGTGAGGGGGCAGCCCAGGAAATCGCTGGAGACCACGTCCTCGTCGGTGTAGCCCAGAACGCCCTTCAGCTCGCCCTCGCTGGCTTCCTTCATGGCCTTGCAGATGTCCTCATAGGAGGCGGGCTTCTCCAGGCGGGCGGTCAGGTCCACCACGGACACGTCCAGGGTGGGGACGCGCATGGAGATGCCGGTCAGCTTGCCGTTCAGCTCGGGGATGACCTTGCCCACGGCCTTGGCCGCGCCGGTGGAGGAGGGGATGATGTTGCCGGTGGCCGCACGGCCGCCCCGCCAGTCCTTCATGGAAGCGCCGTCCAGCAGTTTCTGGGTGGGGGTGACGGAGTGAACGGTGGTCATCAGGCCCTCGACGATGCCGAATTTCTCATTCAGGACCTTGGCGATGGGGGCCAGGCAGTTGGTGGTGCAGGAGGCGTTGGAGACATAGGTCATGTCGGAGGTGTATTTTTTGTTGTTTACGCCCATGACGAACATCGGGGTATCGTCCTTGGAGGGGGCGCCCATGATGACGTGCTTGGCTCCGGCTTTGATGTGGCCCTCGCACTTGTCCTTGCTCAGGTGCTGGCCGGTGCACTCGCAGATATACTCGGCGCCCACGGTGCTCCAGGGGATGTCGGCCACTTCCTTGGCGGTGAAGACCTTGAAAGCCTTGCCGTCCACCACCAGAGCGTCGGCGGTGTAGGAGACCTCGCCGGGGAACCGGCCGTGCACGCTGTCATATTTCAGCATGTAAGCCATATACTCGGGGCTCATAAAGGGGTCGTTCAGAGCGACGACCTCAACGTCATCCCGCTTCAGGGCGGCGCGGAACACGATGCGGCCGATGCGGCCAAAACCATTGATACCGATCTTCGCTTTCATAATAAGAAGCTCCTTTCAATATTTGGGTACAATTTGTACCGGAATGCCATATAAACATGCGCGTAAACGATTTGCTGGGTGTTTTCCAGGAGTATAGTACCATAACGTCAAGTTTTTGGCAATCATCATTTCAAACAACAATTATCAGGGGCCGTTGTGAATTTTTGATAATAAAGCATCCCCCGGCCAAATTGTCTGAAACGGTTGGCGCGCCTCACCTGGAAAAGGATTCCCAAAGGGCCGGAAATTATGCGCCGTAAGGCGGGCGGCCTGTCAATTCAGCCAGAAAAGGCCGGGCGTTTTTGGCGGAAATGTAAAAAAGGACAAAAGGTCGACCTTTTTCGAGAGAAGAGGCTTGCGGTCCCGGCGGGAGTGTGTTATTCTCTTAAAAGGATAACGAAAGAGGAGGGGACCGCCATGGGCCGCGGGGGCTTGCGCTGTGTCGTGTCTTTTTATACCACCGCCGGGGCCATGGCGGCGGAGCGCCTCTGCCGCCGGGAGGGCCTGGAGGGAAGGCTGATCTCCGTGCCCCGGAGCGTCACCTCCGACTGCGGCCTGGCCTGGTCCGCCCCGCCGGCGCTGAGGGAGACCCTGGAGCGCCGCTTCCGGGAGGCGGGGATTGAGACGGCGGGCTTTCACGAGCTGACCCTCTGAGCGATTTTTTCGCATGCCGTTATCCTGGAAAAAGAATAGAGAAACAGAGGAGGAAACGTATGAGAGAGAGCACCTTTGTCCGCCGCTACGGCCTGATCGTTCTGGCAGGCGTCGTGGTGGGGGCGGCGGCGCTGATTCTGACCGCCGCCGGAAATCCGAAGAACATGGGCTTCTGCATCGCCTGCTTCGAGCGGGACATCGCCGGGGCCCTGGGCCTCCACGGCGCGGCCAAGGTCCAGTACCTCCGGCCGGAGATTCCCGGCATCGTCCTGGGGGCCATGCTGTCGGCCCTGGCTTTCCAGGAGTTCAAGAGCCGGGCGGGCTCCTGTCCGGCCAGCCGCTTTGTGGTGGGGCTGTTCGTCATGATCGGGGCCCTGGTGTTCCTGGGCTGCCCCCTGCGGATGGTGATTCGCCTGGGCGGCGGGGACCTGACCGCCGCTGCGGGCCTGCTGGGCTTTCTGGCGGGCATCCTGGTGGGGATTGTGTTCCTGAAAAAGGGTTTTACCCTGGGCCGGGCCTACCCCGTGAAGACGGGGGAGGGCTTTGCCCTGCCCGCCGTGATGCTGGGCCTCCTGGCCCTGCTGCTCCTGGCTCCGGGCCTTTTGAAGTTCTCCGAGGAGGGGCCGGGGTCCATGCGGGCCTTCTGGTTCATCTCCCTGGCCGCCGGGCTGGCGGTGGGCTTCGCCGCCCAGAGGAGCCGCCTGTGCATGGCGGGGGGCCTCCGGGACGCGTTCCTGGTGCGGGACTTCACCCTGCTGGCGGGCTTCCTGGCCATCTGGGCCACCGTCACTGCGGGCAATCTCATCATAGGGAACTACAACCTCTCCATGCTCTCCCAGCCCGTCGCCCACAGCCAGCACCTCTGGTCCTTCCTGGGCATGGCCCTGTGCGGCTGGGGCTCCATTCTGCTGGGGGGATGTCCCCTGCGGCAGCTGATCCTGGCGGGAGAGGGCAACGGGGACTCCGCCGTGACGGTGCTGGGCATGATGACGGGGGCGGCGGTCTCCCATAACTTCGCTCTGGCGGGGAACGCCGGCAGCGTTGTGGACGGCGTATACAAGGTGGGCGGCGTCGGGACGGCGGGGATGATCGCCGTGGCCGCCGGCTTCGCGGTCCTTCTGGCGGTGAGCCTGCTCCACCTTCCGGGAAAGGAGGAAACGTGATGGTAGACGCGAGAGGGCAGTCCTGCCCCATTCCGGTGGTCATGACCCGAAGGGTGCTGGAGAAGGAAAAGCCCGCCCGGCTGGAGGTCCTGGTGGACGCCCAGGTGGCGGTGGAGAACGTGACCCGCTGCGCCCGGTCCCTGGGCTATCAGGTGACGGTGGAGGCCCAGGGGGCGGATTTCAAGCTGACGCTGACAAAGTGACGGAAATCAAGGAGGGAGCCCTTCCGGCTCTCTCCTTCTCCGTTGCGGGAGTGTTGACAGCATGTTCCCCAACACATATAATAAAAGCCATCTATTTCCAAGGAGGTCCCCTCCATGCCCCACATGAAAGGAAAAAAGCGCGTCCTCCTCATCGGCACCGGCGGCACCATCGCCTCGGAGATGACGGAGGGGGGCCTGGCCCCGGAGCTGACCACGGAACAGCTCCTGCGCCACGTCCCCGGCATCTCGGAAATCTGCGACGCGGACTGCCTCCAGCTTCTGAACCTGGACAGCACCAACATCGGCCCGGCCCACTGGATGCAGATGGCCCGGTGCCTCCGGGAGCACTACGGCCGGTACGACGGCTTTGTCCTCACCCACGGCACGGACACCATGGCCTACACGGCGGCGGCCCTCAGCTACCTGGTCCAGGGCAGCCCCAAGCCCATCGTCCTCACCGGGGCCCAGCGGCCCATCGGCTTTGACTCCACGGACTCCAAGACCAACCTCATGGACGCCTTCCGCTGCGCGTCGGAGGACCTGCCGGGGGTCGCCATCGTCTTCGACGGCAAGGTCATCCCCGGCACCCGTGCGAAAAAGACCCGCTCCAAGAGCTTCCAGGCCTTCTCCAGCATCAACTACCCCTACCTGGGCATCCTCCGGGACGGGGTGCTCCTGCGCTACATCCGCCAGGACTGCGGGGCCTACCCCATGTTCTACGACACGCTGAACACGAAGGTGGCCCTCTTAAAGCTCCTCCCCGGCATGGACCGGGGGGCGGCGGACTTCCTTTTGGAGCGGAACGACGGGCTGATCATCGAGAGCTTCGGCGTAGGGGGCCTGCCGGAATCCGGGGGCTTTTACCACTGCGTGGACGAGGCTTTGGCGGCGGGGAAGACCGTGGTCATCACCACCCAGGTGGAGAACGAGGGCAGCGACGTGGGGGTCTACCACGTGGGCCACGCCCTGAAAAACAAGCTGGGTGTCCTGGAAGCCTACGACATGACCACCGAGGCGGTGGCGGCCAAGCTCATGTGGATTCTGGGCCAAACCAGAGAGCGAAGAGAAATCGAGCGCCTCTTCTACACCCCGGTGGCCAAGGACATCCTTTTCACGGCGGAGTGAGAACCTTCCCGGAACCGCGAAAAGTCCCACCCGCCCTTCAAGGCCGAAGGATACCGCCAGAGCGTCCAAACAGGACCGCACAAGGAGAGACAGTTATGGAGAACATCATATTCAGGCGGGCGCTTCCATCTGAGATACCCCAGATTATCGCGATGCAGTCAGACATATTCCAGAACGAGCAGGGCATCCCAGGGGACGACATCGAGGCGTTCCTGAAAAAGGACCCCATCTGCTGGTGCGCCGAATCGGAGGGGCGGCTGTTGGCCGCCACAGACGCCTGGAAAGAGGACGGCGAAGTCCACTGGGGCCGTTTTGTGGTCATCCCCGCCGCCCGGAGACAGCACATAGGGACCAAGCTGGCAAGGCTTTCATTCCAAGAGCTGTTCGACGCGGGTGTAAAGGAAATACACATGCACGCCCGCGACACGACGGTAAAACTGGTCTGCGCCATGGGCGGCAAAGCCGTGGGGGAGCCCCACGAATTCTACGGCGCTAACGTGACCCCAGTCCTTTTGACAAAGGACGATTTCAACAAAGCACAGCCATCCCCCGCAACCACCAAGTAAGCGGCAGCGAAAAGAGAAGAGAGTCGATTCGACAACATCCAACCCCCGCCCGCACCACGCCGCGGCCCGAAGACATTCGTATCAACAGTCAGCACTACCTGCGCGCCCCTCGGCCCACAGATTTTCGGGGGAGCGGGCCGCCGAAGGCGGCGGCCCCTACAAGGTGCTCTTCCGATGGAAGTGCCAAATACTTCCTTTTCTCTTTTGGACCGTGCAATGAACCAGCCGTCGCTGGCTGCCATTCCTCCCCGCCCGTCAGGGCGACTCCAAGCCCTCCCCGCCGCGGGCAAAAATCCCCGCTTTCCTTTTTGGACATCCTGTGATACAATCACTGTGTATGAAGCTCAACGCCCGCCCCGCCGGGGGCGAGAAAGGAGCCCCGCCATGGAAGACCCCATCCTCCCCCGCCTCCGCACCGCCGCGTCCCGTGGGGCCCTCTCCCACGCCCTGCTCTTCACCGGTCCCGGGGACCGGCTGTCCGCCGCCCGCTTCGCCGCCGCCGCCTTTCAGTGTACGGGGGCGGGCCGCCCCTGCGGCGCCTGCCCCGCCTGCCGGAAGGTCCGGGAGGACATCCACCCCGACGTGACCACCGTCCGGGACCCGGACCATAAGTTTATCTCCGTGGACGCCGTCCGGGAGGTCCGGCGGGACGCCTACATCCGCCCCAACGAGGGGCGGCGGAAGGTTTACATCTTCCCGGACTGCGCCCTGCTGACGGAGCAGGACCAGAACGTCCTTTTGAAGCTGGTGGAGGAGGGGCCGCCCTACGCCGCTTTCCTCTTCTGCGCCGAGAACCCGGCGGCGGTGCTCCAGACCCTGCGGTCCCGCTGCGTGGAGCTGAAGCTCCAGCCCGCCGCGCCCCCCGCCGGGGAGGAGGACGGGGACGCCGGGGCCTTGTGCCGCTGCCTTTTGAAGGGGAAGCGGGGAAGCGCCGCCGAGTTCGCCGTCCGCCTGGAAAAAAAGAAGCCCAGCCGGGAGGCCCTGTCCGCCCTGCTGGAGCGGTGCGAGGCCCTGTTCTCCCAGGCGCTGGTGCTGCTCTACGGCGGGGAGGTCCAGGACCGGGAGCTTGCCGGGCAGCTGGGGAAGCGCTTGACAAAAACGCAGATTGTGCGCACAATAGAGCTCATGAAAAAGTACCGTCGAGAGTGCGGCTATAACGTGGGCCCCGGCCATGTGCTGGGGGCCCTGGCCGCTGAATTGGAGGAGATATTTTGACTGAAGTCATCAGCGTCCGCTTTCGGGGCGGCAGCAAGACCTATTTCTTCGACCCCAGGGGCATCCAGGTCCGCCTGGGGGAACACGTCATCGTCCAGACCGCCCAGGGCCTGGAGTTTGCCACCTGCACCCAGGGGAACCACGAGGTGGCCGACGAGCTGATCGTCAAGCCCCTCAGCGCCATCGTCCGCCGGGCCACGGAAAACGACTACCGGGTGGTGGAGTACAACCGGAAGCGGGAGCGGGAGGCTTTCGACATCTGCGAGGCCAAAATCGCGGACCACGGCCTGGAGATGAAGCTGGTCAGCGTCTCCGTGGGCTTTGACAGCAACAAAATCGTGTTCTACTTCACCGCCGACGGGCGGGTGGACTTCCGGGAGCTGGTCCGGGACCTGGCCTCCGTCTTCCGCGCCAGAATCGAGCTGCGGCAGATCGGCGTCCGGGACGAGGCCAAGATGATCGGCGGCCTTGGCATCTGCGGGCGGCCCTTCTGCTGCGCCCAGTTCCTGGACGGGTTCCTGCCCGTGTCCATCAAGATGGCCAAGACCCAGAACCTGAGCCTGAACCCCACCAAGATCTCCGGCACCTGCGGGCGGCTGATGTGCTGCCTCAAGTACGAGCAGAACGCCTATGAGGACGCCGCCAAGCGGATGCCCAAGGTGGAGTCCTTCGTCCAGACCCCCGACGGCCCCGGCAATGTGAAGAGCGTGGAGCTGCTGCAGGAGCGGGTGAAGGTCAGCCTGGACAGCGCGCCGGAGAATTTGAAAACCTACCACGCCTGTGAAATCCAGGTCCTGCGCAACGGCAAGGGCAGCCGGGAGGGCATTGAGATTCCCGAGCGCACGGCCCGCTTTGTGGAGGAGAAGGAGGACGAGGAGCTGATCCAGCCCGTGTTCTCCACCACCTATTACACCGACGACCACCTGGCGGAGGCCCCCCGCCGGGAGAAGATGAACGTGGAGGGCGACGGCAAGCCCCGCCACCGCCACCGGGGCGGCCGGGGCCGGAGAGGCGGCCCCCGCCCCGAGGGCCAGCCCTTCCAGCAGCAACCCAAGAAGCAGGGCGCCGCCCGTCCCCCCAAGCAGCAGAGGGAGGACCGGCGGGAGGACCGCCCCTCCGGGGAGGGCAAGCGCCGCCGCCCGTCCTATCGCGGAGGCCGGAAAGGCGGCAAGGGCGGCGACGGGTCCAAGACATAAACGGTTATAGAAAGCGACGGCAGCGAAGATAAGACTTCGTTGCCGTCGCTTTAGCTTGGATGATTACCAGGCTGGCAGAGCGGACCTAAAGCTCTTTTGGTTGCTTTTACCCTTCGGGTATACGGGGGCTCTAAGCGGCAAAGCCGCTAAGAGCCCCCAAATCTCTCGAGAAAAGCAGCTCACACAGAGAACAAGAGCTCGGAGTACACCGGGAAGGGCCAAGCCTTGGCGTCCGTCAGGGTCTCCAGCTGGTCGGCGGTCTCCCGGGCGGCGGTCATGTCGGGAATCAGCACGTCGTGGCAGTAGCGCATGGCCTTCTCCGGGGCCGAGGGCACGGCGGCCAGGTCCGCCTCCAGCTTGACGCACCCGTCCATCAGCGTGTCCGTCAGGGCGGACAGCTTCTGGGACGTGGCGGTCTCATAGCGGCAGCTGGAGCCGGTCTCCTTCTTCTTGAAGGCCCGTTCGCACAGGTCCGCTGCGCACTTGGACACGGCGGGGAGAATCTCGTGGCGGATCATGTCGATCATGGTGCTGGCCTCGATGGAGAGGACCGTGGTGTAGTTTTCCACGTGAATCTCGTACCGGGCCCGGACCTCCTCCTCGGTGTAGATGCCGTGCTTGACGAAGAGGTCGATGTTTTTGGGCTGGATATAGGCGGGCAGGGCGTCGGCGGTGGACTTGAGGTTGGAGAGCCCCCGGCGCTCGGCCTCGGCAATCCAGTTCCCGTCGTAGCCGTTTCCGTTAAAGATGATGCGCTGGTGCTCGGTGAAGGTCCGGCGGATCAGCTTCTGGAGGTCGGCCTGGAAGTCGGCGGAGGACTCCAGCCCGTCGGCGAACTGCTTGAGCTCCTCGGCCATGATGGTGTTCAGGGCGATGTTGGGCCCGGAGATGGACTGGGAGGAGCCCAGCATGCGGAACTCGAACTTGTTGCCGGTGAAAGCCATGGGAGAGGTGCGGTTCCGGTCCGTGGTGTCCTGGCGGATGGCGGGCAGCACGTCCACGCCGATCTCCAGGGTCTTTTTGCTGGTGTCCGTGTACTCGGTGCCTTGGATGATGGACTCCACCACGGCGTTCAGCTCGTCGCCCAGGAAGATGGAGAGGACGGCGGGCGGGGCCTCCTGAGCCCCCAGGCGGTGGTCGTTGCCGGCGGTGGCCACGGTGGTGCGGAGGAAGTCCTGGTACTCGTCCACGCCCTTGACGAAGGCCGCCAGGAAGAGGAGGAAGCGGGCGTTCTGGCTGGGGGTGGAGCCGGGGCGGAAGAGGTTCTTCCCCGTGTCGGTGGAGAGGGACCAGTTGTCGTGCTTGCCGGAGCCGTTCACCCCGGCGAAGGGCTTTTCATGGAGGAGGCAGACCAGGTTGTGGCGCTCCGCCACCTTTTTCATCACCTCCATGACCAGCTGGTTCTGGTCGCAGGCGGCGTTGGCCTCGGTGTAGACGGGGGCCATCTCGTGCTGGGAGGGGGCCACCTCGTTGTGCTTGGTCTTGGAGGGGATGCCCAGGGCCCAGAGGGTCTCGTCCAGATCCTTCATGTAGGCGGCCACACGGGGCTTGATGGCGCCGAAGTAGTGGTCCTCCAGCTCCTGGCCCCTGGGGGGCTTGGCGCCGAACAGGGTCCGGCCCGTCAGGCGCAGGTCCTTGCGCTGGTTGAAGAGGGCCTTATCCACCAGGAAATACTCCTGCTCGGGGCCCACCTGGGCCACCACCTTCCGGGTCTCCGTGTCGCCGAAGAGGCGGAGGATGCGGACGGCCTGGCGGCTGACCTCCTCAATGGAGCGCAGGAGGGGGGTCTTCTTGTCCAGGGCGTGGCCGGAATAGGAGCAGAAGATGGTGGGGATGCAGAGAGAGCCCTCCTTTAAAAAGGCGAAGGCCGTGGGATCCCAGGCGGTGTAGCCCCGGGCCTCGAAGGTGGCCCGGAGGCCGCCGGAGGGGAAGGAGGAGGCGTCCGGCTCGCCCCGGACCAGCTCCTTGCCGGAGAATTCCATGATGATTTTTCCGCCGCCCACGGGGTTGATGAAGCTGTCGTGCTTTTCCGCGGTGACGCCGGTCATGGGCTGGAACCAGTGGGTGAAGTGGGTGGCCCCCCGCTCCACGGCCCACTGCTTCATGGCCTCGGCGATTTCGTTGGCGGTGGAGATATCCAGGGTCGTGCCCTCGGTGACGCATTTTTTCCACGCGCCGTAAGACGCGGGGGACAGGCGGTCCTTCATGGTCTCCTCGTTGAAGACCCGGCTGCCGAAGAGTTCAGGGAGCTTGAGCGTGGTACTCATAATCGTTTCCTCCTCAATTTCTGAGTATATCGTAACATAAAATGGGGTAAACACAATTGGTAATACTTCTAAACTTCCGCCCCGGAGAGGGGCCCTTCCTTGAAAGAGCCGTTCAATCCCCGCTGGCGCCGTAGTTGCTCAGGGCCCTGGCCGAAGGATCGTCCACGTCGCAGCCCTCCCAGGACTTGTTGGGCATCCAGAAGTCTTTGATCATGGCCGCCTGGCCGGGGTAGTGCTTTTCAAAGATTTCCCGGTACAGCAGGCTCTCCTTGGTGAAGGGCGGGCAGTGGTAGCCGTACTTGTGCCGCAGGGTCTCAAACTCCGCGTCGGTGTACTTCTCCTGGGCGTAGGCTTTCAGGTCGTCCACCATGGAGTGGCCCACGGCGTCGGAAAACGCGGCCTTCTGCCGCCAGAGGATGCCCTCCGGGAGGAGGCGGTCCTTCTCAAAGGCGTGGCGCAGCAGGTATTTTCCCATGCCGTAAGTGTTCCGCTTCATCTCCGGGTCCAGGGACATGACGTACTTCACAAAGTCCAGATCGCCGAAGGGAACCCGGGCCTCCAGGGAGTTGACGGAGATGCAGCGGTCCGCCCGCAGCACGTCGTACATGTAGATTTCGTCAATCCGCTTCTTGGCCTCCTTCTGGAACTCCTCCCCGCTGGGGGCAAAGTCCGTGTACTTATAGCCGAAAAGCTCGTCGGAAATCTCCCCGGTCAGCAATACCCGGATGTCCGTCCGCTCATGGATGGCCTTGCAGCAGAGGTACATGCCCATACTGGCCCGGATGGTGGTGATGTCCCAGGTGCCAAGTTTCGCGATGAGCCCGTCCAGGGTGTCCAGGACCTCCTCACGGGTCATGAAAACCTCGGTGTGGTCCGCGCCGATGTAGTCCGCCGCCTCCCGGGCGTATTTCAGGTCGATGGCGTCCTTGTCCATGCCGATGGCGAAGGTCCGTATTTTCTTCCCCAGGACGATGGCGCTGATGGCGCAGACCAGGCTGGAGTCCAGCCCGCCGGAGAGCAGGAAACCCAGGGGCGCGTCGGCGTCCAGCCGCTTGTCGACCCCGGCGATGAGCTTGTCGCGGATTTTCTTGCAGGCGGTCTCCAGGTCGTCCCGGCAGTATTCGCCCACGGTGGTCAAATCGGCGTAGCGGACGAACTTCCCACCGGCGTAGTAGTGCCCCGGCGGGAAGGGGCGGACCTCCTTACAAAGACCCACCAGGTTCTTGGCCTCGCTGGCGAAGACGATTCCCCCCGCCCGGTCGTAACCGTAGAACAGGGGCCGGATGCCGATGGGGTCTCTGGCGGCGATGAGGGAATCAGTTTTCCCGTCGTAGATAATCAGAGCGAACTCCGCGTCCAGCCGGGAGAACATCTCCAGGCCGTACTCCCGGTAGAGAGGCAGCAGAATCTCGCAGTCGCTGCCGCTCTGGAAGGCGTAGCCCTTCTCCTGGAGCTGCCGCTTCAGGGGCCGGAAGCCGTAAATCTCGCCGTTGCACACCAGGCAGTCCGCCCCCAGCCGGAAGGGCTGCATGCCCTCCGGCGTCAGGCCCATGATGGCCAGCCGGTGGAAGCAGAGCCAGCCGGAAGGGGTCTCCACGATACGGGACATGTCGGGTCCCCTGGAAACCGTGCGGTCGAAAAAGGGCTGGAGCTCCTCCCTGGTAACTTCCTTCTTTTCAAATCCCATGATAGAGCACATAAGCGCACCTCCGAATGAAAATAAAAACGCAGCTATCTCCTGAATCCTCAGGACGAATAGCTGCTATCCGCGGTGCCACCTGACTTACCGGCCGAAGCCGGTCACCTTCAAGGCTCCAACAAGCCCGTGTGAGATAACGGTCACAACCCGCCGCGCCTACTGCCGGGGGAGGGAGAGTGTTCCACCCAGGTTCAGCTTGGAGCTACGGAGTGTTCTTCCCGGAGGCTCTTTGCGCGGGGCTTGCACCCTCCCCCGCTCGCTGGGGCGGAACGCCCCCCGGTACTTTTCTCCATCAACGCCGTTTGCCTTATCGCTTTGTTGTGTTGAAGTTTACACCCGGAGAGGGCCGGCTGTCAATGGAGGAACTGACAAAATAGCGGGAGCTATGATGTCAGATTTCTACAAAGTTGTATGATGTCCTTTCCTCGGGGACAAATGGGCGGCCCCATGCCCGCGAAGAAAGGAGGGGCGGGACAGAGCCCGCCCCTACAGGGCCATGCCCCGTTAAGCCTCCATATGCCGCCCCAGGAAGGCGGCGATGGTCTGGGCCAGCTTGTACTCAGTGTCGCCGGTGACGGCGTCGGGCGTGGAGCCCACGAAGAGGACCATGCCCAGGAGGTCGCCCTCGGAGAGGATGGGGGCGGCCACGTTGGTGACCAGCTTGTCCGTGCCGTCGCAGACGGGGATGGGCGCGCCCTCGCCGGTGTACTGATAGATGCGGCGGTTTTCCATAATCTGCTCCAGCTCGGAGGTGATGCGCTTGCCCAGCAGCTCCCGCTTGCCGCCCCCAGCCACGGAGATGACGGTGTCCCGGTCGGTGACGGCGCAGATGCAGCCGGTGGAGCGGCTCATGGTCTCGCAGAGCTGCCCGGCGAAGTCCTCCACGCCGCCCAGGAGGGAGTATTTTTTGAAAATGACCTCGCCGTCCCGGCTGGTGTAAATCTCCAGGGGGTCGCCCTCCCGGATACGCATAGTACGGCGGATTTCCTTGGGGATGACGACCCGGCCGAGGTCGTCGATCCGCCGGACGATTCCAGTTGCCTTCATATCGAAAAACTCCTTTGATAAAGTGATGGTGTTATGTCGCTCTGGCAAAAGCTAGTATCCGCCGTTTTTCCTGGCTTATGCCGCTGGAGCCCTTGGTGATGTCTGGAAATGTGGGGGCGGGATTTTCTGTTCGGTTCGCTGGATGCTAAAAGATAGAAGACGCCGCTGTTCAAATAAGAACCTGTATTCAACGGTTGTGAATACAGGTTCTAAATGTTTTCTTTGCGTTCAGCTCAGCAGCTCCCACTCAAAGTTCTCCCACTTCAACCGGCTGCCCACGTCCGTGCCCTCCGGCAGCAGGAACATGGCCGCCTGGTTCTCCACTCCCGTGTCGCTGACCATGTAGGCGTAGTCCCCGTTGATGTTCCGGACGGTGTAAAATACAGGTTCCATAAAATGCCCTCCTATTCTTTCGATTTTGGAGTCCCCTTGCAAATTCCCACTTTATTGTCGGAGAATTCTGTGCTATACTAAAACCATATCGACAAAATTTTCGGGCCGGACCCCCTCCGGCCGGGAAGGAAGCGCCTATGGAAGACCGGAAATTCCCCGCCCCCGAGGCCGACGGCGTCATCGAGGGCCGGAACGCCGTCATTGAGGCCCTGCGGGCCGGGACGGCCATTGATAAAATCTACCTCCAGAAGGGCGAGACGGACAAGACCCTGGGGCACATTGCCTCCAAGGCCCGGGCCGCTGGGGCCGTGGTGGTGGAGGCGGATCGGCGGAAGCTGGACGCCATGAGCCGCACCCACGCCCACCAGGGCGTCATCGCCCTCAGCGCCGTCCGGGAGTACGCCACGGTGGAGGACATCCTCCAGACTGCGGAGGCCAGGGGGGAGGCCCCCCTGCTGGTGGTCTGCGACGAGCTCAGCGACCCCCACAACCTGGGGGCCGTCATCCGCACGGCGGAGTGCGCCGGGGCCCACGGGGTGATCATCCCCAAGCGCCGCAGCGCGGGCCTGACGGCGGTGGTGGCCAAGACCTCCGCCGGGGCCGTGGCCCATGTGCCCGTGGCCCGGGTGCCCAACCTCCCGGCCCTGCTGGACGATTTGAAAAAGCGGGGCATCTGGGTCTTCGGCACGGCGGCGGACGGGCCCACGGCCCTCTACGACGCGGACCTGAAGGGCCCCGCCGCCATCGTCATCGGCAGCGAGGGCAGCGGCATGGGCCGTTTGGTTGCGGAACGCTGCGACTTCCTGGTCAGCATCCCCATGCGGGGGAAGCTGAATTCCCTGAACGCCTCCGCCGCTGCGGCCATCCTGCTCTACGAGGCCGTGCGCCAGCGGCTTTAAACACCCCTATCCCTTTGTAGCAAGGAGGGAATCCCATGACCCCGAAGGACGACAACCCCATCACCGCCCCCGCCCCGGAGGAGGAAACCTACTCCCTGGAGGACATTCTGGCGGAATACGGCAGCGGCCTGGAGCGCCGCCTGCTCCGGGGGGCGGAACAGCCCCCCGCCGCCCCGGAGACCCCGGAACCGGAAGAGGCCCCCGCTCCGGAGACCCCGGAACCGGAGGAGGCCCCCGCACCGGAGACATCCCCGGAACCGGAGGCCGCTCCCCCGCCGCCGGAGACTCCCCCGCCGCCTGAGCCGGAGGAGCCCCCCGTCCCGGAGACGGAAATCCCCGCCGCCCCAACGGCGGAAGCGCCCCCGGCGGCGGAAATCCCCGCGCCCCCGGCGGCGGAAGTGCCGCCCGAGCCGGAGACCCCCGAGCCCCCGGAGACGGAAGAACCCCCCGCCCCCGCGCCGGAGACCGTCCCCGCCCCGGAAACGGAAATACCCCCCGCCCCGGACTCCGCCGCGGATCTCGGGTGGAAGGCCGAGCGGACGCCTCCGGTGGAAAAGCTGGAGATTCCCCCGCCCCAGTCCTTCTCCCTGGAGGACGTGGTGGGCACCACCGTGGACGCGGTGATAGAGGAGGCCAAGGAGCCCGAGACGCCCATCCGGCGGAGGCTGTTCTCCCGCCGCCCCCAGAAAGAAAAAGCGGCGGAGTCCGCCCCCCCGCCGCCGGAACCCCAGCCGGAGCCGGAACCCGTGGGGCCGGAGCCCACCCTCTGGGAGGCGGCCCACGACGCCCGGCAGCTCTACATCCGGCGGAAGTACACCCAGGTTCTGCCCCTGGTGACGGCCCTGCCCCCCACGCTGTTTCTCCTGCTGGAGCGCTATCAGATCAAGGTGCCCTACTGGTCCGGGAACCCGGAGTTTCAGTCCGTGTTCCTGCTGGCCTGCCTGGGGCTGACGGCGCTGCTGTGCCGGCATGTGTTTCTCAAGGGCTTCGGCATGCTGCGCCGCCGCCGCTGCGTGGCCGAGCTGCTGGTGTCCCTCTCCGTCATCGCCGCCGGGGCGGACTGTGTGTTCCGCCTCCTGGGCGGCCAGACCAGCGCCGCCATGGCCTACGCCCCCGTCAGCTGCCTGTCCCTGGTCTTCGCCCAGTGGGGCGTCCGCCGGGAGAGCAAGGGGAACTACGACATGCTCCGGGCCGCCTCCATGGACGACGACCCGCCCTATCTCGTCACCAACACCCCCCAGGGGGCCTGCAAGCAGCGGGGGTCCGTCCCCGGCTTTTACACCACCGCCTCCAAAAGCGACGCGGCCACCCTCTGGCAGACGGCTCTGCTGCCGGTCTTCCTGGCGGCGGCGGTGGCTTTCGCCCTGCTGAGCTCCGTGGGCCAGGGGCGGGGCGGGGACTTCCTTTTGAACCTCTCCGCCATCCTCCCGGCGGCGGCCACCTTCTCCCTGCCGCTCTGCTGGGCCCTGCCCTGGTCCCGGCTGTCGGAACATTTGCAGAAGACCGGCTGCGCCGTGGCGGGCTGGGCCGGGGCCCAGAAGATCAGCGCCCAGAGGCGGATGATCGTCACCGACATGGACCTCTTCCCCCCCGGCACCGTCCAGCTGAACGGGCGGAAGCTCTTCGGGGAGACCCAGGAGCGGGCCGTCTCCCTGGCGGCCTCCATGGCCCGTGCCGCGGGCTCGGGGCTGGAGCGGCTGTTCAACAGCCTGGTCCGCAGCGAGGGGGGCCGCTATGAGAAGGTGGACCAGTTCAGCTTTTACGAGGAGGGCGGCTGGTCCGGCATCGTCAAGGGCGAGTCCGTCCTCATGGGCGGGGCCAACTTCATGCGGAGAATGAACGTGAAGCTGCCCGCCGACGTGAGCTTTAAAACCGGGGTCTTCCTGGCGGTGGACAAGGAGCTCACCGCCGCCTTCGCCGTGAAGTACACCACGGCGGAAAACGTGGACTTCGCCCTGAAGATGATGCAGCGCAGCCGCATCCAGCCCATTCTGGCCTCCCGGGACCCCAACATCAACCCCTCCCTGATCCGGCGGAAGTTCAGCCGGGGCATCCGGGTGGAGTACCCGGATCTGACGGAACGGGTGGCCCTCAGCGAGGCGGAGAAGGACCGGGACCTGCCCAGGGCCCTGCTGTTCCGGGAGGGCCTGCTGCCCTACGCCGAGGCGGTGGCCGGAAGCCTCCGGCTCTGCCAGGCGGTCCGCCGGGCGGCGGCCATCTCCCTGCTGGGCAGCTGGGCGGGCACCCTGCTGACCTTCTACCTCACCAGCTTGGGGTCCTACACGCTGATGAATCCCCTGACGCTGGAGGTCTTTCTGCTGCTGTGGACCCTGCCGGTCCTGCTGATGTCGGACTGGATGAGGCGCTATTAAGCATATAGCATATGTATAATAAGTAGTATATAAGGAGCTGATCCCATGGGAAAATTTGACGGCGTACTGCTGGCCAGTGACTTTGACAACACGCTTCTCTACACCGAGGAGGCCCTGCGCACCGGCGGGCCGGTGCCGCCCCTGCCGGAGCGGAACCGGGAGGCCCTGACCTACTTCATGGACCAGGGGGGCCGCTTTGCCATCGCCACGGGCCGGGCCCTGGCGGCCTTCCTCCGCCACGCGGAGGACGTGCCCATGAACGCCCCCGGCGTGGTGTGCAACGGCGCGGCCATCTACGACTTTGAAAAAGGGGAGTACGTGGAGGCCGCCATGCTGGACGCCGCCGCCCGGCAGAGAGGGCAGGAGGCCCTGGACCGCTTCCCCGGCGTGGCGGTGGAGGCGTACCACATCGACAACGTGATCCACGTGGTCCGGCCCAACGAGGTCTCCCGCCAGCACGAGTACATGACCAAGGCAACCCTGACCGAGGCCCCCTCCCTGCTGGAGGTGCCCCTGCCCTTGGGAAAGCTCCTCTTCGAGGCGGACCACGAGAAGCTGGAGCAGGTCCTGGCTTTCCTCGTTGCCAAGGGGTGGGCGGAGGACTACGAGCTGATTTTCTCCGTCTCCCACCTGCTGGAGATGACCATCAAGGGGGCCAACAAGGGTGGCATGGTCCGCCGCCTGGCGGCCCGCCTGGGGATCTCCATGGACCGCGTCTACTGCGTAGGGGACGAGGCCAACGACCTTTCCATGCTTCAAGCGGCGGCCC
Organism: uncultured Oscillibacter sp.; assembly: GCA_910586735.1. Lineage (GTDB taxonomy): Bacteria > Bacillota > Clostridia > Oscillospirales > Oscillospiraceae > Oscillibacter. The sequence continues at coordinate 3,826 of CAJUJW010000029.1, read as the reverse complement.
AGGGCTTTGCCCCGGCCAACGCCTCCGCCGCCGTCCGGGAATCCGGCGCCGTCATCGTGGGCCACGCCAGAGACGGGGCCATTGCCGATGTTGTTGAGATTTTGGATAGGAGATATGGCTGAGCTTATGGCCCGGAGGAGCGGGCCGCCGGGGGCGGCGGCCCCTGCGGGGCGTACAACGGTTGAGAATACAGGTTTTAAAAAGGAGTGTGACCCCCATGACCCCTGAGAAAAACGACAAGAAGCTGACCCGCTGGCTGCTCATCGCCACCATCGCCCTGCTGGTCCTGGTGCTGTGCGTCCAGCTCTGGCAGCTGTTCGGCGGAAAAAAATACGAAGGGCCCAACGGCTCCCTGGTCCCGGATTCCGCCAATGGCCCGGCGGCTCCTCCCCAGACCGCGGAACCCTCGAATTCCCCCGCGGACAGCGTCTCCCCCGGTAAGACCGCCATGATCGAGGACGTTCGCTCCCTCAACCCCGACCTGTCCTTCGACGCCCTGTCCGCCCTCTCCGCCGAGGAGCTGGAGCAGCTCTATGAGACCGGCGCGCCGGGCCTGCCCATCGGCGTTTCCGCCGCCGCCCAGGCCGCCGAGACCTACGCCGGGACCCTGGAAATCGATTCCGTCACCAGCGAGACGGACCCGGAGCTGGACGAGACCCCCGCCCACTACGAGGTGGAGCTCCACCACCCCACCTTCGGGGACTTCGAGTATAAAATCGACGCCTACACCGGCCAGGTGCTGGAGGGCGCGCCCAACATCCTGCAAAGCCGCAATGTCCCCGACCCCGGCCAGGAAATCCCGGCCTCCGGGTCCGAAAAAGCCCCCGCCTCCCCGGCTTCCCAGACCCCCGCGGCCCAGACTCCCGCCGCGCCTCAGAAGCCCGCCCCGGATACCCAAGCGCCCCCCTCGAATGCCCAAACCTCCACCCGGCAGCCCGCCGCCACCGGCGAGGAGGCCGCGAAAAACGCCGCTTTCGCCCACGCCGGGGTCTCCGCCGCTAGCGCCTCCGTCACCAAGTGCAAGCTGGACTGGGAGGACGGACGGCAGGTCTACGAGATTGAGTTCTGGGCAGACGGCATTGAGTATGACTATGAAATCGACGCGGCCACCGGCGCGGTGCTCAAGGCCGGGCAGGAGTGGGGCGGCGCGGCCTCTGGCGGGTCCGGCCTCATCGGCGAGGAGGCCGCCAAAAGTGCCGCCCTTGCCCACGCCGGGGTTTCCGCCGCCGACGCTACCGGCCTCCGGTGCGAGCTGGACGAGGATGGCGGCCGCTGGGTCTACGAGATCGAGTTCCGGGCGGGCGGCGTGGAGTACGAATACGAGATCGCCGCCGACGACGGAACCGTCCTCAAGGCCGAGCAGGACCGCTGACCGCCGTTTGAAAAGGAACTGTAAACATTTGGGGATGGTGTTGCGTTTCCCGGAGAAATCCGTTATACTAAAGGATGTCATCACTCCCGGACGGCGGGTTTGGGAACCGGGTGACGCCAGCCATAAAATCTGGAACCTGCCCGCAGGTTCGAAATAGGAAAGGGGTTCAAACAACAATGGCGTATAATTTTGATGAGCTGACCCGCAAAACAAAGGACGTGGCCAACAAGGTGGCCGACCGGGCCAAGGACGCTGCGGAGCTGGTCAAGCTGAACGTGGCCATCGCCGGAGAGCAGAAGGAAATCGACAAGAATTTCCGGGCCATCGGCGAGTGGTTTGTCAGCGAGTACGAGGGCGAAATCCCCGACGCGGTGCGGGAGGCCGTGGAAGCCGTCAACGCCGGCAAGGCCAGAATCGCCGAGCTGGAGGCCAGCAAGCCCGCCAGGGACGAAACCGCCGAGGAGCCCGAGGAAGTCCCCGCCGGGAAGAAGTGCCCCATCTGCGGCGCGGAGTCCGACAGCAAGTTCTGTCCCCAGTGCGGCGCGCCCATGGGCGAGTAATCGATATATTCCATATGTGGGAGGGACCGCTCTGGCGGCCCCTCTTATTTTCCCCCCGCCGGCCGTAATAAACTGGGCTGAATTTACAGAAACTTCATGAAACCGCCTTGTGACTTTTCGGGTTCTGTGTTATACTGCGATATATTTTCGCCGCCTATTTTCCCCGGCGGCACGGCGGATTGACAGGGCGGAGCGCCGCCCTGAAAGGAGACACACAATACATGGACCAAAACAACAACAACAAAAAACCAAACGGCGGCAAAAACAGCAACTGGCGGGGCTTCGTCCACCTGCTCTGCTGGGCCGTTCTACTGGCCGTGCTGGTGAGCTACGCCACCACCTACATGACCAGCATGGGCCGCCAGGCCAGCTCCGTGGAGATGGAGTACAGCGACTTTCTGACCATGCTGGAGGAGGACCAGGTGGCCGGGGTGGACTTCGACAACAGCGAGTCCATCCTCATCATCACCCCCCGGGACGGATACGTCTACGAAAACGACGAGGGAATCCGCTACACCAAGACCACCCTGGAGGACGGGAAATCCGTCTACACCTTCGTCAACGCCGCGGGGCAGGAGCAGCGGGCCTCCCTGGAGCTCTTCGCCGTGCGGCTGGAGTCCTATGACTCCGTGGTGGAGCGGGTCTGGAAGCTGAACGAGGCCAGGGGCGAGGGGGAGGAACTCATCCGCATCAACCAGGACTATCAGCCCCCCGTCAGCCCCATCGTGCTGTTCCTGGTGAACCTGGCCCCCTTCTTTATCATCATCCTGGTGATGAGCCTGGTAATGAACTGGATGGCCAAAAAGGGCATGGGCGGCATCGGGGGCATCGGCGGCGTAGGCAAATCCAACGCCAAGGTCTATATGGAAAAACAGACCGGCGTCACCTTCCGGGACGTGGCCGGCCAGGACGAGGCCAAGGAGTCCCTGACGGAGATCATCGACTTCCTCCACAACCCCGGCAAGTACACGGAAATCGGCGCCAAGCTCCCCAAGGGCGCGCTGCTGGTGGGCCCTCCGGGCACCGGCAAAACTTTGCTTGCCAAGGCCGTGGCCGGAGAGGCCAACGTGCCCTTCTTCTCCATCAGCGGCTCCGACTTCGTGGAGATGTTCGTGGGCGTGGGCGCGTCCCGTGTCCGGGACCTCTTTAAGGAGGCCAGCAAGGTGGCCCCCTGCATCGTCTTCATCGACGAGATCGACACCATCGGCAAATCCCGGGACAACCGCATGGGCGGCAACGACGAGCGGGAACAGACCCTGAACCAGCTGCTGGCGGAGATGGACGGCTTCGACCCCACCAAGGGCGTCATCCTCCTGGCGGCCACCAACCGCCCGGAGGTGCTGGACCAGGCCCTCCTCCGGCCCGGACGGTTCGACCGGCGGATCACCATCGACCGGCCCAACCTGGCGGGGCGCATCGCCACGCTGGAGGTCCACACCCGGAACATCAAGCTGGGGGAGGACGTGAACCTGAAGAAGGTGGCCCTGGCGACGGCGGGCTGCGTGGGCGCGGACCTGGCGAACCTGGTCAACGAGGCGGCCCTCCGGGCCGTGCGGAAGGGCCGGAAGCTGGTGAGCCAGGAGGACATGCTGGCCGCCTTCGAGCTGGTCATCGCCGGTACGGAGAAGAAGGGCAGCGTGCTGACGGAGTTCGAGAAAAAGCTGGTGGCCTACCACGAGGTGGGCCACGCCATGGTGGCCTATAAGCAGAAGAACACGGAGCCGGTGCAGAAGATCACCATCGTCCCCCACACCCAGGGCTCCCTGGGCTATACCCTGCTGATGCCCGAGGAGGACAAGACGGAGCTGCGCACGAAAGAGGAGCTCATGGCGAAAATCACCGTCTCCATGGGCGGCCGGGCCGCCGAGGAGGTGGTCATGGACACCATGACCAA
>CAJUJW010000028.1 GCA_910586735.1 uncultured Oscillibacter sp. | reverse complement strand
CCCCGTGCGGCAGCTGGAGTGCTGTTCCGGCGACCTGGCGGACCTGAAGGTCAAGTCCTGCGACATTGAGGCTTGGTCCCCCCGGCAGCAGAAGTATTTCGAGGTCTGCTCCTGCTCCAACCTGGGAGACGCCCAGGCCCGCCGCCTGCGGATTCGCTACAAGGACGACTCCGGCAGGACCCAGCTGTGCCACACCCTCAACAACACCTGCGTGGCCCCGCCCCGGATGCTCATCGCCTTCCTGGAGAACAACCTCCAGGCCGACGGCACAGTAGTCATCCCGGAGCTTCTCCGGCCCTACATGGGCGGCACGGAGAAGCTGGTCCCCGCCGCCCGCTGAGGAAAGGGAGGGCAACATGGAGCTGTCCGCATGGGCCAACGCGCTGCCGTCGGAATTTCCCAAGCTCTGGCAGTGCCTGAAAAGCAACGCCTATCCCTCCTCCTTCCTTCACAACGTCGTGAAGCTCAGCCCCAAGGCCGACGCCGCCCTGCCCAGGGTCCTGGTCTGGTTCCTGGCCGTCTACCTGCTGTGCGGGGCCGTGACCCTGGTCCTCCGGTACTGGAAAAAGCAAAAGCCCCTCAGCACCGTCCACCACCAGGTGAACATGACCTTTCTGAGCTTCCTCAGCGCCCTGGTCATTCCCCCGGCGGCCTTCGTGGTGCGGATCTGCTGGCGGGAGCTGCGGGCCACGCCCCCCTTCCGGGGCGAGGGGGACTACGTCCGCTTCTTCGGCGAAATCTCCATCACCCTCTTTTACATGCTGATCGCCGTGGCCGTGGCCCTCTTCATCGTCTGGCCCCCGCTGACCACCCTGGCCGGCTATCTCCGGGACTACCGCCTCCGGGGCCTGCCCCACGGAATTTTCGAGGTGGGCTTCGGCCTGTGCGTCCTCAGCCTGACACTGCTGTCCGCCATTCATGGGGACCGGCGGGTCTTCCTCCTGCTGGTTCCCGTGGTCCTGGTCCTGGGCATCATCCAGATGGGCGGCAGCGTCCAGAAGGGCCCCAAGGAGAAAAAGCCGCCCAGCGCCGGCCGGAAAACCGTCCCGGACCCCAAAGAGGATTACTGATTACAGATTGTATTTTTACTAAGATACAATACCAATTGTTTAACCCGTTTCCAGCGATTAGAAAGGACTTCAACGATGAAACGTACTCTCGCGATCATTTTAACGGCTGTATTCCTGTCTGCGCTCTCAATCCCTTGTGGCGCAACGGGTACGGAAACCACAGCATCTAGGGTCTACTCCGGCTTCGCCGACGTGGCGGAGGGTAGCGCCTCCTACGAGGCCATCAAGCTCTGCTACGAGCGGGGCCTGATGAACGGCGCGTCGGACACGGCCTTCAACCCCCAGGGCAAGCTGACGGTGGCCCAGCTGGTGGTCCTGGCGGCCCGGCTCTACGACCTGCAATGCGGCGGGGACGGCACGGTGCCCGACCTGCCGGACATGAACCAGCCCTACCTCCGGTTCCTCAATGAGGACGGCGGCCTGATCGCCTCCTACCCGGCGGGGGAGCTCCCCCACTCCTACACCGGCGGCATGAACCCCTATTTCTGCCTCAGCCTGGAGGAGGAGGATGCCTCCCTCCCGGAGACCTGCCGGCTGGAAATCGGCTTTGAGGGCTATAATCACATCCGCGCCTATCAGGGCCTCCGGCAGTCCTACCACTCGGAGCCCGGCACCATGACTCAGGGCTTCCAGGGCACCGGCTACTGTTTCGAGGACTTCGACGACCCGGACGGGAACTCCGTCTTCTGGTACAACGCCGCAAACTTCACCCGTCTGGCCTCCGCCTGGTGGTATCCCGCCCTGGTCTATCTGACCAGCGAAAACAAGGTTAACCTGTTTTCGGACCTGCTGGTCCCCCTCGCCGGAGAAAACCAAACGGAGGACTATGACGCCCTCACCCACTTTTCCAACGACAGCGCCAGGCGGGATATGTTCGCCGTTCTGGTGAATGCCGCCGCCGGAGAGCTGGAAGTCCTGAATGAAACCGTCAGCGTCCCGGACATCGACGAGGAAACCCCAAATGCCGAGCGGATTCTAAACCTCTACCGGGCAGGCGTTCTCACCGGCATAGACCAGGCCGGAAACTTCGGCGGGGACAAGGAGCTGACCCGTGCCCAGGCCGCCATCATGCTGGCCAGGGTGCTGGAGCCCTCCCTGCGGGTGAGAGCGGGCTGAAGTCCGTTCCATTCTGTATTGAACAAACGCTATTATACGAAAGGTAATCAAACTATGTCAAACAAGACCACCGGTTTCTTTGCCGAGTTCAAGACCTTCATCGCCCGTGGGAACGTCATGGACATGGCGGTAGGCGTGATTATCGGCGGGGCCTTCTCCAACATCACAAACTCCTTGATCAATGATATCGTCATGCCCGTTCTGGGTATCTTCACCAGCTCCGTCTCCTTCGCAGACCTGCAAATGAGCATCGGTCCCGCCGTGATCACCTACGGCAACTTCATCCAGGCGGTTTTGAACTTCCTCATCATGGCCTTTGTGGTCTTCTGCCTGGTGAAAACCATGAACAGCTTCCACAAGAAGAAAGAGGCCGCCCCCCCTCCCCCGCCGCCGGGCCCCTCGGCTGAGGAGAAGCTGCTGACGGAAATCCGGGACCTGCTGAAGAACCGATGATGGAGACCGTTCTCCGGCAGGGGCTGGAAGACCTCTCCCTCCCCCTGGAGGGGGTCCCGGCCCTGGTCCGCTACGCCGGAATGCTGGCGGAGAAAAACCAGGTGATGAACCTCACCGCCATCACGGACCCTCTTGACGTGGCCCGGCTCCACTTCCTGGACAGCGCCGCCCTGCTGACCCTGGCGGACTTCCGGGGCAAGGCCGTGGTGGACGTGGGCACCGGGGCGGGCTTCCCCGGCCTGCCCCTGCGGATTGTCGAGCCCTCCATCCATCTGACCCTGCTGGACGCCCAGCGCAAGCGGGTGGACTTCCTCCGGGAGGTCTGCGGCGGCCTGGACCTGGACGACGTGGAATGCGTTCATGAGCGAGCGGAAGTCTTCGCCGCGGAACGCCGGGAGACCTTCGACATCGCGGTGAGCCGGGCGGTGGCGGCCCTGCCGGTGCTGGCGGAGCTGTGCCTCCCCCTGGTAAAGGTGGGGGGACAGTTCCTGGCCATGAAGTCCGTGGACAGCGGCGAGGAGCTCAGCGCCGCCGGAAGGGCCGTAAGCCTTTTGGGCGGAAAGCTGGAAAAACCTATCGATTATGGTATTTCCGGCACAAATATCCGGCACCGGCTGGTAATTATCACTAAAATTTGTGAAACGCAGAAAAAATATCCCAGAACATTTGCAAAAATAAAGAAGAATCCGTTATAATAAGAAGAGGTGTAACCTCAGTTGAAAGGAGGCAGTTCCATGGCGGGACAATGTGTTGCCGTCGTCTCCGGCAAGGGGGGGACGGGAAAGACCTCCTTTACCGCCGGGGTGGGGTCCGCCCTGGCGCAGTCCGGCAGGAAGGTGCTGTGCGTGGACTGCGACGTGGCCCTGCGGAACCTGGACCTGGCCCTGGGCCTGACGGACCGGGCCATTATGGACTTCACCGACGTGGCCCAGGAGCGCTGTTCTCTGGACACGGCGGCGGTGGAGCACCCGGACATTCCGGGGCTCTTCCTGCTGACGGCCCCCACCCGAAGCCGGGGGCGGCCCGTGTCGGAGGCGGAGATGACCGCTCTGCTCCAGGCGGCCAGGGAGCGCTTTGACTATTGCTTTTTGGACGCGCCGGCGGGCCTGGGCAGCGGCTTTCAGCTGGCCGCCTGCGCCGCCGACCGGGCCGTGGTGGTGGCCACGGCGGACGCCTCCTCCCTCCGGGACGCCCAGCACACGGTGATGGAGCTGAACCGCTTCCCCACCGGGCGGCTGCACCTGGTGGTGAACCGGGTGCGGAAGAAAATGCTCCGCAGCATGCACGCCACCATAGACGACGCCATCGACCGGGCGGGCCTGCCCCTCATCGGGGTCATCCCCGAGGACGACGGCCTCCCCCTCTCCCTGAACAAGGGCGTTCCCCTTCTGCTGAGCAGCAGCCAGGGCGCGGCGGCGGCCTACCGCAACATCGCCAAGCGCCTGGAGGGGCAGCGGGTATCCCTGCTGCGGATACGATAACGAAAGACGCGCTCCGGCCCAGGCCGGGGGTGGAGATAGAAAGGAGTACCACATGAACATCGCCCTAATGGCCCACGACAACAAAAAGGAGCTGATGGTCCAGTTCTGCACCGCCTACGCCGGCATCCTGGCCCGGCATCAGCTCTACGCCACCAACACCACCGGCCACATGGTGGCTGACGCCACCGGACTGGACGTACACTGCTTCCTCACCTACGCCCACGGCGGAAGCCAGCAGATTGGGGCCCGCATCTCCTACAACGAGTTCGACCTGGTCCTCTTCTTCAACGACCCCGCCAACGAGGAGCGCGCCGACGACATCTCCTACATCTCCCGTCTCTGCGACCAGAACCGGGTGCCCTTTGCCAGCAATATCGCCACGGCGGAGATGCTGGTTCTGGGCCTTGCCCGGGGTGATTTGGACTGGCGGCTCATTGTCAATCCTTCGACTTCACGGCCCCTGGCATAAGGGGGAGGTCTGTGCTCGCCCTTGCGGGCGGGGAGGGGCTTCCCCCCCCCCCCCGTAAGGGGGCTTTACACGCCTTGGCAGGCGGGGCGCTTGAAGCCGCCCCAGCCGGGGCGGGGCTGGTTGGTCTACCGCCTCCTATCGGCAGGACATCCCGTAGGGGCCGCCGCCCTCGGCGGCCCCCTCCGCCGGTCCCCCTTGACATTTCCCCCAAAAGCGCATATAATCACAGCGATTAACCGCGACGACGCCGCAGCAGTACTCCAACCCGTCACGCCCACAGAGAGGGTCCCCTCCGCTGAAAGGGACCCGGCTGGCCAGGAGGAAGGACAGCGGCCGAGCGGGGGCGGAAACGCCCACGGCCCCCTCCCCGTACCAGGAGGCGCAAAGGAGACCCCCCGCCGGGGTCTTGAATTTGGGTGGCACCACGAAGCGATGAGCGCTATCGTCCCAAAACCGTTTGGGAGGACAGCGCTCTTTTTGACCCCCCACTTTTGGAAAGGAGCAGTATTATGGCGAAACAAACCCCCCGGACCCTGTCCGGCTTCATGGAGCTCCTCCCCGCCCCCCAGCGGCAGATGGAGCGCGTCATGGAAATTCTCCGGGAGACCTACAGCCTCTATGGCTTCACCCCCCTGGACACCCCCGTCATCGAGTCCAGCGAGGTCCTCCTGGCCAAGGGCGGCGGCGAGACCGAAAAGCAGATCTACCGCTTCCAGAAGGGGGACGCGGACCTCTCCCTCCGCTTTGACCTCACCGTCCCCCTGGCCAAGTACGTGGCCCTCCACTACAACGACCTGACCTTCCCCTTCCGCCGCTTCCAGATCGGCAAGGTCTACCGGGGCGAGCGGGCCCAGCGGGGCCGCTTCCGGGAGTTCTACCAGGCGGACATCGACGTGATTGGGGACGGGAAGCTCTCCATCCTCAACGAGGCGGAGATTCCCGCCATCATCTACAAAACCTTCTCCGCCCTGGGCCTCCGGCGCTTCCGCATCCGGGTGAACAACCGGAAGATCCTCAACGGGTTCTACGCCTCCCTGGGCCTCACGGACAAGGCCGGGGACATCATGCGCGCCGTGGACAAGCTGGAGAAAATCGGCCCGGAAAAGGTGAAGGCCATCCTCACCGGGGACCTGGGCGCCGGCCAGGAGCAGGCCCAGGAGATTCTGGACTTCATCTCCATCACCGGCGGCACCGAGGAAATCCTCTACGCCCTGGAGTCCCGCCGGGGCCGGGACGAGACCTTTGACCAGGGCGCGGAGGAACTGCGGACCGTGGTAAAATACCTGGGGGACTTCGGCGTACCGGCGGAGAACTTCCAGGTGGACCTCACCATCGCCCGGGGGCTGGACTACTACACCGGCACCGTCTACGAGACCGTGCTGGAGGACCACCCGGAAATCGGGTCCGTGTGTTCCGGCGGCCGGTATGATAACTTAGCGGAATATTATACAGAAAAAAAACTCCCTGGAGTGGGTATCTCCATTGGGCTGACCCGGCTGTTTTACGTTCTGGGGGAACAGGGCATGCTGAACCCGGAGCTGAACACCGCCCCGGCGGACGTGCTGATTCTGCCCATGACGGAGGACCTGGGCGCCGCCATCGCCCTGGCCACAGCCCTGCGGGCCAGCGGCGTCCGGGCGCAGCTCCACTGCGAGGAGAAGAAATTCAAGCAGAAGATTTCCTACGCGGACAAGCTGGGCATCCCCTACGTCATCTTCCTGGGGGACGATGAGATCAGCGCCGGGGTGGTGGCCTGCAAGGACATGGCCACCGGGGAACAGACCAAGCTGGACGCCAAGGCGACCATTTACCGCATCAAGGCGGGGCTGGACGCCCGGAACCAGGGAACAGTCATTCGGGAGTGAGGCCATGAAGGCATTTTGGGAGAAGCACAAAAAGGGGGTGTCCGGGGCCTCCTGGTCCTGCTGGCTCTCTGGGCCCTCTGGTACGCCCGGCCCCTGGACGTTTACGGCCTGATGGGCGGCAAGACGCCGGGCTGCCTGATGATTTCCGTCTGCCCCCAGTCCAATTTCCCCGCCGTGCTCCACGGCAATCTGACCCTGGCCGCCGGGAACTGGGGGCTTACCTCTGGGAGCTGTCCCGGCAGATAGATTACTGATTGTAATAAACTTATTATTAATTCCTCTTTGTATTTTTAAATTCACCGTTAAACGGGAAAGGAAGTAACAACAATGACACAGAACCGCACCCACACCTGCGGCGAGCTTCGCGCTGCCGACGCGGGGAAGGCCGTCAAGCTCTCCGGCTGGATGGAGAACATCCGGGAGGTGGGCTCCGAGCTGGCCTTCGTCGTCCTCCGGGACTTCTACGGCACCACCCAGATTGTGGCCGAAACCCCGGAGATGGTGGCCCAGTTCAAGGCCATCAACAAGGAGTCCACCATCTCCGTGGAGGGCGCCGTCCGGGAACGGGCCAGCAAGAACCCCAAGCTCCCCACCGGCGACATCGAGGTGGTCCCGGAGAAGGTGGAGGTCCTGGGCCGCTGCCGCCACAATGAGCTGCCCTTCCAGGTGAACCGCAGCCGGGAGGCCGACGAGAGCCAGCGGCTGAAATACCGTTACCTGGACCTGCGGAACCCGGCGGTAAAGGAGAACATCGTCCTCCGCTGCCAGGTGGTCTCCGCCCTGCGCAAGGCCATGACGGACCACGGCTTCCTGGAAATCACCACCCCCATTCTCACCGCCTCCTCCCCCGAAGGGGCCCGGGACTATCTGGTGCCCGCCCGGAATCACCCCGGCAAGTTCTACGCCCTGCCCCAGGCCCCTCAGCAGTTCAAGCAGCTGCTGATGACCTCCGGCTTTGACCGCTATTTCCAGATCGCCCCCTGCTTCCGGGACGAGGACGCCCGGGCGGACCGCTCCCCTGGCGAGTTCTACCAGCTGGATATGGAAATGGCCTTCGCCTCCGAGGAGGACGTATTCGCCGTTATCGAAGACGTGCTGCCCCCCATCTTTGCCAGGTACGGAACGTATAACCGGGCCAGCTCCGCTCCCTTCCAGCGCATTACCTATCTGGATGCCATGGAGAACTTCGGCACCGACAAGCCGGATCTGCGCATTGACCTGCGGGTGAAGGACGCTCCCGCCGCCCTCTATGACTGCGGCTTCGGGCCCTTCGACACCAGGGAACGGCAGGCCTCCGAGGGCGTTCTTACCATCAAGGCCGTGGTGGTCAGCGATTTCCACGAGACTCGGAAGTTCATTGACAAGACCCTGGCGGAGGTGGAAGTGGTCTCCGGCGGAAAGCCCTACTGGTTCCGCCTGGACGAAAACGGCGAGATCGTGGGCGGCATCGCCAAGTTCGTCCAGCCCATCAGGGATGAAGTGATCTCCGCCCTGAACCTGAAGCCCAACGACTTCGTGGCCCTGGCCGCCGGGAAGCAGACCGCCGCCTGGAAGACCGCGGGCGTGCTGGTAAAGACCCTGGGGGCGGCGGTGCCGGGACACATGGACCGTGAACAGTACGCCTTCTGCTGGATTGTGGATTTCCCCATGTACGAGATCGGCGAAGAATCCGGGGAGCTGGAGTTCTGCCACAATCCGTTCTCCATGCCCAATGGCGGACTGGAACCCCTGCTGCTGGCGGAGCAGGGCAAGCTGGACCCCCTGGACATTCGGGCAGACCAGTACGACCTGGTGTGCAACGGCGTGGAACTGAGCTCCGGCGCGGTGCGGAACCATGACCCGGAGATCATGGTGAAGGCCTTTGAGCTGGTGCGGCTGGGCGAGGAGGATGTAAAGGCCAAATTTCCCGCCATGTACAATGCCTTCACCTACGGTGCGCCCCCACACGCGGGCATCGCCCCCGGCGTGGACCGGATGGTCATGCTGCTGGCGGGCGAGGACTCCATTCGGGAGATCATCCCCTTCCCCATGAACAAAAACGCCATGGACGTAATGATGAGCGCCCCCAGCGAGGTGACTCAAAAGCAGCTGGACGAGCTGCACATCGCCCTGGTGAAACCGGAGGAGTAAATGACCCCCCGTCAGGAGACCCGGGTCCACCACGCCATGGCGGCGGTGGGCGGCTTCTTCGGGGTTTACGCCCTGCTGACCCGGGGCGGGACCTTCGGCTCCTCCGAGACCTCCAACCTCCTCTATCTGGTGGTGGCCGGGCTGGACGGGAGCTGGGGTTCCGCCCTGGTCCGGCTGGGGGGGATTGTGTGTTACATCGCCGGCATCGTCCTGGCGGTGCTGTTCCGGCGGACCGGCCGCATGGACCGGCTCCGCTGGACCTCCATCGCCATCGACCTGGCGGCCTGCCTGGTCCTGGCCCTCATCCCGGAGGAGACGGACCCCATTCTGGCCCTGTACCCCATGCTCTTCGCCACGGCGGTCCAGTGGGTGGCCTACACCCAGGCGGCGGGGTACAGCTGCGCCACGATTTTCTCCACCAACAACCTGCGGCAGTTCACCGAGGGGGCGGCGGAGTACCTCTTCGGCCGGGAGGCGGAGCAATTGCGGAAGCTGCGGTTTTACGGCGGGACCTTGGTGTGCTTCCACCTGGGGGCCGCCTGGGGCTGGTGGTGCGTGAGGCGGTGGGGAATTTCAGGCATCTATGGGTGCCTGCCGCTGCTGGTGCCGCCGGCGTGGTTCCAGCTTCCTCAAAAAGAAAAAGAGAGGGCCCTTGACAACTCCCCCAAAACATGATACAGTGACGAAAGTTCAAAGGCCACAAAGGGGAGGAGCCTCCCCCATCCCGGCGAAGAGAGAGGGCGTTTTGGTGCGAGCCCTCCCGGGAGGGAGATTGCTTGGCGCCCCTTTCCGCGCCGCGGGGAGGCAATGCCCCGCCGGACCCCCGCCGTTACCGGGCAGAGCGTCCCCCGGAGACGGGGGAAATTCAGGTGGAACCGCGGACCGTGTAAGTTCGCCCTGAGCTTCGGCTCGGGGCATTTTATTTTTGAAGGAGAGATCGCACTATGGACAACAAGCAGAAGACCATGGAAAAAATCGTCGCCCTCTGCAAGGGCCGGGGCTTCGTCTTCCCCGGCAGCGAGATCTACGGCGGCCTGGCCAACAGCTGGGACTACGGCCCCCTGGGCGTGGAGCTGAAAAACAACGTCAAGCGGGCCTGGTGGAAAAAGTTCGTCCAGGAGAACCCCTACAACGTGGGTCTCGACGCCGCCATCCTCATGAACCCCCAGGTGTGGGTGGCCTCCGGCCACGTGTCCACCTTCAACGACCCCCTCATTGACTGCAAGGCCTGCAAAATGCGCCACCGGGCCGACAAGCTGGTGGAGGGCTACGTCCAGGAGAACAACTTGGATGTCAACGTGGAGGCCATGACCCAGGAGGACCTGGTGGCCTTCATCCGGGAGAAGCAGGTCCCCTGCCCCGGCTGCGGCAAGCACGACTTCACCGACATCCGCCGCTTCAACCTGATGTTCAAGACTCACCAGGGCGTCACCGAGGACTCCGCCAACGAGGTCTACCTCCGGCCCGAGACCGCCCAGGGCATCTTCGTCAACTTCCCCGCCATTCAGCGGACCACCCGGCGGAAACTCCCCTTCGGCGTGTGCCAGGTGGGCAAGAGCTTCCGCAACGAAATCACGCCGGGCAACTTCATCTTCCGCATCCGGGAGTTTGAGCAGATGGAGCTGGAGTTCTTCTGCAAGCCCGACACCGACCTGGAGTGGTTCCAGTATTGGCGCACCTACTGCCACGACTGGCTCATCGGCCTGCACATCAAGGAGGAGAACCTCCGTCTCCGGGACCACGAGCCTGAGGAGCTGGCCTTCTACTCCAAGGCGACCACCGACTTCGAGTACCTCTTCCCCTTCGGCTGGGGCGAGCTCTGGGGCGTGGCGGACCGGACGGACTACGACCTGAGCCAGCACCAGAAATTCTCCGGCCAGGACCTCACCTACTTCGACCAGGAGAAGAACGAGCATTACGTGCCCTACGTCATCGAGCCCTCTCTGGGCGCGGACCGCATGACCCTGGCCCTCCTCGTGGAAGCCTACGACGAGGAAGTGGTGGACGAGACGAAAAACGACGTGCGCACCGTCATGCGCTTCCACCCGGCCATCGCTCCCTTCAAGGTGGCGGTGCTGCCCCTGAGCAAAAAGCTCAGCGCCAAGGCCCAGGAGATTCAGCAGGAACTCAGCAAGGACTGGATGGTGGACTTCGACGAGACCGGCTCCATCGGCAAGCGCTACCGCCGGGAGGACGAGATCGGCACCCCCTACTGCGTCACCGTGGACTTCGACACCGTGGGCGACGCGGAAAAAGCGGGAGACAACTGCGTCACTGTCCGGGAGCGGGACTCCATGGCCCAGGTCCGCATTCCTATTGACCAGCTGAAGAGCTACCTCACCGAGAAGCTGGCGTATTAATTGAACCTGCGGGGCCGTGGGGATCCCCACGGCCCCTGGATATTTTTGGCATGAAAAAACTGACTCTCACTAACAAGAAAAAAAGGCCCCTGGGGCCCCCCTGGCTCCGGCTCTGCCTCTTCTTCTCCGCCTCCCTCTCCATGGGGCTGGCTATCACCGCCGCCATGCAGTGGATTTCCATCGGCACCCTGCCCGGCGTGCTGGAGTGGGCGGCGGACTACCCCGGCCATCTGGCCATGACCGCGCTCCTCTGGGCCGTGCCCGTGGCGGTCCTGGGGGCGCTGACGGGGCGGCTTTGGCTGGCCGCGCTGCCCGTGGGGGCCGTGGGGCTGATTCTGGCCCTGGTGGACTACTTCAAAAACGCCATCAACGGCACCCCGCTGGAGCTGTCGGACTTCGGCCTGGCCGGGGCGGCGGGAAACGTGGCGGGCCTGGCGGGGGACCTGACGCCGCCGGAAGACTTCTATCTGGCGGCGGCGGCCCTGGGGTTCTGCGTGCTGGTCCTCCTCCTCACCGGTCGGCTCACCGCCCTGGAGGGGGCCGGCCGGGGGCGGACCGGCCTGCTCTCCCTGACTCTGGCGGGGGTACTCCTCACCGGGACGGGGACACGGACCGTGGGGGGCTGGCTGGGGGTGGACTTCTACACCCGCATGGACCCGGCGGAGAATCACAGCCTCCACGGCCTGACCCTCAGCCTCTGGCGGGACGCTTTCCCCCAGCCCAAGACGCCGCCGGAGGGCTACGACCAGGACTACATGCTGGAGGTGCTGGCGCGGATCGACCAGCTCCTGGAGCCCAGGGAGGAGCCGGAGGAAAAGCCCAACGTCCTCTTCATCCTCTCCGAGTCCTTTTACGACCTCCAGCGCCTGCCGGTCCTCCAGTACGAGGGGGACCCCCTGGAGAATTTCCACGCCCTGGAGGCCGAGAGCGTCAGCGGCGCTTTCCACAGCCACTACCTGGGCTACGGCACCGGCTACATCGAGATGTCCATGCTCTACGGGATCAACAGCCTGGACCTGCCTCCGGGGACCAATATCTGTTTTCAGGACAGCGAGGTCTATGAGCGCTTCGACGCCCTGGCGGAACAGATCACCCGTTCCGGTGATTACAACGCCGAAATGTTACACGCCTATGATAACACTTTGTATAATCGAACCGTGACCTATCCCCTGCTGGGCTTCAACAAACTGTATTTTTCTGACGATATTCAACAAATGGGAATTGACCGGCCCGGCGGGGCCTACGGCGGGTTCTACATGCGGGACGGGTACTTTTTCCAGGGCATGCTGGAGCGGATGAAGGCGGTGAACGAGAGCGGGAAGCGGGCTTTCCTCTTCGGCATCACCATGGAGAACCACCAGCCCTTTGAGCCGGAGAAGTTCAACTACCAGTGCCAGATTCCCCTGGTGGCCCCGGACTTCACCCCGGCCCAGCGGGACATTATCCGGGTCATGCTGGAGGGCGTCACCAGGGCGGACCAGGCCCTGGGAGAGCTGACGGACTACTTGAGGACCTGCGGCGAGCCCACCATCGTGGTCTTCTTCGGGGACCACCGGCCCAACCTCTTCATGCCCGGCGGGGACACGGTGTACACCCTCTTAGGGCTGTGCCCGGAGAATGACACCCAGAGCTGGACCCCGGAGCAGATCAACGACCTGTACTCCACGGACTACCTCATCTGGGCCAACGACCCGGCCCTGCTGGACGGCCTGGCGGGCACCCGGCGGGACAGCAGCATCACCGCCCTGGGCCCCCAGCTGCTGGAGCTGATGGGGACGCCGGTCTCCCGGTACTGGGGACTGCTGGAAAAGGTAAGCGAGGTCTGTCTGACCCAGACGGACCTGTATTTCGTGGACGGCCAGGGCCGGGCTAGCTTCTCCCGCGAGGAGGCGGGCCTGAGCCCGGAAGCGCTGGAACTGCTGGAGCTGCGGGACGCGGTGGTCTACGACGCCGTGTACGGGAAGCGGTATATTACGGAGGAGATGAACCTGCCTCCGGGGGCGTGAGGGCAACGGAAAAGGGCGGACACATAGGTCCGCCCCTATAAGGTGTCCTATCAATAGACGAAGAAGAGGGGCGGACCTGTGTGTCCGCCCCTCTTCTTCGCCCTCCGCGCTCCCGGAGGAGCGCCGCCCGGCCATTCGCCAGCGCCTCTCTCAGGGCCGGGTCGGCGCGGAGACCCGGGGGCCGCCGTGCTTTTTCACGATGTCAATCACTTCCCCGATTTCCCCAATCATCCACAGCAGCTTGTTCCCCCCGGTCTCCGGGGAAACCGGCTCCCACCGGTCCCGGTACTTGTCCCCCTCCCGCCTCAGAAGAACATGCCCATAAACCCGTCGGGCCGCTCCTGGGCCTGGTTCCAGATCTCATAGAACAGCGCCGGGGAAATCTCACGGGCGGAAAAATCCCCCTCCTCCCCTTCCGGCGGCTGGAGGTCCCGGAGGTCCTCCGGGAAGGGGTCCGGGGACAGGGCCCCCTCGTTTCCCCGCTCGGCCCCGTAGGAGAAGGTGATGCCGTTCCGGTAGAACTCCACCCGCCGGGTCTCCCGGCGGCTGCCGTCCAGCTCGGAGTAGATCAGACAGGGCTCGTCGTCCAGGTCGTGGTCCCACTGGGCCAGTACGTATTTCATCCGCTCACCTCTTGAAAAATTCCTCGACGGCCTCCCGGCCCGCCGGCACGCTGCCCTGGGCAAAGCCGTTCCGGCCTCCGCCCCGGCCCCGGAGGGTTTGATTCAGCTCCTTCACCAGGGGGGAGATGTCCGCCCCGTCCGCCCGGACCAGGGCGTAGCTCCACTTCTCCCCCTCCCCGGAGAACACGGCGGCCAGACCCCCGCAGGACTTCCCCACGGCGTCCGCCAGGCGGCGGAGGCTGTCCGGCCGCATGGGGGACTGGAACAGCACCACGTCCCCCCGCCCCGCCTGTTCGGCGGCGATAGCGGCAAAGGCCGTCTGCTCCAGGCCGGCAATCCGGGCCTTGGCGGCGGAGAGCTCCTCCTCCAGCCGCTCCACCGCCCCGTAAACCTCCAGGGGCTTCACGCTGAGGCGCTGGCCCGCGGCCCTGGCCTGGTCATAGGTGCCGGAGAGATACCGCAGGGCCCTGGCCCCGCAGAGAATCTCCAAGCGGACGCCCTCCCGGAACTTCTGGCAGGAGAGGACCTTAATAAGGCCCACCTGCCCCGCCCGGAGAACGTGGGTGCCGCAGCAGGCGCAGCGGTCTGCCTCCGGAAACTCCACAATGCGCACCCGGCCCGCCAGCTCCTTCTTGCTTCGGTACTCCAGGGCCGCCAGCGCCTGGGGGTCGGGGTAGGTGATTTCCACCTCCCGGTCCGTCCAGACGGCCTGGTTGGCCAGGCGTTCCGCCTCCAGGGCCTGTTCCCAGGAGATATCCGCATTGTAGTCGATGGTGACGGTCTCCGCCCCCAGGTGGAAGCCCACGTTGTCGCAGTGATAGAGGCGGCAGAGGACGCCGCTGATGATGTGCTCTCCCGAGTGCTGCTGCATGTGGTCAAAGCGCCGGTCCCAGTCCAGGACTCCGGCGACCGCCATCCCGGCCTCCACCGGGGCGGCGCAGGTGTGGATCACCACGCCGTCCCGCTCGTGAACGTCGGTGACGGGGACCTCCCCGGCAGGGGTTTTCAAAACGCCGTGGTCCGCGGGCTGGCCGCCCCCCTCGGGGTAAAAGGCCGTCCGGTCCAGGACCACCTTCCAGGCGTCCCCGGCGGGTTCGCAGGAGAGGACCCCGGCGGTGAACTCCCGGAGGAAGGGGTCCTGATAGTAGAGCTTTTGGGTTTCCATGTTTCCACTCGCCTTTCTTTATATCAACGTTCTTACCACAAGTTTCCAGACCGGTTCCGCCAGGTACAGCCCCAGCAGGAAGGAGCAGAGGTTTGCCGCCAGGGCGTAGAGGGCCGCCCGCTTTTTGGAGCAGTCCCGGAACAGCCACATGTACAGCGCCGCCTCTGCCAGGAGGATGACAAGCTCCGCCGGGAGCAGCCGGGGGGATATCCAGTCCGCCACATAGAAAAATTGCTCAAGGAAAAGTTGGATTCTGGTAAGCGGGGGGAACAAGGAAGTGTACATCACAATATCCTGCGTCCCCCAGCGGACGATCCGCAGACTGGTCCAGAGGGTCAGGCCCCCTTGGGTCAGAACATTCGCCGCCAGGAACACCAGGGCGTTTCGCTTGGACCACAGCCGGAACAGCAGGAACAGCAGCCCTTCTATGGCCAGCGTGGGCAGGAACGTCGCCAGGAACTGGGCGGCATACCCCCGCCAAAGGGGCGGGGTGCTGACGGTCTTTAACTCCCAGTCCACCGTGACGGAGGACTGGAGGGCCTGCCGCTCAAAGGGCAGTGAAATGAAGGTCTCCCCGGATTTCGTCACCATCAGGACGCGGCAGATATCCGGCACCGAGTAGTCGAAAGAAAAGCAGCCGTCCTCACTGTCAATTTTCCCCCCAGGTCAAATCGCCCTTGACCGCGCAGGCCCGCCAGCAGAACCGCCGCCAGCAGGAACAGCGGCGCGGCCCTCCTCCAGAATCTCCTCCTCATCAAAATCTCCTCCTCAGCCCCAGGGAATCACCGTCGAAACCAGCTTCCCCTCCTCCGTCAGCTCCAGCAGGCCCAGCTCCAGCTTCCACCGCAGGACCCGAAGGCAGGCGGTATCAATGACGCTCTCGGGCAGCTCCCCCTCCTCCACGGCGGCAATCACCCTGGGAATCTGGGCGCGGTAGTCCGTGGTCACCACCAGGTCGTTCCCCGCCTGGAGGGACATCACCGCCGCGTTCCCATCCGCCGCGTAGGCCGACACGGCCCCCATGGCCAGATCGTCGGTCATGACCACGCCGTCAAAGCCCAGCTCATCCCGGAGAACCCGGTGGACCTCCGGGGACAGGGACGCTGGGAGATCGGGGTCCATGCACTTCACGATGTTGTGGCTCACCAGCACGGCGGGCCCCAGGGGGTGGCGGTTTCCAAAGTCAATGCCCGACTGGAAGGGGACGAAATCCTGATTCCAGAAGGTGTCCAGACTGCGCTCGTCCACGGCCGCGCCGTTGTGGGTGTCCCGGTTGTTCCCGTAGCCGGGGAAGTGCTTCATGACGCTGCCCAGGCCGTACCGGGTCTGGACCTCCAGCACGGCGCCGACAAAGGCGGCGGCCGTTGTCTCGTCCCCGCCGGTGGTCCGGTCGTACATGAAGTCCGCCGGGTTGGTGGACACGTCCGCCACGGGGGCCAGATTGACGTTGACCCCGATGGCTTTCAGGAGGATAGCCTTCTCCCTGGCCTCCTCTTTCACGGCCTCCAGCTCTCCCTGCCGCCAGAGCTTGCCGGGGCTGGAGAAGCGCTTGCTTCGTATGTGGGGGTTGGAGCTGATCCGGGCGGTGGTGCCCCCCTCCTCGTCCGCGCCGATGAGCAGGGGGATGCCGGAATCCGCCGTCTCCGCCTGCCAGGAGGCGATTTTCTGAATCAGCTCGTTGGCCGTCAGGTCCTTGGTGTCCTTGCTGAACAGGAGGTAGCCCCCCAGGTGGTAGGCGGTCACGTCCTCCAGGGCGTTCTCCGCCGGGACCTTGACAAAGAACAGCTGCCCCACCTTCTCCTCCAGGCTCAGCCCATTGAGAAGGGCCTGAAGGGCGGCCTCCTCGGGGTCCACCGGCTTCGCCGGGGCCTCCGGCATGGGCGGGGGCGCATCTGCCGGAGGCGCGTTCTCCTCCTCCGGCGGCGGGGGCACCGTCTTCCCCCCGCAGGCCGTGAGGAGCAGGACCAGGGCCAGGGTTAACAGAAACCATCTTTTCATGTCAGGCTCTCCGCTTCCGCTACCCACACAGCCGCCTGAGCGTCGGAGGGCATTCTCCAATCACCCCGAGGAGACAGGGACACGGTGCCGATCTTGGGGCCGTCCGGCAGGCAGTCCCGCTTGAACTGCTGGGAGAAGAAGCGGCGGTAGAAGGATTTCAGCCACTTCAAAATGACCTCCCGGCTGTACTTCCGCCCCAGGGCGTGCTGGGCCAGGCGGAAGACCTTCCCCGGCGCGAAGCCCCAGCGGACCACGTAGTACAGGAAGAAGTCGTGAAGCTCATAGGGCCCCACCAGGTCCTCGGTCCGCTGGCTGATCTCCCCCTTCACGGCGGGCAGCAGTTCCGGGGACACGGGGGTGTCCAGGATGTCCTCCAGCACGTCGTGGAGCTCGGGCTCCTCCCCGTCCCTGGAGAGGTAGCCCACCAGATGCCGCACCAGGGTCTTGGGGATGGAGGCGTTGACCCCGTACATGCTCATGTGGTCCCCGTTGTAGGTACACCAGCCCAGGGCCAGCTCGCTGAGGTCCCCGGTGCCGATGACCAGCCCGCCGTTTTCGTTGGCGATGTCCATGAGGACCTGGGTCCGCTCCCTGGCCTGGGCGTTCTCATAGGTGACGGAGTGGTCCTCCGGGTCGTGGCCAATGTCCCGGAAGTGGCTGCGGACAGAGGCGGTGATGTCCACAGTCCGGAGGCTCGCCCCCATCTGTTCCGCCAGCAGAACGGCGTTGTTCCTCGTCCGGTCCGTGGTGCCGAAGCAGGGCATGGTGACGGCGATGATGTCCGACAGAGGCCGGTCCATCATCTTCATGGCCAGGCCCGTAATCAAAATGGCCAGGGTGGAATCCAGCCCCCCGGAGAGGCCCACCACACAGGTTTTGGCCCCCGTGTGCTCCAGCCGCCGCCTGAGGCCCAGGGAGGCCAGCAGAAGAATCTCCCGGCAGCGCTCGTCCCGGTCCTCCTTCCCCTCGGGGACGAAGGGCATGGGGGCCACGTGGCGGGTGAGCTTGGTCCTGCTTTCCGTCAGGGTGAAGGTCTCCTCGCAGCCGTCGCTTCCCGCGCCCTCCCCCAGGGCCTGGGTCCGGCGGCGCTCATAGGCCAGGCGCTGCACGTCGATCTCGGAGATCAGCAGTCCCCCCTCAAAGCGCCGCTCGGCCAGCAGGGTCCCGTTCTCGGCAATGAGCTGATGGGCCCCGAAGACCAGATCGGCGGTGGACTCCCCCGCCCCGGCGCTGGCGTAGACGTAGCCGCACAACAGCTTGGCGCTCTGCATGGTCACCAGCTGGCGGCGGTAGGCATCCTTGCCCACCACGTCGTTGCTGGCGGAGAGGTTGCAGATGACGGAGGCCCCGTCTTTCGCCATCTGGACGGAGGGGGCCGCCGGGGACCAGAGGTCCTCGCAGATCTCAAAGCCCAGGGTCAATCCGGGGACGTTCTCGCACCGGAACACCTGCCCCGCCCCGAAGGTGACAAACTCCCGCCCCAGCAGGGGCAGGCTCTCCGGCTCCTCCGGCGCCGGGGCGAACCAGCGCTTTTCGTAAAACTCCCCGTAATTGGGCAGGTGGGTTTTAGGCACCACCCCAAGAATTTTTCCCTTTTGTATAATCACAGCGCAGTTATACAGACTGTTGTGGACCCGCAGGGGCATGCCAACCGCAGTCACTACCTCCAGGTTCCTGGTGGCGGCCAGCACGGTGTACAGGGCCTCCTCGGCCTCCCGGAGGAGGGCGTCCTGATAGAAGAGGTCCCCGCAGGTGTAGCCGGTCAGGCCCAGTTCCGGCAGGACCAGGACCTTGACCCCCGCCTTCTCGGCAGAGCGCATCAGCTGAAAGGTCTGCTCGGCGTTATAGGCGCAGTCCGCCAGGCGGAGTTTGGGTGCGCCGCAGGCGACGCTGATGAATCCATCTCTCATATTCCATACCTCCTATATGGATTTTTTGACAGGTCTATTCTATACTGTTTGTCCGGGTTTATCAAGGGGCATGGAAAAAGCGGGACGGCAATGCCGTCCCGCCTGTTCCCGAAGAAAAGCCCTTTTACCTGGAGGCAAACAGGTCCGCCGCCAGCAGGCCCTTGATGAGGTTGGACACCCGTCCGCAGGCGGAGGCCTGATCGTAAATCGGGGAGAGGTCCTTGTATTTGGGACTCCCGTCGAAATTCCGCTCCCAGGACAGCTCCGTGCCCCATTTTTTCAGGGAAAAGGCCCACTGGTCCAGGTGGTTCAAGGGATTTCCCGACCACTGGCTACCGCCGCTCAGCAGCGTCTCCCGCATGTCCTTCGACAGCGGAAACGGATTCTCTTTATCCCCCAAAGGCACAAAATGGAAATCTACCCGCGTCCAGGTATAATCCGTGTCGCTGATGGCCCCCATGGCGTTCAGCTCGTGCATCAGGTCCATCCACTCCATCTTGGAAATGGAATTGGGGTTGACCTTCAGCCGCTGCAAGGTCCTCCTGGCCCCGTCGGTGAGCTTGGAGACAATCTCCCCCTTCTCGCCGGAGAGCAGGTCCGAGAAATCCACCGAGGGTCCGTCCGGGTTCACCCCCGCCGGCTTGTACTTCTCCCACTCCGAGGAGGGGATGCCCGTGTTGTTGACGATGTAATTGACTCCGCTGTTCATGCTTCGCGCTTCCTTTTTCTGCCGTGCTCCCTCACGTTTGAAATTTGTAATCCCTTACAAATACGATATCGGCAGGGCGCTGGAAAATTTTAAGGGGGAGACGAAAAACGGACCGCCGAAGCGGTCCGTTTTTCGTGTGTGTTTATTTTAGGAGGGAGAAAACGCATCGGGCTGGGAGTACCCTTTGCTGATTCTTACTGTACCCGAAAGTTTTTGCGAAATTATGAGTCGGGTGTAAACAGTTTGTGAATGATTGGAATTCACTTGAACCTCCGGCTCTCCGCCACGGCCAGCTCGTCGCAGCGGTTGTTGAACTCGTTCTCGGCGTGGCCCTTCACCCAGTGGCAGCGGAGGTCGTGGACCTCCAGCAGGTCCAGCAGCTGTTCCCACAGGTCCGGGTTCAGGGCGGGCTTTTTGTCGGACTTGATCCAGCCCCTCCTCCGCCAGCCCGCGGCCCAGCCCTTTTCCAGGGCGTCGATGATGTACTTGGAATCGGACCACAGCTCCACGGCGCAGGGCTCCTTGAGGCAGCGCAGGGCCTGAATGACGGCGGTGAGCTCCATGCGGTTGTTGGTGGTCCGGGCCTCGCCGCCGGAGAGCTCCTTTTTGTGCTCCCCGTACATGAGGATGGCCCCCCAGCCCCCGGGCCCAGGGTTCCCCGAGCAGGCCCCGTCGGTGTAGATGGTGACGGTTTTCATTCTTTTCTCCTTCTTAAATCTTCTCAGCAGTTTTTTAAAAAGCCGGTCTCTCAAATTCTTTGCCTCTGCAATAATGACATTATACATATAATCTGTTTGTATTTACAAATAGTTTATTTGCTAAACTTCTTTTGCTAAACAGGTAAAATATTCATTGAGATGGTTCTATGGATATTCGCCATCATAAAAAATGGATTCAAATAGGGTTAAATATCCTGCACTACCGGAAGGAACAGCGCCTGACGCAGGAGCAGTTAGCCGACGCATGCGGAGAAACGGGAGTCAGCCGAAATTATATTCAGCGGATAGAAACCGCCGCCAGCTCCTGTAGTCTGGATACTTTAATTGATATTGCAGGGGCATTGAATATTCCGCTTTATAAGCTGTTTGAGTTTAAAGAATGAGAGCTTTCGCTCTCATTCTTTTTACATATTGAGGTAAAGGTATCACTTAATCTTCATCAGATTCCAAATCTTTCATTACCTCATCAACACTATTAAATGGCCCTTTTAATCCAATGCCATTTCCTGCGTTTTCTATCGCCTGTCGGGTTTCCTCATTCGGGATTTCCGCGTTCTCCCTCTCCGCCAGAGCCATGGAGATCACCCGGTCGCCCTCCTCCTTGAACCGCATGACGATGACGCCCTGGGTGGCCCGGCCGCACTGCTTGATGGCCTCCACCGGCGTGCGGATGAGGATGCCCGCCTCCGTCACCAGCAGCAGGTCCTCGGACCCGTCGACCACCTTGATGTCCACAATGGGGCCGGTTTTTTCCGTCACCATATAGTTCTTGATGCCAAGGCCGCCCCGGTTGGTGATCCGGTACTCCTCCACCGCCGTCCGCTTGCCATAGCCCTTTTCCGTGATGGACAGCACGGCCTTTCCGGGAATGGCCCTGGCCGCGCCCACCACGTAGTCGCCCTGCCGCAGGCGGATGCCCCGGACGCCCATGGAGGTCCGCCCGGTGGGCCGGACATCCCGCTCGTCGAAGCAGACGGCCTGCCCGTCGTGGGTGGCGATGAGAATGTTTTTCTCCCCGTCGGTCTCCCGGACGGAGATCAGCTTGTCGCCCTCCTCCAGGGTCAGGGCCCGGATGCCGTTGTTGCGGAGGTTTTTCAGGCTATTGGCCGGCAGGCGCTTCACCACGCCGTTCCGGGTGACCATGAAGAGGAAGCGGCCGTCGTCCTCAATGGACCGGGTATGGACCATGGCCTGGACCCGCTCCCCCTGCTCCACCTGGAGGATGTTGACGATGTTGGTTCCCTTGGCCGTCTTGCCGGAGACGGGAATCTGGTAGCCCTTCTTCCGGTAGACCTTTCCGGTGTCCGTGAAGAAGAGGATATAGTCGTGGGTGGAGGCGGTGAACACGTCCGCCACGGCGTCCTCCTCCCGGGTGGTGATGCCCTTCTTCCCCATGCCGCCCTTGGACTGGGCGGCGTACTCGCTGACGGGGGTCCGCTTGATATATCCCGCCTGGGTCAGGGTGAAGACGCATTGCTCTTCCTCAATGAGGTCCTCGATGTCGATCTCGTCCTCCACGTCCTGGATTTCCGTTACCCGCTCGTCGCCGTATTTATCAGCGATGGCAGTGAGCTCCTCCTTGAGAATCTGGCGGACCAGGGTCTCGTCGGAGAGGATTTTCTGGAACCAGGCAATGCGCTCTTCCAGCTCCTTGTACTCGTTTTCCAGCTTCTCCCGGTTTAAGCCTTGGAGGGAGATCATCCGCATATCGCAGATGGCCTGGGCCTGTACGTCGTCCAGGCCGAAGCGGGTCATGAGGTTTTCTTTGGCGTTATCATAGCTGCTGCGGATGACCTTGATAACCTCGTCAATGTGATCCTGGGCAATCAGCAATCCCTCCAGCAGGTGGGCCCGCTCCTGGGCCTTCCGCAGGTCATACCGGGTCCGGCGGGTGATGACGCTCTCCTGGTGGGCAATGTACTCGTCCAGGATGTGCCGCAGGCCAAGAATCTTGGGCTGGAGCTTGCCGTTCACCTCCACCAGAGCCAGCATGTTGATGGCAAAGGTGGTCTGGAGCTGAGTCTGGGCAAAGAGGCGGTTCAGCACCACCTGGGGATTGGCGTCCCGCTTCAGCTCGATGACAATGCGCATGCCGTTCCGGTCGGACTCGTCCTGGATGTTGGAGATGCCCTCCAGCCGCCTGTCCTCCACCTGGTCCGCCATGTTTTTAATCAGCATCCGCTTGTTGACCTGATAGGGGATTTCCGTAATGATGATGCGAATCCGGTTCTGGCCGAACTCCTCAAACTCGTGCCTTGCCCGAATCGTCACCCGGCCCCGGCCAGTGGCGTAGGCCGCCCGGATGCCCGCCCGGCCCATGATGATGCCCTTGGTGGGAAAGTCCGGGCCTTGAATGTGCTGCATCAGGTCCGTCAGGGTGGCCTCCGGGTCGTCCAGCACGCAGATGACGGCCCCTATCACCTCCCGCAGATTGTGGGGCGGGATGTTGGTGGCCATGCCCACGGCGATGCCGCTGGACCCGTTCACCAGCAGGTTCGGGAACCGGGAGGGCAGCACCTTGGGCTCCTTCCTGGTTTCGTCGAAGTTGGGGTCCCAGTCCACGGTGTCCTTCTCAATCTCCCGCAGCATCTCGTCGGAGATGCGGGCCAGCCTGGCCTCGGTGTACCGGTAGGCCGCCGGGGGATCGCCGTCCACGGAACCGAAGTTGCCGTGTCCGTCAATGAGCATATAGCGCATGGAGAAATCCTGGGCCAGGCGGACCAGGGCGTCGTAGACGCTGGCGTCCCCGTGGGGGTGATACCGGCCCAGCACGTCGCCCACGGCGGTGGCGCACTTGCGGAAGGCGTGGTCATAGGTCAGGTTGTCCTCGTACATGGCGTAGAGAATCCGCCTGTGTACGGGCTTGAGGCCGTCCCGCACGTCGGGCAGGGCCCGGCCCACAATGACGCTCATGGCGTAGTCGATATAGGACTTTTCCATCTCCGGCACCAGGGGGGACTCCACAATCTTCTGGTCCGGGAAGCGGATTTCCTCGGGGTCGTATTGGGGTTTCTTACTCATCTGCTGTTACCCAGCCTTTCCTTAAATCAGGTTTCACACGCTTCGTACGCCAGGTGGACGGAATCCAGCCCGCAGTCGCTTTCCTCCGCCGGGCGGAAGTTGGAGATATAAAGAGAGGGATACATAAAAAACGCTGCCTCGGGGTTGAGAAGCGTACCGGTCTCGTACTCCTCCTTCGAGACGCCGCCGCAGCCGGTCAGCGCCAGGGCCATCAGCAAAAGCATGCTCGCAATTCGTTTCATAGCCGCCTCCTCAATAGTCCAGATTCACCACATACTTGGCGTTCTTCTCAATGAACTCCTTCCGCGGTTCCACCTTCTCCCCCATGAGAATGGTAAAGGTCTCGTCGGCCTTCACGGCGTCGTCCAGGGTAATCCTCCGCAGGGTCCGGGTGGCCGGGTCCATGGTGGTCTCCCACAGCTCGTGGGGGTTCATCTCGCCCAGGCCCTTGAAGCGGCTGATCTCCACCTTGGCGTTGGGGTTCCCCGCCCGAAGCTCGGCGGAAATTCTGTCCCGTTCCGGCTCGTCATAGGCCACCCGCGTCACCTTGCCCCGGGTCAGCTTGAAGAGGGGCGGCACGGCGGAGTACACATAGCCCTGCTCAATGAGCGGCCGCATGAAGCGGAAGAAGAAGGTCAGAAGCAGGGTCCGAATGTGGGACCCGTCCACGTCGGCGTCCGCCATGATGATGACCTTGTGATACCGCAGCTTGTTGGCGTCGAACTCGTCCCCGATGCCCGCCCCCAGGGCGGTGATGACCGGCTGGAGCTTGTCGTTTCCATAGACCTTGTCGGCCCGGGCCTTCTCCACGTTCAGCATCTTACCCCACAGGGGCAGGATGGCCTGGAACCGGGAGTCCCGGCCCTGGGTGGCGGAGCCTCCGGCGGAGTCTCCCTCGACGATATAGATTTCGGTCAGCTCGGGGTTGTTCTCGTTGCAGTCCCGCAGCTTGTCGGGCATGGCCGCTCCGCTGAGGGCCGTCTTCCGGCGGATGGACTCTCTGGCCTTCTTGGCGGCCTCCCTGGCCCGGCTGGCGGTCAGGGCTTTGTCCAGAATCATGCGGCCCACCTGGGGGTTCTCCTCCAGATAGGTGTCCAGCTTATCGGCCACGATGTTGTTCACCAGGGTCCGAATTTCGCTGTTGCCCAGCTTGGCCTTGGTCTGGCCCTCAAACTGGGCGTCGGTGAGCTTCACGGAGATGACGCAGGTGAGGCCCTCCCGGCAGTCCTCGCCGGAGACCTTCTCGTCGTCCTTCAGCATTTTGATTTTCCGCCCGTAGCTGTTCAGCACGGTGGTCAAGGCCCGCTTGAAGCCCTCCTCGTGCATGCCCCCCTCGGGGGTGTGGACGTTGTTGGCAAAGGACAGGATGGTTTCATTGTACCCGTCGTTGTACTGGAGGGCCACCTCGGCCACGGAGTCGTCCTTCTGCCCGGACATGTAGATGACGCCGGGGTGGAGGGCGTCCTTGCTCTTGTTCAGCCAGGTGACGAACTCCCGGATACCCCCCTCGTAGCACATGGAGTCCCGCTGTTCCTTCCCAGGCCGCAGGTCCACGGTATTAATCCGCAGTCCCGCGTTGAGGAAAGCCTCCTCTCTCATGCGGGTGTGGAGGATCTCGTAGTTATAAACCGTGTCCTCGAACATCTCCGGGTCCGGCTTGAAGGTGACGGTGGTGCCGGTGCGGTCCGTCTTCCCCACCACGGTCATCTCCTGGGTAATCTGGCCCCTGGAGAACTTCATCTCGTAAATCTCGCCGTTTTTGTGGACCTGGACCTCCAGCCACTCGGAAAGGGCGTTGACCACCGAGGCGCCCACGCCGTGGAGGCCGCCGGAGACTTTATAGCCCCCGCCGCCGAACTTGCCGCCGGCGTGGAGGATGGTGTACACCACCTCCAGGGCGGGCTTGCCCGTCTGGGCCTGGATGTCCACGGGGATGCCCCGGCCGTTGTCAACCACCGTGATGGTGTCCCCCTCGTTGATCTGGACCAGAATCTCCGTGCAGAAGCCCGCCAGGGCCTCATCGATGGCGTTGTCCACGATTTCATACACCAGGTGGTGCAGGCCGGAGGCGGAGGTGGAGCCGATATACATGCCGGGCCGCTTCCGCACGGCCTCCAGGCCCTCCAGGACCTGAATTTCCGAGGCGTCGTACTCGTTTCCCGCGTCCACAGCGGTGGAATTCAAAATTTCGTTGTCTGCCATAAACTTCTCCTTTACATTCCTCAGAGCGGAAAAAGCCGGGATAGAGGGGTGGAGCCGTCTATCACGCCTTTCTCCGCTCCAGATAATCTCATGGAATACTTCCCGTCAAGGCCGCATAGGCTGTCCCATCAAGCGGTCCTCCTCCGGCCAAATATCCGCCAGATAACCCAGGCCAGCACCGTGCCCAGCAGGACGTAAAACACCGCCGCGCTGAAAATAATCAGGTAGAAACCCAGGTTGCTGCGAATCAGCGGGTTGTTGTGAATCAGCGGGATATAGTGTGTCCTTCCATCAATCACCCTGTCCAGCGCGTCCGACAGGAAGACCAGCAGAAACGGCGCCACAACCCCAAAGGCGCACAGGTCCGGGAACCAGGCGGCCCTCTTCCTCCTCCAGAGCAGGAAGCTGTGGACCGCCGCCCCCAGCAGGAAGCACCCCGCCGCCCACACTCCGGCGATGGGGCTGATGTCGAAACAGCCAATCGGATAGGCATAGAAGGACAGCAGGTTGTTCAGGCTGAGCAAAAGATTCGCAAGCACTGTCATAAGGTTCCCCCTTTTCACTCCAGCTTCCCGCTCTCCGCCCGCTTCCGCAAAGCGGCGGCGCTCAGCTGGCTTAAATACACAATCTGGCGGTGATACGGGTGGTCCGCCACCACAAAAGACCGGGGCAGATTCCCCCCGGCGATGTCCAGGACCACTCCCTCCTTCTCGGCGGCGGCCAGATAGTCCCGCGTCCGCTTCTCATAGCTGCAATTGTCCAGGTCGAAGATACCGATGACCCGGCGCTCGGGAATGATTTCGTTTTGTCCCAGGTGCAGATACATAAACTTCCTCCCTCAGAAACGCAGCCAGGAGAACCAGTCGTGATGCGCCATCGACTTATGGACCCTCTCGTTGTCCCAGTTCTCATACATAATCCGGGTCCCCAGAAGGCCCCCCTTGAAGCTGAACTTGAAGTAGGAAATCCCGTTCTCCCGCACCACTCTGCTGAGGGAGACCTGTTCCTTTCCCATCCAGTCCCGGCTCCAAATTACCTCTGTACCGCCCTCCACGGGACGCACGGAGAAAAAGGACGTGTCCACGCCCTCCTTTCCCAGGCGCTCCTCCAGCAATCCGGCTACCTCCGGGCACTCGGCGGGAATGATGTCCACATTCTCCCCGCTCTCCGCCGCCTCCCGCGCCGGGGAGCACAGCAGCAAGTCCTCCATCAAGTCCCGCTCCTCCTCCGTAATCCGCACAGCGGGTTCCCGGCGGAGGATGGCCTCGGTGTTGTCGGACAGGCGGCTGATCCGCGTGTCCCCCCAATGGGTCAGCTCCAGACAGGCCCAAACCGCCAGCAGTACGAGAACGACATTGATGATTTTATCCTTTTTCCTCATCACGAAATCCTCCCCCGTTCCACGTGAAACACCTTGCCCCCCAACAGGTTGGGCAGCCGGTCCTCCTCACAGCAGGTAATAAAAACCTGCCCCCCCGCGATGCGGTTCAGGACAAACTCCTGCCGCCTGGGGTCCAGCTCGGAGAGCACGTCGTCCAGCAAAAGGACAGGGTATTCCCCCGCCGCGTTCTGGTAAATCTCCCGTTCCGCCAGCTTCAGGGCCAGGGCGGCGGTCCGGGTCTGGCCCTGGGAGGCGTACTGCTTGGCGTCCCGGCCGTCGATGGAAACCAGGAGGTCGTCCTTGTGGGGCCCGGAGAGGCACAGGCGGGAGGCCAGCTCCGCCTCATAGTGGGAGTCCATATGCCGCCGGAGGGCCTCCGCCAAAACGGACTCTGACCCGCCGGGGTCCTCAACGGAGGAGACCGTCTGATACCGGACAGACAGGGCTTCCCTTCCGCCGGAACACTCCCGATGGTGGACGGCGGCGGCCTCCGCCAGGCGGAGGGAAAAGCGGTGCCGGTAGCGGATTAAAACCGCCCCCAGACGGACCATCTGCTGGCTGAACTCCGGCAGGGTCTCCAGCAGGCCGGGATACTGGTTCCAGTCCCGGAGAATCCGGGTCTTCTGCTCCCTGGCCCGCTCATAGCCCGCCAGGGCCGCGGCGTACCGGGGCCGAAGCTGACAGAGGGCCGTGTCCATAAAGCGCCGCCGGGCGGCGGCCCCCTCCCGAATCAAATACAAGTCCTCAGGCTGAAACAGCACGGTGTGGTACACGTCCCCCAGGGCGGCGTTGGTTTTCACGGGCACCTGGTTCACGGTGATTTTCCGCCGCCGGCCCCGGAAGAGGTCCGCCCGCATCTTAAACTCCCGCTCTCTGGCGCACACCAGGGCCTCCAGCCGGGCGGAGTCCTCCTGGAATCCGATCATCTCCCGGTCCGTCCGGGCCCTGGGGGACTTCCCCCTGGAAAGGTAGACCAGGGCCTCCAGGAGATTGGTTTTCCCCTGGGCGTTCTCGCCGCAGACGACGTTGCACCGGGGGTCGAAGTCCGCCTCCTCCCGGACATAGTTCCGAAAGCCCTCCAGCTCCAGCCGGTCAATCCGCATACTTTACCGTCAGGGTCTCGCCGTTGAAGCGGACCTGATCCCCAGGACGAATCTTCTTCCCCCGCTGGGCGCAGACCTCACCGTTCACCAGGGCCTCCCCGGCCTGAATACGCTCCTTGGCCTCGCCGCCGGTCTCCACCAGCCCCGCGAATTTCAAAAGGTCCTGGAGCTTGATAAACTCCGTAGTAATCGTAACTTGTCTCATAGCGGTCCCCGCCTCAATCAGCGTTCTTCAACCGTACCGGCAGTACCATATAAAGGAAGTTGTCCTTCCCATCCGTAGGCACAATGATGGCCGGGGACACGCCGGTGTTCAGCTCCACCCGCACGGTGTCCGCCGGGGCATAGCGCAGAGCCTCCATCAAATAGCGGTTGTTGAATCCAATCTCCAGCCCCTCGCCGTCTCCCTCCAGGCGGCAAACATCCTTGGCCTCGCCGTTTCCGGTCTTGGCGGACAGGAGGACCCGCCCCTCCTCGAACCGGCAGCGCACGGGGCTTTTCAGCTTGTCGGAGATGACCACGGACACCCGGTCGATGCTCTCAATGAGGGCCTTGGTCTCCGCCGTGACGGCAATGGGGTTCTTTTTGGGGATGGCGTTCCGGTAATCCAAGAACTCCCCCTCCAACCGGCGGCAGATCAGCTCCACCTCCCCGGCGGTAAAGAGAATGTGCCGCTTGCCCAGGGTGATTTCCGCCAGGTCCTCCACGTCGCCGCAGATGCTCTTGACCTCGTTCAGCGCCGCGCCGGGGGCCACGAAGGAGAAGGCGCCCCCCTCCAGCTTCTCCAGGGGCTCCTTCCGCACCGCCAGGCGGAACCCGTCCACGGCGGCCATAGTCAGCCCCCCCTCGCCAATCTCAAAGAGGACGCCGGTGTGAACCGGGCGGCTCTCGTTGGTGGAGACGGCAAAGGCCACCTCCTCAATCATAGCCCGGAGGGTCTTCCTCTGGAGGCAGACGGCGTACTCGTCCTCCACCTCTGGCAGGTCCGGGTAGTCGGCGGCGGAGAGGCCGGGGATGTCAAAGTCCGCGTCGCCGCAGAGGAGGCGGACCTGGAGTTTTTCCCCGGCGGTGAAGGTGACAATGTCGTCGGGCATGCGGCGGATGATGTCCCCGAAGAGCCGGGCGTTCAGCACAATCTCGCCGGGCTCCTCCACGCCGGCGGAGACCCTGGCCCGGATGCCGGTCTGCATGTTGTAGCCGGAGACGGTCAGTCCCTCCTCCCCGGCCCGCAGGAGCAGGCCCTCCAGGGCGGGAATGGAGCTCTTTTGTGCCACGGCCCGGCCCGTCACGGCGATGGCGTTTTGAAGCAGGGCTTTTTCACAGGTGAATTTCATATTGGAAACCTCCTTGCGCCTGGGCGCTCTTTTTAAAGAAAGAAAAAATAGATATTTAGTAACAGTAGACGTAGAGGGCCGGAAATGTGGAAAAGGGGCGAAAGCCTAGGAACCGCAAGGCTTTCCGCCTCCACACCTCCTGTTGAAAAACCGGACGCCTTTCCACGGCTTTTGTCGAGGCCCCGGTTATCCACAAAAAAGTTTTCCTTTTCCACAAGACCTTGTGGAAATCCCGGGCCTCAGTGCCGGGCGGTGATGTTGGTTTTCAGCTCCTTCACCATCTCGGCAAAGGCCGGGTCCTTTTTCATCTTCTGCTCCACCTGGCGGATGGAGTGGATGACGGTGGAGTGGTCCCGGTTGTCGAAGAGCTGGCCGATGTTGTCCTGGGACAGATTGGTCATGACCCGAATCAGGTACATGGCAATCTGCCGGGCCTCCACGGCGGAGCGGACCCGCTGCTGTCCCCGCACCACGGATTCCTCCAGCTGGTAGTACCGGCTGACGTAGGCCAGAATGCCCTCGGGCGTTGGAATGTACTCGTTGCTGCCCTTCAGAATATCCTGCATGGCCCGGTTGACCGTGACCTCGTCGGCGTCCCGGTCCAAAAGCTCCTTGTAGGCCAGGACCTTGTTCACCGTGCCCTCCAGCTGCCGGACGTTGGCCGTGACCTTCTGGGCGATCATGACGGCGATCTTGTCCGGCAGGTCCATGCCCAGCAATGCCGCCTTGTTCTTGATAATGGCCAGCCGGGTCTCGAAGTCCGGCGGCGTCACGTCCGCCAGCAGGCCCCACTCAAAGCGGGTCCGCAGCCGGTCGTCCAAGAGGGTCATCTCAGAGGGGGGCCGGTCGGAGGTCAGCACAATCTGCCGCCCGGACTCGTAGAGGGTGTTGAAGGTGTGGAAAAACTCATTCTGCACCTGTTCTTTTCCCGCCACGAACTGCACGTCGTCCACCAGCAGCAGATCGGCCTCCCGGTACTTGGCCCGGAACTCGCTGCCCCGGCCGGAACGGACCAGCTCGATGAACTCGTTGACGAACTCGTCCCCCTTGACATAGGCGATTTTGGCCGCCGGGTCGTTCCGCCGGATCACGTTGGCGATGGCGTAAAGCAGATGGGTCTTCCCCAGTCCCGAGTCCCCGTAAATGAGGAGGGGGTTGTAGTTCTGGGCGGGGTGCTCGGCCACGGCCATGGAAGCGGCGTGAGCCAGCTTGTTGGAGGGGCCCACCACGAAGTTCTCAAAGGTAAATTCCGCGTAGGTAAAGCGGTCCGCCTGTCTCTTCGGCGCGGGCCCCCCCTGGAACTCCAGAAGCCCGGTGTCGTCCAGAATTCTAACCTCGAAGTCGATGGAAAAGATATCCCGCAGGGCGGCCTTGATGTTGTCCAGAAAGAGGGACTCCAGGTAGCCCCTTTTAAAATCGCTGGCGCAGTGGAGGTAGCAGACGCTGCCCTTGATATCCACAATGCGCAGCTCATCAAACCAGGTGGCGATGGTAGTCTCGGAGAGCGTCCCCCGGAGCTGACGCAGGACATTTTCCCAGATGTCGGTGACGGAGTTCAAACAGGAAGCACCTCTCTTTTTATCCGCGCGGATACGCGGGCATAAAATAACATTTATGTATTATAGCAGAAAAGGGGAAGGATGGCAATACATATTCTAATAATAAGCAGTGTGTTTTAAACATAGGGGGATACTGATGCTCCCCCTTTCGGGGGAGAAGAAACCCCCTTCCTTGAAATCATTTCATCAATATGATAAAATAAAAAAGGGAGGTGTGGAGCATGGTGAGTCTGAGCAGACTCAGAGAAATCAAAGACCTTTTTCCTGTGTGAAATCAAGCTCTACCGCATCGGCCAGTCGGAACCGGCCGTCAAATTCGATGTGCTTGAAAAGCCCAACGACTGGGCCAAGGAGATTAAAAAGATCGATTTTTCCAGCGAGACCCAGCAGCGCCGGTACGATTATTAGGAAATACATTTAACTCAAGCGGATGACTCATTCGCAGTTTTATTCCGTAGGGGCGGATCTGTGTGGGTCCGCCCTTTTTCCAATAGAACACGCTTCTTGACATCGCCCCCAGATTCTCTTATAATATTTTTGTGCGGCATGGATAATTTTGCCGGCTGCAAGGAATCAAACGTTGTCAGAATCCATCAAAAAGAGGCAGCGTTTATCAAAGGAGGAGCATCGCTATGGACTTCATGAAGGAATATGAGAAATGGCTGGCCAGCCCCGCCCTCAGCCAGGCGGAAAAGGAGGAACTGGAGGCCATCAAAAACGACCCAAAGGAGATCGAAGCCCGGTTCTACGGCCCCCTGGAATTCGGCACCGCCGGCCTCCGTGGCACCATGTACACAGGTCTCCACAACATGAACATCCACGTCATCCGCTGGGCCACCCAGGGCTTCGCCGACGTGATCTGCGCCGAGGGCGAGGAGGGCAAACAGCGCGGCGTGGCCATCTGCATGGACTGCCGGAACCACTCCATGGAGTTCGCCCGGGCCGCCGCCGAGGTCTGCGCCGCCAACGGCATCCATGTGCGCATCTTCGAGTCCCTCCGCCCCACTCCCGAGCTGAGCTTCGCCGTCCGGGAGTACCACTGCCAGGCGGGCATTAATGTCACCGCCAGCCACAACCCCAAGGAGTACAACGGATACAAGGTTTACTGGCAGGACGGCGCCCAGCTGCCCCCCCACCACGCCGACGCCATCGCCAAGCGCCTGGGAGAAATCGACATCTTCACCGACATCAAGCGCATGGACTATGACGAGGCCGTCAAGGCCGGAATCGTCGAGGTCCTGGGGGCCGAGACCGACGAGAAATTCCTTTCCCACGTCATGGCCCAGGTCAACGACGCCGAGACCGTGGCCAAGGTGGCTGGCAGCTTCAAAATGGTCTACACCCCCTTCCACGGCACCGGCCACAAGCTGATCCCCGAGGCCCTGAGACGCCTGGGCGTCAAGCACCTCCTTTGCGTCCCCGAGCAGATGGTCATCGACGGGGACTTCCCCACGGTGGTCTCCCCCAACCCGGAGAATCCGGAGGGCTTTTACCTGGCCGTGGACCTGGCCAAGAAGGAGGGCGCGGACTTCATCCTGGGCTCCGACCCCGACGCCGACC
>CAJUJW010000027.1 GCA_910586735.1 uncultured Oscillibacter sp. | reverse complement strand
CGTCCAAATCCGCTGTATTGCTATTTGGCTCCTTGTTTATTGACGACACTATCTAGCTTGATGAAGACAAACGACAAAAACATTGACGACACTATCTAGCTTGATGAAGACAAACGACAAAAACAGCGAAGACAGGAAATCAAAAGTGCTGTCCTGGTCGCTGGTAATGCAGTAATAGGCACAGGGCTGTTTACCCGGCAGCTCCAGATCTATCTCATCGTGGCCGGTGATGTTGCGAATGTCCTGGTTTTGGAATACCTGGAGTCGGGAACCCAAACCGATAATCACGCCACCCCGGACACTCTCTGAGGATTGCTTGAAAATGCTGAAAGGGGCTTTGGCAGGGTGTGTGACGGGGAGTACATCGAACAAGGCGTTCAGCTCCTTTTCACTGCTCATGGCAAGAAGCTGGTAGACCTCTCCAATATTACGCTTTTCCAGAGGATAGCTACGCTCCACATAGAGTACCAGCGCCTTCAACAGATTTAATTCGGCGTTGTCCCAAAAGTGGTCGCCTCGATCGCTTCCTGTATTTTTGATGATGACATCGCAGATGAGTTGGGCCATCAGCTCCTGACCCTCAATTTCTGAAAGACAGTTCCATGAGTCAGAAGCCGCAGGCGTCACTAGATTGAAAACCTTCACAGTGTAGCCTTGGTCTCGGAGGTAGGCGCTGGTCTTTTCATAGAGCTCGCTCTTTGGATCACAAATAACCAGGGAGGATTTCCGGGCGGCGCTTTGCAGAATCATATTGACACAGAAAGCCCTGGTTTTCTTAGAGCCGCTTGCACCGTACACCGCCAGATTGCCATTAAATCGTGTCTTTTCAGGGACGCAGATTATATCACCATCTATCTCTCCAAGGATAATGCCGTGGTGCTTTCGGATGTTAGGCACCAGGTCCAACACACCTTTCAGCTCCTTTTTGGACATGAAGCCCGCCGTACCATAGGTGCCTTTCGTTGAATATATCAGGTTCCTCTCTCGGTCGTACTCGCCGGTTTCGCTGTAACCCATTCGCATGACCATGAAAATCAGAGCGCCCAGAGCAGCCACACAGCCGCCCACACCATACAGGCCATAAGGCCAGCGAAACACAGCGGCAATACAGGCGATGATGCTGGAATCGGGAATCTCGGGCGCGGTGCCAAAGGTTCCGCCGCCTGCCTGCCACATGTCATAGTTGTAGAGGAACTGAGCAATATAGCCGCCCCCGTAGAGCAGGGCGGCCAGAGCGATAAGCACAATAATCGAAATCTTGATTATCTGTTTTCGAGAGATTGAAACACACTCCTCTCATATGCGTCGAAGTTGATACATTGGATATTCACTCGTTCGCCACAAACTTGGCGCATAGCACATTCTTGGAAGTCAAAGCAGAACAGCGTCCCCGCTTTGTCGTGAAGCTCCAACGCAGTGTCAAATCTATGAACTCGCGGCATATCGCAGGTATACGCAAACAGAACCGGCCTTTCGCCATCCATCGCATCATTCTCAACCACCCAGCTACGGCGGCAAGGCGCCAAGTCCTCGGAAAGAATGGTGTTCAGTATTTCTCGTTGTCCCTCATCACAGAGCAGCTGCAAAATTACTTCACCATAGTGGTCATTTGTCAGAAAATAAAATGCTGATAATTCCCGTCTAACACGAAGTAATCCCGCTGTCCACCGCCGCTGACCATGAAGGGCGGCATCCGCTCCATATCCTGGCCGAAAACTATCGCAGCTAAAGACGAGTTCTGATATTGAGTAGCCAGCCGGTGCTGGCACAGTTCAGTTTGAAGCAGGGCTTTGAACCGCATTTCCGCTTTATACTCCCACTTCATCACAAAAGGGCCGGAGTTATAGATCACAAAAACCACGCCATTCGCCAAGAGAACACCCGTTGAACGGGAACCGCGTATCTTGACCGCCTGGACGCCCAACTCTTTCACTTCTTTAGAACTGAAGTAGGAGGGCCATTCAATGTTCAGAGCAGAAGTCGGCGGCACAGGACTGAATATCGTTGGCTTTTTCCAGGGAAATACAGAGACTCCCGCGTTGAGCATGGTTACCAACACCTCAGCCAGACGATGCAGACGTAAGCGGCGAGTTACCTCTGACTTCAACATATTTGTTTCAGAACTCCCGGAGAGGTAGGGCAGAAACCGATCCGGCCAGCTATCCAACAGCAGCTTTTTGGCAGCGGCTGTCAACCGCAGTCCGCGCAGTCCATCTTTGTAGTAGGTACGCAGGAGCCTGTCACCTTTAAGAGCTTTGAGGACCTTTTCCTGATATGCTCCCGTACTGGGCAGACGGCTCACCTGGGCGGTGGGGAACTCGCCGGACATAGCGGTGAGTGTCAGCAGGACGCCCGCCAGCGAGTCATCGGATGGCATCACTCTGCTCACAGCAGCCATGTCCGCCTCCCTCCTTTTTCGCAGTTTTTTACCGAAGGTGTATATAACCTCGGTATCTTCGCCAACGCTGCATGGTGAAAAAAGCCTTGCTTTCCAGTGCTTTGCGGTCGAAGCGTTTGGGTCCAGAAAGGGAGGCCTTCAAACTCGCAGAAATGGGACCCTCTTTTTCACCGGGTTTTCTACAAATCCGTGATGGATTGCAGGGCGGATTGCCGTTCCTCCAGCCACCCTGGAAACCGGGAGCTATCCATGATAGAAATGCGGGTACAATCTGTTTCTCCAAGCTCTGTGGTATTGTAAGCATCACACAGAAGGCCGCCGCCGTCTGTCAGCAAAAAAGAAGTTGCCACATCCAACAGCTGCTTTTGCTCCAGATTGTCATAGTCCCGAACCCGGCGCTTCGGCAGGTCCTGGCAGTAGATGTGGGAGAAACACACAACACAATGCTGAAACCTGGGCATAGGATTGTTTTTGGAGAACTGGCTAAGCGCGGCAGTAAAGGGGTCCAGAAGAAACTCCGTACTGCGATGCTGCTTCCGTTTTGGCAGCAGACAGGGGAGAAGAATCTCCAGTATGCCATTCTCATACCGGACCTCCACGCCCTGCGTCACACTGGCGGAAATCAGGTAATCCTCCTTTTGAATATTGGTGGTGGAGTAAATCAGATGCCGCAGCCGGCAAGCAATATTCTCCGCCCGAAGCGCCGCA
Organism: uncultured Oscillibacter sp.; assembly: GCA_910586735.1. Taxonomy (GTDB): domain Bacteria; phylum Bacillota; class Clostridia; order Oscillospirales; family Oscillospiraceae; genus Oscillibacter. Next base: position 30,168 of record CAJUJW010000027.1, on the reverse strand, counting down.
TCGGTAGACAGGACCTCATAATTATCGGGATAACGCTGAATATCGGTTGTGTTCATGGCGTAAAGCGCATTGGTCAACCGCCTCAAGTCCCCCAAGATGGAAGTAATACGCTGGGATAAAATCGCTCGGTTCAAATATGTCCTCCTCTCTCTTATTCTCGCTGGTAGTATTCGACCTCCCATCCAAGGAGACTGTACAGAAGCCACAGACATTTGGAATATTCAATTCCGCAATCTGCTCCAGGTTGTCAACCATTATCAGGTAGCGGGAAGGATTTTCAGCATAGGCGGCAAGGACCTGTGAAACCAGAATTTCCTTGCCAGCCTCCACTTGGATGATCTCATAGACTTCTCCATCGGAAAAGAAAATGACCTTGGCAGGGAAATCACCTGTTGAGTGATACTCTACCCGGTCAATGAAGTCAAGCAAGACCCATACAGCGGCCAGCAGCCAGCGGTCAACGTCTTCCAGGGCCTCCGCGCTGGCAGCGTAGTATTCGCCATCGTTGATAATCCGGCCCTGCTTTGTCAGGAAAGACAAAAGGTTCTGGACCTTGTTCTGCTTTCCAGGATAAAGCCGGAGAAGCTGTTCCTTTGTCAGCACCCGGTACATGGTAATATCCCGGAGAATGCTGGCGGCCTCCTGGCCGTAAATCTGTTCTCTCGTTTTCATATTGGTGCCTCCATACGCAAAATAGCCGTATTATTGGCGTAATCAAGCAGCATAAAAGCAGGGATTATACGTACAGGCGATAACAGTTATACGCACAAACGCCGTATTAAAGCCGCAAGATATATTTTGGCGTATTCCTGCTGTATCGCTGCCGCATCCATTTGGGCAGACGTATAAACGCCGCATCTTTGCCGCAATGCCGCCGCCGTTATACGCATTACCCAGCAGCCTCTGTGTCCTCGTCACGGTTCAAAAGCTCCTGAAGCTCCCGGCGGTCAGTGGTGATCAGCTCTTTTTCCATCTGGCTGCATTTGATCTCCACCGTTACATTATTGTTGTTGGTGCTGATAAGGCCGCTGCCCCGCTCAAAGTGGGTGATCTCCATAACCTCCGCCTCGGACAGATGCAGAATGGACTGGACCCGCCGGGCCTCCTCGTCCTCCAGGTTCAGCAGGATTTTGGTCTTGGCGTTGTTGATGATACCCTTGCCATACTTGCCGTCCTCCAGGGCAAAGAAGTCGTTGATGTCCTGGGTAGCACAGATGGCGGAGCCGCCGTAGCCTCGGATGATCTTGAATATCTCCAGCACAAACTCGGCGGCCAGACGGTTGCTGTTGGCCCCAATGAGCTGCCAGCACTCGTCAATGTAAATGGCCTTTTCCTCGGTGCGGTTCTCTTTGGCCTTGTCCCAGACAAAATCAAGCGCCACGAACATTCCCACCGTCAACAGGTCGCCGGTCAGTTCGGAGATGTCCAGCACCGTGTACTTGTTGTCCAGAGACACGTTGGTGGGCTGGTTGAAGGTGCGGGCGGAGCCGTTGACCAGCCGGTTGATGATATTTGCCAGCCGCCTTGTCTCCTGTGACTCCTTCAGCACCTCGTACAAGTCCCCCAGCACCGGCATTGTCCGGTAGCGGCTGGGGTCGGCCGGGTCGTTCAGGGTGCTGTTCTCATGGGTGATGCCCAGCTTGGCATAGGTGCGGATCAGGGCGTCGTCCAGAAGCTGCCTCTCCTCATGGGTCATATCGGGGATCAGCAGGGAGAAAAAGATATGGAGCCGCTGTATCTTCGCCGCCAGCAGGGACTTCTCCACGCCCGGGCCGTCCAGCAGCTCGTCCACCGACTTGTCCACCTTGCGGATCTCCATAACATTGATGCAGTTTTTGGAGGCGGGAGAGATTTGGATGAACTCCCCACCGATGTTGGAACAGGCCCGGTGGAACTCATGGCCCTTTAACGGGGCCACGATGAATACCTGGATGCCCTTCCGCCGCATACGGGTCGCCATCAGCTGCATGGTGAAGCTCTTGCCCGCGCCGCTGGTGCCCAAGATAGCGATATTGGCGTTTTTGTAGACCCGGGAATCGAAGATGTCCACGATGATCAGGGAGTTGTTGTGCTTGTTCACCCCCAGCAGGATGCCGTTGTCGTCGCACATCTCATAGCTGGTGAAGGGGTAGCAGCTGGCCGCCCCCAGGGTCAGCACGTTCCGTTTGGACCGCTCATAGAGGTGCTTCTCCAGGCTGACCAGAGGCAGGGAGGATAAAAAAGCCTGCTCCTGACAGAAGGAACAGGTCTGCACGTCCATATCCTGACTGAGCAGCAGCTTTTTCATCTCTGCGCACTTCCACTCCAAGTCGTCCACGCTGGCCGCGGTGATCGTCACCAGCAGATTCAGATAGTAGAAGTCCTCGTTATTGCCAAGTCCGTCTTTGAGGAAATACCCGCTTCGGATCGCGCCGTCCAGGTCGTCAAAGTCCGTGTTGGTGTCGCTGGTTTCTTTAATCTTACTTCGGTTGATGCGGAGCTGTTGGCCCAGCTTTCGGATCATCCGATCCTTGGGCTGGCGGGAGAGGAATACATCCAGGTCGATGCCGTCACCGGCATTCACCAACAGGCTCAACCAACCGGCGGGTACCTGGGACTTGTAGCCGTTGGAGGGAATCAGCAGGTAGGCGCAGTACACGCCGTCGATAAAGATGTACCGTCCATGGGACAGGTCGATTTGGGATGGCGCGTAGAACTCATTGACCGGGATTTCATCCAAAGAACGGCCTCCCGTGAACCAAGCTGGCGAATGAGTCGCAGATAGTCCTCCTGTAGCACCCGGCAATGTTCATCTGTTTCGTGTTCCAGCTCCCGGCGCACCGTCCGCACATGGCGGTCAATGTCCGCCCGCTTGGTCAGTACCTTGAACTGCACCTTCACTGGCGCGATTTTGAGGTAACTGATAAAGGAGTAGATGATGCTTCTCTGCTCCTGGGCGCTGCGAAGGAGGAAGTTGACGGGCACCACCTCCACGATTTTCACATAACGATGGTCCCGGGTGTAAATGACGCCATGTTTGATGTTCTCTACCGGGACGTATTCCGCCAAAGGATTGAGAGGCTTCACCTCCGGGGCCAGGAAGGTTTTGAACTGGTCAATCTTTCGCCCCTTCATATCCACTTCCAGGCGGTTCCGGCTTTTGAGCTGTTCTCCGTCTTCTTCCTTTTGTACGCCTCGCCCCCAGCTGGGCAGCAGGCCCTTTTTCCCGCTGTCCGTGCTGCTGCGATCCAGTGTCCGGCGATTGCGTAAAAAGCTGAAAAACTGGAGAATGAACTCGGACAGGCTTCCGCCGCCAATGCCAATCAAGGCCACCAGCACCAGAGGGAGAGCAGTCAGGCACAGAATAATAATGCGGGTAGTGAGGGAAAAGGGCAGCTTTAAGACCGGCACCCCTGTTACAACGCCCAGGATACCGGCCTCAATCACGTTTCTGGTACGGAACATTCCGCCCATCAAGGTCCCGCCCTCAATGAAATTTGGGGGGATGATGTAAACATCCCGTTCTTCTTGCCGCATAGAACCTCCTTATATCCGATCCTTGCGCTTAGGCGGGTCGGGAAGTTTTTTGACGATGCGCTCATGGTAGGCTATCGTATCATCCGGGGCCTTGTAAGGCTTGCGCTCCACAGCGTCCTGGGCATATTGCCTGTACCATTGGGTTCCGTCAGCGGTGAAAATCTTTGTGAAGTCTCCGGTCGGAGCCGTGTACTGGTCAACATGATACATAGCAAAAGGCAAGACCGCAGAACCGTCCGATACGGTTTCCGTGCCTGTGATACGCCCCCGTCCAATCTCTACATTGGTATAGCGGGGAGCTTCCTCCGGGCCAACACCAATAGCAGGATACCCCATATAAGAAGTGAGGGACTGCGCCGCCAGATCGCCAGTGATACTGCCGGCCACTTCGCCACGGGCCACCGTGCCAATCACATCGTTGGCAAAGCCGCCGCCAGCCGCCAGGGACTTGGAAAAGACCATGCCGCCCAGGCTGAGGTGGGGAGCCTCGCCTGTATGAAAGCGGCTGGTTTGCGTCCGTTCTCTGGAAGTGCTGGAAGTGGCAGTATGGGAAGCCTGAGAAGTGCGTTCAGAATGTCCTTCAGTATGCCTCTCGTGATGGAAGGCCGTCTGCTCCTGCCGGACTGTACTGCCCGCACCGCCAGAAATTACTTCCGAGTTCTGCGGCGCATAAACCGTCGGGCTACCCTCGGTGATGATAATGCCCTCCTGGAGTGGTGCTGCGTCTGCCGGAACAGAAGCGGGCAGCTCATCCGCAACCTGCGGCGCAAGGCCCGGCTGCGGCAGAAGGGTCTGGGCTTCGTTTCCCGTTATAATAACCCCTTCCTGAGAAGGCATTTCACCGGGGGGCGCGGGAGCATAAGCTGGTGTTTTTTCAACCAGGGGAAGCTGCGCGGGACTGCCGCCCGTAATGACAGCGCTCTCCAGGGCCGACGCTCCGGCAAGAAGTGAATCGGGGGAACCTTCAATCGGGGGTAACGGCGCAGGGCTTCCGCCCGTGACGATAACACCCTCCGGGGCCGGCGCTCCAGCGAGAGGTGCACCAGGCGAAACATGATTTGCCGCATAGACCGTAGATCCACTGTGATGCACATCACTGTTGACTCGGGTATCTGAGGTGCCTTGTGCGGCGGTCGTACTGGCAGAAGCGGTTTGCCGGAACTCACTTTGCGCTGTTCTCACGGCAGACGTCTGCGTAGTTGCTGTTTTTATGGCGCTGTTAGTGACCATCCGGCTGGCAACACCCGCCAAGCCGCCTTTCAAGAACCAGCCGGAGTTGTTAGATGTACTCCCGGAAGCAGCGCCAGAAGCACGTCCCCCGCCGGCCTTGCGACCGGCGCCGACTACCATCGTTACGCTTCGCATGGCAATCATAGCTTCCGCCAGCAGAGAACCGCCGGTATGACCAACATTGACTCCAAGGCTTGCCATGAAGCTGTCTACCTTCTGTGACACCTTCAAAAAAGCAACAGCGCAGAGGAACCAGATCAGCACATTACCCGCCACGCCGGCTTTGCCGGAGGCGGCAACCTGGGCCTCAACCTCGCTCTCCGTGAGGGCAAGCGCCGGAACACTCAGCACAGATACAGCCATCACCATCAGCAAAAGCAGGGTGAGGATTCTCTTTGTGTTCTTCATAGTAACTTCCTTCCATCAGAGCGAAAGCGGGTTGGCGATAAAAGCCCCCACCATGCTCACAAACAGGCGCAGGCACCAGGCGTTCATCAGCAGCAGGAATACCTGCCCGCCGAACATCCGGCACCAGCTTTTGAATATGTTAGATGTGCTTTGACAGGCGCCCATGGCAAAGGCCACCGGAGCAGTGAAAACCAGGACTCCCAACAGCACGTACCGTTCTGCGGCTTCACACAGCAGCTTCAGGTAATTCCACGCCAAGACAAGGACAAGAATCAGTACAATCAAGGCGACTCCGCCGTTGGCGCAGACCCCGATGATGGTCAACAGCACACTATTGAAGCTGCCAAAATCCAGGCTGGGCAATGATGAGGACAATATCCAGTCGTAGGGAGTGCCTCCAATCTCCAGCACAGTCTCTATGATCGTGTCCGAGTAGTAGGCCAGGAAGATAAACACAATGGACCGGATACTCAGCTTTATGGGGTCCTCCGCCTCCGAGCCGGTGCCCAAGCCAAAATTTTTGAACAGGTTCCAGATCCAGAGCAGCAGAATCAGGCCGATTGCAAGGGCAACAAAGCTGTCATACATCGTTTCAGCGGCGGGGAAGTAGCGGAGGAACACGCTCATGTCACAGCCCAGAGCGCCCAAAACTGATGTGTTAATCAAGTCCAGGCCATACATGATCTGTTCCGCAATCCACTCAACGATGCCGTCTAAAATTCCCATACGCGCCGGTTATGTCGGATTCCATTGCCCGCCGGTGAAGAAGGGAGTAATGTAGCTCATGATGAAGCCCAGGGAATTGAGGATGATCCAGGTGATGACGATGCGTTTCAGCCACGCTCTGGATTCATCCACCGTCCGGCCGGAGCGGGAGAAGTTCATCATCAGCAGGGCCACGGCCGCCGTCACGATGGCGGCGATGGTGGAAATGCCAAGGACCTGGGTATAGACGTCCTTCATCACTTCGCTGGCCTTCTCCCAAATCGTGGCGGCATAGGCGGGCTGACAGAGCAGGGCCGTCAGGCAGGTACAGAGAAAGGCCATATAAAGGATGCGGCCACAGTTTACATGCCTGTTGGACAGCCCTTGGGGGAGCGGTTTCTTTCGGTTCAAACAGATGCCTCCTTTTCATTTCCGGTGAAAACGAAAAACGGCGTCCAGCCTTCTGGATGCCGTTTCATTTATCAAAAAAGAGCGTAAAAATAGACGCTTTCCGCGCCCTCTCTTGACCGTTTTCAGTTTTACTTATAGTTTTGAGCATATATATTCTAACATATGGAGATTTACGCTTCAATAGCAAAACTCTGCCAATCTCATGCCAAAACCGCGCCAATTATGTGTCATCGGACGGCGAAGGGATAAACTGCTCCAAGAGCTGCAAGCTGTCCTGCGAAGTCATATTCAATCTGAAATTGGTTCCTGACCTGTTGGACAGACAGTTCCAGGCTCCAGACCACATCTCTGTATTTCTTTAGCAGCCTCCAGGTGTCATGATAGCGGGGGGCCTCCGTCACGCTGCGCTCCATCTTTTTCCTTGCCATTGTCGAAACCTCCTTTCAAAAATTCATCTTTTCCACGGACCATGTAAGCTCAAAGCTGTAAACTGGGTGATCGTTTCCACATTGGACGGTCAGCCCCAGTTTCGCAATCTGTGGTTTTGAGGCGCCTCCTATACCAGCTACCGTGCAGTCGCTGGATAAGGGATATAACTTAACTGTGGATTTGGGACAGTTGAAGCAGGGAACCCCTTGTGTTTCAAGGATTTGCGCCACCTTCTCCGTCAAGTACCCCGCTTGCGTTTTTGAAACGCTAATCAACTGGTCCGAAACGTAAATCTCGGGATTCTCCAAGTGGCTCTCCTCCGATTCGGCAGCGTCTGGAAGCTGAACCCTGATGTTCAAACACATTGCCACTTCATCCTTATCCACCATGACATCTGACACTTGGAACATGGTGGAAAGGTAGCTGTTCAGATAGATTACGCTGCCGGTACGGCCCGGAAAGGACATCAGAGTGAGGTATTCCAAAGCGGACAGCTTGTTCAGCAGCCGGCCTACAGTGGACCGGGAGAGGCCCCACCGCTGTGCCAAATCCGAATAATTCAGGAGAGGATTCCCTGTGCCATTGCGAAGATAAACCACAGGTCCAACCTCAGAGCCCAGCACCTGGGCATCCTTATAGATTGCAGAAAGCCATAAATCCAGTACCACATCCATCTCTGACGCTTTGCCGTAGCTGATCAATTCTGATGCGATGGCAATGGGCATGAAGAAAAAGCCGCTTTCCTTTTGGCAGGGACAGTTGTAATCCAAGACCGTGTTGTGCTTTCGCCATCCTTTGATGCTGTACTTCACCAGATTGCCATGTCCCAATGGTGTAAATGAAATCAGATGCCGCTCTTGGAGGCCTTTCAAAATGGACAGGGCTTTGTACTGGAACCTGACGCGGAACCAAGCCGCCAGTTCGCTGGTACGGCAAACCCACTCGCCAGGGTAGATAACATAGGTGATGCCGTCCAGCCGACAGTATGAGGTACGGAAGTTGGCATAGGAGCAAAGGACGGTATAATAAAAAAGACCGGAGCCTCCGTTGGTTCGGATGCTCCGGTCAGCGATCAGGGTTTGAACAAACTCTCTATAAACGCGGCAGCGTGGGCAGTCCACAAGCTGCCTGATTTCAAGTTGGTATTCAGACATATACAAACTCCTTTTTCTTACTTCGTCAGAAGCGCATAGACAAAATAAAGGACGCATTGATTAAAATCAATGCGTCCTTTGTTCTTCCGACAACTCGCTTCTCAAAACTGGATAAGTTTTAGTATGAGGAAACACTAATATAACGCTAAGTTCACTTACATACCATAAACGCCGCAATCCCTTGCATCACAATGGGTTGCAACATCAATTTGTCTATCATATGTAAATGAGCTGCTGCCTCTCTGTACTCTGCAATGAAGTCTGCGTTGCTGTAGGTATCATTTACTTACTTACACGTGGGTTACGGCTCCCACCAGCCTGCCGTTTTGCAGAATGGGACTGCCGCTCATGCCCTGTACAATGCCTCCCGTGGTCTCCAGCAGTGCCGGGTCCGTGACGGAGAGTACCAGGTCCCGCCCGCCGGAGGAGCCGGAGGCGACCTTTAAAATCTCAATGTCATACTCCCGCACCTCGTCTCCCCGGACGTTGGCCAGAACCGTGGCCGGGCCCGGCAGGGCCGTGCCGGTGGGCAGGGCGGTCCCCGCCTCGGGGGCGGAGTCCAGCTTTCCGAAGATGCCGCTGCCCGTGTTGGCGTACAGCGGGCCCAGGTCCCTGGTCAGGTCGAAGTCCCCCCGGAGTTCCCCGGCGGAACCCGCCTCGCCCTTTTTCACCGCCTTGACGGTGGAGGGCAGGATGGAGCCGTTGGAAAAGGGCATCAGCAGCGCCGTGTCCGTGTCCGTGACGCCGTGCCCCAGCGCGCCGAAGGCCCCGGTGGCGGGGTCGTAATAGGTCATGGTGCCGATGCCCGCCATGCTGTCCCGGACCCAGGCGCCGATGCAGTAGACGCCCTGGTCGTTCTGGGAGGGCTCCACCGACAAGGTCATCTGGCCGCCGTCCCGGTCAATCTGGAGGTCGGCGGCGCTGCCGCCGCTTTTTTGCAGCAGGGACTGGAACTGCTCCGTGGAGGTTACGGCGTCGCCGCCGCATTTGACGATTACGTCCCCGGTGCGCAGGCCGCACTCCCTGGCGGGGGTGCCGCCCTCGGTGAGCTTCACCACCACCACGCCCCGGGAAAAGAGCTTGATGCCCACCGTGTGGCCCACCGGGACCAGCATGCGGGCTTCCGCCGCCTTTACGGGCATTGCCCCGGCGCACAGGAAAAACGCAAGCGCCAGCGCCGCCCCGGCGCCCAGCGCCCGCCTCGCGAATCGTGAAGGTCCATACAATCAAATCACCCCTTCCGGCCTGTCAAAAAGGGCTTTCTTGACAGACGTTGCTTTTATTAAGCGCCGTTTCCGGCCTGAGTATCTTTTGCCGAAAACGGAGAATCAGCACAAGCAAAAAGCGGCAGCGCGTCCATGGCGGCGTCTGCCTGTTCCCGAGTTTCAAGGCGGCAAAAAGACCCCGGAGGCAAACGCCTCCAGGGTCTTCCATTTTTTGTATGAAAATTGCTCAGTCTTTCTTATTGAAAATTTGGAAGATGGCCTCAAAGGGGTCGTCCTCCGGGGCTTCGGGCTTGGGCACGTCCTCCTCACCCAGGGGCTCAGGAGCGGCGGGAGTCTCCTCCTCGGCGGGCTTTTCGGGCTCCTCCACCATCTTGTTGGGCAGCTGGCCGGGGGCCTTCTCAAAGCCGGTGGCGATGACCGTGACCCGAATCTCGTCGTCCAGGGTCTCGTCAAAGGTGGCGCCGAAGATGACGTTGGCGTCCGGGTGAACGGCGGCCTGGACCAGGCCGGCGGCCTGCTCGATTTCCTCCAGGCCGATGTCCGGGGAACCGGCTACGTTGATCAGAATGCCCCGGGCGCCGTTGATGCTGGTCTCCAGCAGGGGGCTGGAGACGGCCATCTTGGCGGCCTCCTCGGCCTTGCCCTTTCCGGCGGCCCGGCCCACGCCCATGTGGGCGAGGCCCGCGTCCTTCATGACGGCGGTCACGTCGGCGAAGTCCAGGTTGATGAAGCCCGTGTCCCGGATCAGGTCGGAGATGGACTGCACCGCCTGGCGCAGCACGTCGTCAGCGATCTCGAAGGCGTTGGCAAAGGTGATTTTCTGGTCCGTGGCGTGCTTGAGGCGCTCGTTGGGGATGATGACCAGGGAGTCCACCTTGGTCCTGAGCTCCTCGATGCCGCCCTCGGCCTGCTGCATCCGGCGGCGTCCCTCAAAGCCGAAGGGCTTGGTCACCACGCCCACGGTGAGGATGTCCAGCTCCTTGGCCAGCTCCGCCACGATGGGGGCCGCGCCGGTGCCCGTTCCGCCGCCCATGCCGGCGGTGATGAAGACCATGTCCGTCTCCTCCAGGGCCTTGGCAATCTGGTTCCGGCTCTCCTCGGCGGACTTGCGGCCCACCTCCGGGTCGGAGCCCGCGCCCTGTCCGTGGGTCAGCTTCTCTCCAATCTGGATTTTATAGGCGGCGCTGGAGATGTTCAGCGCCTGCTTGTCCGTGTTGACCGCGACAAAGTCCACTCCCTTTGTCCCGGAGCTTACCATGCGGTTTACTACATTATTTCCAGCGCCGCCGACTCCGATTACCTTGATATTCACCACGGTATCGGGACTGCTCTCCAAACCAAATGCCATACTGCTGCCTCCTGCTGTCATTAGTGCGAACATCCCGGCAGGGCCGGGATGACCCAATTTACCTATTTATCCTATTGTAAGCCACTTTTTCGCTTAGGTCAAGTGCTTGATTCACATTCGACGCAAATTCTCAAAAAAACCTGGCTCAGCGCACATTCTGAATCAGGCGCACCTCGTCGCCCTTGAGCCGCAGGTCGATGGTGCCGGTCATGTTGCTTTGAATCTGCTCCTTGGCCAGGGTGGCCGTCAGCTTTTTCAGCTCCCACTCATAGTCGGCGCCGTAGTCCATCCGCACAGTGAAGCGGCCGATGTAGTCCATCTTCAAATAGCTCAGCTCGTCCAGGCTGATGGCGTCGGCGTTTTCCGTCAGCCCCGCGTCGTCCAGGGCCCGCAGAAGGGCCAGGAGGCTGGACTGCTGGGAGGCGTACTCCGTGGCCAGGGCCAGGGAGGACCCCACCGCAGGGGCCAGCAGCTGGCAGCCGGTGATGCGGCCGTAGAGGCCCGCCTCCTCCTCCGGCAGCTGCTCCACGATTTTGCCGCTGCCGCTGACCAGCCAGGCGCTGCCGTCCTGCACCAGGGCAAAGGGCCGCCCGCTCTCCCGGACCTCGATGAGCAGGGTGTCCGGCAGCTTGCGGTTGATGCGGATGTCCTCAATATAGGGCAGCTGGTTCCAGATGTTCTGCCGCAGGTCGTATTTGTTCAGGAGGTACATGTTGGACCCCAGCTCCACGCCGCAGGCCGCCTGGATTTCCTCCGCCGTGTAGCGCTTCTGGCCGCTGACCACAATGTTGTCCACCCGGAAAAACAGCGTCATGGCGGCGATGATGGCGGTACAGATCACCAGAACAGACAGCAGCTTATAGAGAAAGCCGTAGCTCCCCCGTCCCCTTCGCCGCTTTGTATGTTTCCGTCTCGCCATGGCCGCGCTCCAATTCTATCTTCCAGTGGGGACCGCCCCGGCGGCCCCCGCGTTTTTTCTGTTTCAGAACTTGTGTTTATAACCGGACAATGTCCGCCCCCAGGCGGCGCAGGTCCCTGGCGATGTCCTCATAGCCCCGGTCGATGTGGCCGATTTCCCGGACGGTGGTCTCGCCCTCCGCCGCCAGGGCCGCCACGCACAGCGCCGCCCCGCCCCGGAGGTCCGTGCAGCGCACCGGCGCGCCGTGGAGCCGCTCCGTCCCCGTGACCACCGCCGCCCGGCCGGAGACCCGGATGTCGGCCCCCATGCGGCTGAGTTCGTCCACATGGCGGTAGCGGCTGGAGAACATGTTTTCCTCAAACACCGTGGCCCCCCGGCTCTTCAGCAGAGCCGCCATCAAAATGGCCTGGGCGTCGGTGGGGAAGCCGGGGTAGGGGGCCGTGCGCACCGGGCGGACCGCCGAAAGGCGGTCCCGGCTGGCACAGGCGATGCCCGCCGCGTCGGAGAGGATGGAGCAGCCCGCCTCCCGCAGGACGGCGGTGACGGTGGACAAATGCTCCTCCCGGGCCCCCCGGAGGAAAATCTCCCCCCCGGCGGAGGCCGCCGCGCAGAGATAAGTAGCCGCCGCGATCCGGTCCGGCATCACAGTGTAAGTACAGCCGTGGAGGGGCCTTCCGCCCTCCACGGAAACCGTGGAGCTTCCCGCCCCGGAGACCCTGGCCCCGCAGGCGGATAGGAAGTTCTGGAGGTCCACGATCTCCGGCTCCTGGGCGGCGCCCGTGATGGTGGTGACGCCGGACGCGCCGCAGGCGGCCAGCATCAGGTTTTCCGTGGCCCCCACGGAGGGCAGGCTCAGCACAATCTCCCGGCCCTTGAGCCGGGGTGCCTTGCAGTGGAGGACGCCGCCGGCGTCGTCGATCTCCGCCCCCAGGTCCCGGAGGCCCGAGAGGTGCAGGTCAATGGGGCGGGGCCCCAGCTCACAGCCGCCGGGATAGCTCAATTCCGCCTGGCCGCACCGGGCCAGGATGGCCCCCAGGAAGATGGCGGAGGACCGCATCTCCCGCATCAGCCGCTCTGAGACGGCGCACCCGTCCAGGGCCCGGGTGTCCACCAGGAGGGTGTTCTCCCCCTCCCAGCGGGCCCGGCAGCCCAGGTCCCGCAGAATATGAATGGAAGCGTCCACGTCCCGGAGGCGGGGACAGCCCCGCAGCTCCACCTGGTCCGCCGTCAGCAGTGTGGCCGCCAGGATGGGCAGGATGCTGTTTTTCGCCCCCTGGATGTCCGCCTCGCCTTGCAGGCGGCTGCCGCCTCTTATCCTCAACTGGCTCATGTCCGTCCCTCCGCTCCAAGAATGGTGTAACGCTCCATCCTATGGGCAAAGGGAAATTCTGGTTACTTCTGGATTTCCAGCACCGTCTGGTAAATGCGTTCCGCCGCGTCCTGAATGCCGAGCATTGCCATGGACTCCTCCATGGCCCGGAGGCGGGAGGGATCGTGCAGAATGCTGCAGGCCGCCTGGAACAGGGCCTGGCCGGAGCACTCCGGCTCCAGCAGAACCACCGCGCCGCCGTGCTCCTCCAGGGCACGGGCGTTTTTCTCCTGGTGGTTGTTGGTGACGTAGGGGGAGGGGACCATCAGCGCGGGGGTCCCCAGGGCCGTCAGCTCGCTGATGGTGGAGGCCCCGGCCCGGCAGATGACCAGGTCCGCCGCCCGCATGACGGGGGCCATGTCGTAAATGTACTCCCGCAGCTGGAGGGAGGGATGGGCCCCCAGGTCCACGCCCTTCTCCCGCAGAATCTCCAGCATGATGGGACAGCCCTGCTTTCCCGCGCCGTGGATATGGTAGAAGGGCTGCTTCGCCGCCTCCAGGGCCAGGAAGTCCGCCATCTGGCGGTTCATGCCCGAGGCCCCCAGGGAGCCCCAGAAGGAGACGATCAGGGGCCTGCCGTCGTCCATGTTCAGGGCCCGCTTGGCCTCCTGCTTGGTCATGGAGAAGAAGTCGCCCCGCACCGGCGTGCCCGTGACCACCACCTTTTCCGGGCGGCGGTAGTGCCTCCGGCAGGACTCGAAGCCCACCATGATGCGGTCCGCGTAGTTTTCCAGCATCTGGGTGGTGAGGCCGGGGACGGCGTTGGACTCGTGGACCGCCGTGGGGATTTTCATCCTGGCGGCGGCCTTCACCAGCGGATAGCTGGCGTAGCCCCCGGTGCCCACCACGGCGTCGGGCCGGAAGGCCCGGAGGATGGCTTTCGCCTCGCCGGGGGCCCGGATGAGGTTGCCCACGGAGATGAGATTGTGCTTGATTTCGGCGGGCTTGAAGGAGCGGTGAAAGCTGGAGATGTGGACGGTCTGGAAGTCATAGCCCGCCTTGGGAATCAGGTCCTTCTCCAGACCCCGTTCCGCGCCGACGAATAAAACCTGCGCCTCGGGGTTTTTCTCCAGGGCCAGCTGCGCCAGGGCGATGGCGGGATTCACATGCCCCGCCGTTCCGCCGCAGGTGAAGATGACCCGCTGTAACGGTTTCGGCATTTCATATCCCCCCTCTATCCTGCCTTTGTGGGTTTCATCTGTCTTGATACCGATAACACGACCCCCATCTCCGCCAACTGGATAGACAGGGCCGTGCCCCCGTAGCTGAAGAAGGGCAGGGAGATGCCGGTGGTGGGCAGCAGACCCGTCACCACGCCGATGTTCAGGAAGGTCTGCATGGCGATCAGCGTGGTGACGCCGATGACCAGGAGGCTGCCGAACCGGTCCCGGGAGTGGAGGGCGATCCAATAGCCCCGGAGAATCAGCGCCGCGAAGAGGAGCATGATGATGCTGGCCCCGATGAGGCCCAGCTCCTCGCAGATAATGGCGAAGATGAAGTCGTTGTGCTCCTCCGGGAGGAAGCGGAACTTCTGGCGGCTCTTTCCCAGGCCCACGCCCAGGAGCCCGCCGGAGCCGATGGTGATGAGGCTCTGGGAGAGCTGATAGCCCTTATCCTGCATGTCGGCCCAGGGGTTCAGCCAGTATTGAATGCGGGAGGTGTTGTAGCCCACGATGAACAGCGCGAAGTACAGCAGGCTCCCCGCCGCGCCCAGAGCGCCCAGGACCCAGCCCCAGTTGATGCCCCCCACCAGCATCAGCGCCGCGCCCACGCCCAGGATCAAAATGGCGCCGGAGAGGTGGGGCTCGATGGCCACAAGGCCCGCGGTCGCCACCAGGACGGCGGCGTAGGGCAGGATGCCGTACCGGAAGGAGCGCATCAGGTCCTTTTTCTTGGAGATGCTGTCGGAGAAGTAGATGATGATGGCCATCTTGGCGATCTCCGAGGGCTGGAAGCTGAACAGGTCGCCCACGCCCAGCCAGCGGGTGGCGCCCTTGACGGTGTGGGCGATGGGGTTGTGGGGGATGATGACCAGCACCAGCATAAAGATGGACACATACAGCAGGGACTTGGCCACGCCCCGGAAGCGCCGGTAGTTGATCTTGCCGATGAAGAGCATGGCGGCCACGCCCATGACGGCGAAGACGCCCTGACGGATGAAGTAGTAGGCGGGGTTGTTTTTCGTGGAATCGTCGTAGTAGGCGGAGGGGAAGCTGGCGGACAGGAGCATCACAAGGCCGATGGACATCAGCAGAAGCACCAGAAGGCAGAAGGGCAGGTCCACAGGGCCCTTGGCCAGCTCCTTGCCCTCGGCCTCCAGCGCCTGCTGGCGCAGGCGGAGCTCCTGGCGGCGCTGGGCCTCCTCCCGGCTGATGGAGCGGCGGCGCTGCTTGGGCCGGGGCTGGGGGGCGGTGAAGGGGATGACGACGCTCTGCTGCCGGGGGGGCCGGCGCTGGGACTTGGACTGGACGGGCTTGCGCCGCTGCTGGGCGGGCCTGCGCTGGGGCTCCCTGCGGGGCGGTTCCCGCCGGGCCGCCGAACTTCCGCGTGACGCCATATGCCTCCCCCTTTCCTCTCAGAATTTCAAATCAGGCTCTCAAGGCTCTCAGAATCAATACCGGCCCTGGATGCCGAACCAGGCCAGAATACAGCACAGGATGGTCACGCCGGAAAACACCGTCACCAGCTTGTTCTCGCTCCACCCGGAGAGCTCCAGGTGGTGGTGCAGAGGGGCCATCTTGAAAAAGCGCTTGCCGTGGGTGGCCTTGAAATAGGCCACCTGGATGATGTCGGACAGGGTCTCCAGAATGTAGATGATGCCCACCAGAATCAGGATCAGGGGCATATCCATGGCGAAGGCCAGGGCCGCCACCGCGCCGCCCATGAAGAGGCTGCCGGTGTCCCCCATGAAGACCTTGGCGGGATGGTGGTTGTAGCAGAAGAAGGCCGCCAGTCCCCCCGCCAGGGCGGCGGGGAACAGGGCCAGGGGCATCAGCTTCCACATAGCCGCGGCGGCGGTGAAGAAAATCATCACCACAAAGGTGACGCTGGAGGACTGGCCGTCGATTCCGTCGGTGAGGTTCACCGCGTTGACACAGCCCACGATGACGAAGGCGGCGAAGACCAGGTAGAGAATCCAGTTGATCTCCAGGGTGACGTTCAGGAAGGGGACGTACAGTGTGTTGGTCAGCAGTCCCTCATAGCGCATCAGGCTGAGGAACAGCACGGCGGCCGCCAGCTGGAGGATGAACTTCTGCTTGGCCGTCAGGCCCTCGTTCTGGTGCTGGCGGACCTTGCGGTAATCGTCCACAAAGCCGATGAGCCCGAAAATCAGGGCGAACAGGTAGACGTACAGGTGGGCGAACTCCCCCCGCAGCATGGCCTCCCAGCCCATGACGAAGGCGACGGCGCCGGACCCGACAATGAACATAATGCCGCCCATGGTGGGCGTGCCCGCCTTTCCGGCGTGCCAGGAGGGACCCTCCTTCCGAATCTCCTGCCCGGCGTGGAGCTTCCTCAGCTCCGCGATGACGAATTTTCCCAGGACCAGGGTGAGCAGGAAGCTCGCCCCCATGGCCCACAGCAGTGTAACGATCATATCTCTCCCTCTCCCCGCCGGGGAGACCCCGGCGGCTGTTTTCACTCAGCGCAGATACGCCGCGACGATCTCCCGTTCGTCCATGTGGCGCTTTTCGTGTCCTACCTCCTGGTAGGTCTCGTGGCCCTTGCCGCAGAGGACAATCACGTCCCCCGCCCGGGCGTGGTCCATCGCCCAGTGAATGGCCTCCACCCGGTCCTCCACCACCTGGCAGGGGGTGTCGGTCCCCTCCAGGCCCGGCAGGATGTCGGCGATGATGTCCGCCGGGCGCTCGGTCCTGGGGTTGTCGGTGGTGACGACCACCAGGTCCGCGATCTCTGCGGCGGCCCGGCCCATCTTGGGCCGCTTGGCCTTATCCCGGTCCCCTCCGCAGCCGAAGAGGGCGATGGTCCGCCCCTTGGCAAAGCCCTTGACGGTGGTCAGGACGTTTACCAGGCTGTCGGGGCTGTGGGCGTAGTCGATGAGGACGGTGTAATCCTTCCCCGGTGTGGGCACCACCTCCACCCGGCCCTTCACGTGGGGCACCCGGGCCAGGACGGCGGCGCTCTCCTCCAGGGGAATCCCCAGGGCCAGGGCCGCCCCCAGCACATCCAGGGCGTTGTCCACCATGAAATGGCCGGGGATATTCACCTGGACGGGGACCCTCGCCCCCTGGCACACGGTGGTGAAGGCCACGCGGTCCTCCGACAGGACGACATCCTCCGCCCGGAGGTCCGCCGGGCCGGTGCTGGAAAAGGTAAATACTTTACAGGTGCTGTCCCGCAGCAGACGGGGCGTCCACGGATCGGCGGCGTTGACCACGCCGGCGTCGCAGTTTCGGAACAAAAGGGCCTTGGCGTCGCAGTAGTTCTCCATGGTCTCATGGAAATCCAGGTGGTCCTGGGTCAGGTTGGTGAAGACGCCCGCTTTGTAGTGGACGCCGTAGACCCGGTCCAGGAACAGGGCATGGGAGGAGACCTCCATCACCACATAGCCGCACCCGGCGTCCCGCATCCGGGCGAAGAGCTTCTGGAGCTCGAAGGACTCCGGGGTGGTCCGCTCGGTGGGCAGGACCTCCTGACCAATCATATTCTGATTGGTGCCGATTAAACCCACTTTTTCCCCCCGTGCCTCCAGAATGGCCTTGAGAAGGTAGGTGGTGGTGGTTTTCCCGTTGGTGCCGGTGACGCCCACCATGGTCATGGCGTCCGCCGGGTGGCCGAAGAAGTTGGCCCCCGTCACCGCCAGAGCCCGGCGGGAATCCGGGACCTGGACATAGGGCGTTTCCACGCCCTCCGGCGGCACCTGGCACAGTACCGCCGCCGCCCCGGCGGCCATGGCCTGGGGGATAAAGCGGTGTCCGTCCACCGTGTAGCCGCTGAGGGCCACAAAGAGGTCCCCCGGTTTCACCTGCCGGGAATCGTAGCTGACGCCGGTGATTTCCGTCTCCATATCCGCGGTGGAGGAGAGGACCTCCAGTCCCGCCAGCAATTCTCTGAGCTTCATAGTTGACAAACCTCCATCCAGTTGATTACGTTCTGGATGATTATAGACCGAATAAAACGCATTGTATACGGCGTATCCTGCCAGAAACCTGGCAAAACCTGCTTTAATCTCTTACGGAGTTGTCGCCGAAGCGAACGGTGACTACGCTGCCGGGGGCCAGCTCCGTGCCCTCCTCCCGGTCCTGGGAGATGGCCTTGACGTTGCCGGAGTCCGTGCTGGTGGTGCCCGCCACCCGCATGATGAAGCCCGCGTTGGTCAGGCGCTGGTTGGCCTCGGCGGCGGTCAGGCCCATCACATTGGGCACGGCCCGGAGGTCGTTGTTTTTCTCCTCGCCCAGGTACAGGACGATGGAGGCGTTGTTGGGCACAATGGCGCCGCCCTCGGGGGTCTGGGCGGTGACCTCGGCCCCATTGCCCACGGTGCGGAAGGTGAAGCCCGCGTTTTCCAGCTTGGCTCTGGCGCTCTCCAGATCCATGCCCACCACGTGGGGGACGGCGGCGTCGGCCCCCGCCAGCTGGTCGGCGGTGTAGTCCGGCTCCACGCCCAGGACGGGGAGAATCTCGCTCATGATCTGGCTGGCCGTGGGGGCCACCATGTTGCCGCCGGAGGGGAAGGTCCCCGTGGTCCGGCTGGGGGTGTCCATGGTAATCAGCATAATGTACTGGGGATCGTCCGCCGGGGCGAAGCACATGAAGGACACCACGATGTCGCCCTTGGGATTGGAGGGGGTTTTGGTTCCGGTTTTGTCGGCGGTGCCGGTTTTGCCGCCGATGCGGTAGCCCGCCACCTGGCCGTTTTTCCCGGTGCCCTCCGCCACCACGTACTCCAGGCACTCCCGGACCTTGGCGGAGGTCTCCTCGCTGACCACCTGGCGGATGCATTTGGCCTCGTGCTGCCGGAGGACGGTGCCGTCGTTGTCCAGAACCTGCTCCACCACATAGGGCTCGTAGAGATAGCCCCCGTTGACGCAGGCCGCCTGGGCCCGGATGAGCTCCAGGGGCGTGACGTTGAAGGTCTGGCCGAAGGCGTAGGAGGACAGGGAGACGATGTTGGAGCTGAAATTTTTCTCCGTGGCAAAGATGCCCTGGACCTCTCCGATCATGTCCACATTGGTCTTTTCCATCAGGCCGAAGGACTTGAGGTATTCGTAAAATTTGCTGGTGCCCAGGGTCTGGCCGATCTTGATGAAGGCCGGGTTGCAGGAGTTGCCCACCGCCTGCTTCAGGCTCTGGTGGCCGTGGCCGCTCTGCCGGGAGCAGTAGAAGGGCTTATCCCAGCCCTTGACCATGACGGAGCCGGAGCAGTCGAAGGAGGAGTTCATGTTGATGACCCCCTCCTCCAGCGCCGCCGCCAGGGTGATGGGCTTGAAGGTGGAGCCGGGCTCGTAGGTGGAGTCGACGCACTTGTTCCGCCACTGGGTCTGGAGGGTGTCGGTCTTGGCCTTGGTGACCGCCGCCTCATAGGAACTGACTTCCTCCTCGGGCTCCTCCACGCCGGCCTCCGCCCTGGCGGCGGCTTTCGCGGCGTCCTGGGCCTCGTACTGGTCCCGGTTCTTCTCAATTTCCTCCAGCTGCTTCTCCAGCTTGCTTTTCAGCTTCTCGTTCCCCTCGTAGAGGACGCCGGACTGGTTGGAGTCGTAGTTGGGGTAGGAGGCCATGCCCAGGATAGCCCCGGAGTTCACGTCCATGACGATCCCGGTGCCTCCGTTGGCGGCGTCAAATTTGCTCAGCATGGACTCGATGCCCTTTTCCAGGGCGATCTGGACGTTGATGTCCATGGTCAGCACCAGGTCGTTTCCATTTTCCGCGTCGAAATACTGCTCGTACTGGAACAGCAGGGGCTGGCCCTGGATGTCCTTGGCAAAGATGGTCATGCCCGCGTCGCCGGAGAGCTCGTCGTCATATTTGGATTCCAGGCCCACGCCGCCTATGTTTTCGGCGTTGACAAAGCCCAGGACGTTGGCCGCCATGGCGTTGTAGGGGTAATAGCGCTTGGAGTCCGGGTCCAGGTAGACGCCGGTGAAGGAGACCCGCAGGTCCTCGTCTACGTCGTTGCCCTCCGGGTCGATTTCGCCGTTGATGAACCGGCGGACCTCGTCGGCCGTCTCCTTCTCCACCTTCTGGCGGAGGACCACGTACTCCCAGCTGGTGTGGGACATTTTCTCCTCAATCTTCTCCTGGTCCAGCTCCAGAATCCGGGCCAGGCCCTTGGCGATGTAGCTCTGGTCCGGGATGAGCTTGCGGACGTAGGTTTTGCCCTGTTCCTTGGCCTTGGCGGCGGCCTCGTCCTGGGCCTCCTGTTTGGCCTGGACGAACTGGTCGATCCGCATAGGGTCGATGATGACCTTTTCCGCCGTGGTGGAGCTGGCCAGGATGTTGTGGTTTTTGTCGTAGATGGTGCCCCGGGAGGCGTTGACGGAGACCTCACGGGTCTGCTGGTGGACGGCCCTGGCCTGGAGCTCGTTGTACTGGTTGATCTGGAGGTCATAGAGCTTCCAGAACAGGACCAGGAAGGTGGCCACGCCCAGGAGGAGCATCATCAGCAGAGTCCGGCCCCGGATGATCTGGTTGGCCCGGCGGGCGGATTCGCTGGTGTGGTGCAGGGGTTTGGGCGGGGGTGTTCGGTTTGCCATTCTGCTGCCTCCTAGTCGGGAACTTGAAAAGAGGGAACGCCGCCGGCGGGGGAGGACCGGGCCTCCCGGACCCGCCGGCCCATAAAAGCAAGGGAGCAAGAAGACCTGGCTTCCCGCTCCCGTCTGGTGTGTGTCAGGGCCGAAAAATCATGTCAGCTAAGTATAGTGCGCCGGTCAGTCGAAATATTCCACCACCGCGTAGACGCCGCCGTGGAGGGAGGAGAGGATGCGTTTGAGCAGCCCCGGCTCCTTCTGCTGGTAGGCCACGGCGGAATCCCCCGCCGAGAGGTCCAGACGGCTCATCTGGGTGCCGCTGGGCTTGGACATGCCGGCGGCCTCCGCCGCCTCCTTTACCGAGGCCATGTCGAACATCCGCTGGTACTGGGCGGTGAGATTCACGTTCTCCGTCTCCAGCTCCTGGAGCTGGGTCTGCAAATCCACGGTCTCCGAGGACAGCCGGGTCAAGCGCACGTAGTTCATCAAAACCAGCAGGGCCAGCCCCATGATGGCCGCCACGCTCAGCACCGCCAGGGGGGAGACGTACTGCCGGGCCCGGAGGAGGACTCGGGGGGCCTCGTAAGCCCTGGGCTTTTCCTTGGCCCTGGGGGCTTTCTCCGCCCGGCGGGGCGCCCGTTCCCGGGCCGGATAGCCCAGGTCGTAGGCGAGACTGCCGTTGACCGCCTGTTTTCCACGATACCGCACATCCCGCGCCGCCGCCGCCATGGAGCCGCCTCCTTTCCGAAATCAGATGTCAAATGGGTCCAGCTTCTCCGCCGTGCGGAGCCGGGCGCTTCGGGCCCGGGGGTTTTCCGCGATTTCCGCCGCCGAGGGCGTGATGGGCTTTCCCAGACGGACAACGGGCTTTTTCCCGCACACGCACACCGGAAAGCCGGTGGGGCAGGTGCAGCCCTGGGCCAGCTCCCTCAATGTCCGCTTTACAATCCGGTCCTCCAGGGAGTGGAAGGTGATGACCGCCAGCCGCCCGCCGGGGAGGAGCTTGTCCGCCGCCGCCCGCAGCATGGGGGGCAGGGCGTCCAGCTCGCCGTTGACGGCGATGCGGACGGCCTGAAAACTCCGCTTGGCGGGGTGCTGTTTTTCCCGGAGGGCCGCCGGGGGCATGGCGGATTTGATAACCTCCACCAGCTCCAGGGTGGTCTCGATGGGCCGGGCCTCCCGCCGCTTCACTATGGCCCGGGCAATGGCGGGAGCGTAGCGCTCCTCGCCGAACTCGTACAGGATCCGACGGAGCTCCTCAAAGCTCCAGGCGTTGACCACCTCCCGGGCCGTCAGGGGAGCGGATTGGTCCATCCGCATGTCCAGCGGCGCGTCGTGCATGTAGGAAAAGCCCCGCGCGGGGTCGTCCAGCTGAGGGGAGGAGACGCCCAGGTCGAAGAGCATCCCGTCCGCGCCCGCCTCCTCCGCCAGGACGCTTCCCAGTTCGGAGAAGTTGCTGTGGACCAGCCGCACCCGGTCCCGCCAGGGGGCCAGCCGCTCCTGGGCCGCCTTGATGGCGGCCTGGTCCCGGTCGACGCAGATGAGCCGCCCCGTGGTCAGCCGTTTGGCGATTTCCCTGGAGTGCCCGGCCCGGCCCAGGGTGCCGTCCACGTAGACCCCGTCGGGCCGGACGGCCAGGGCCTCGATACATTCGTCCCGCAGGACGGGCTTGTGTGTGTATTCCATGCCTCACCCGCGGTTCTTCTTCGCCTTGGCCAGAGCGTCCATGGCCGCGGCCATGTCCACCTCCGCCAGCATTTTCCGTTCCCGCTCCGCCCAGGTTTCCTCGTCCCAGATCTGGGCATAGGTGTTCATGCCCACGATGGTGCAGGCTTTTTGCAGCCCCGCGTATTTCCGCAGGTCGGCGGTGATGAGGACCCGCCCCTGCCCGTCGGGCTTGCACTCCACGGCGTTGGCGTAGAGTAAAGTCAAAGCCCTTGCCTCCGTGTAGGGCAGCTCGTCCATCTCGTCGGACATCTGCTCCCACTTGGCCTGGGAGTAAATGGTCAGGCAGCGCTCGGCGCCGATGGTGATGAAAAAGGTGTCGCCCAGCGCCTCCCGCATGGTGGAGGGAATCACAAGGCGGCCCTTCGCGTCAATGCTGTTATTCGATTTGCCCAGCAGCCTTGCCATGGAGCCGCCCCCTTTCCCCCCTTTGTGGTACGGAATGGGAAGTATCTCCACTTTACTGCTTTTAATCCCCACTTCTCCCCACCTGTGCTACCTAGTATACGAAAATCAGAACTGAAAAGCAAGGTTTTTTTTTCGACAGGAAACCGGACCTTTTCTCCCGAATCCTCTGTTTTCCGCTAGATTTCAGGAAAATAAAACGACCGTTCTATTTTTTCAACTTCCTTTTTCAGGAAAATAAAAACACCCGCCGCCGCAACATCTTGCGACGGGGGTGTTCTTTTCCCTGTTATTTTTCCACATGTAGCGTTGGCGGAATTTATTCCACAAAAAACTTCGGCGTTTTCTACAAAAATGTGTTGGCCCTGTGTAACTCAGCCGTCATCCTCACCGTTCTTCTGGTCTAACTTCTGTTTCTGCTCCTGCATTTTGGCGGCGGAGGTGGTGCGGAAACGGACCCGGGACTGCTTCACCTCGTCCAGGGCGGCCTGGACGGCCTCCTCCGTCCGGGCCAGGGCGTCCTCGGCGTAGCTGTTGGCCACCTGGTAGAGCTGGCGGGAGCGCTCCTCGGCCCGTGTGACGATCTGCCGGGCCTTCTCCCGGGCGGCGAACATGACCTCGCTCTCGGAGATCTTGGACTTGGCCTCCAGCTCGGCCTGGCGGCGCATGCGTTCCACCTCCCGCTTGGCGTCCTCCACGAATTTCTCCCGGGCGGCCAGGAGCTCCTGGGCGCGCTTGACCTCCGCCGGAAGCTGAGCCCGGAGCTCATCCAGCAAATCCAGCAGCTCGTCCCGGTCCACGATGCTCATACTGGGCTTCAGGGCGGGGGCTTTGGCGTCCTCGATCCGCTCGTAGATCATGTCAATCAGGCGGTTGATGTCATTGGCCATGGTGGGTTCCTCCCTCTTTCTCTGTCAGTTCCTCCACGAGTGGGATGATGGGCGCGGGCAGATAGTTCTCCAGGGGCTGGCGGTAGCGGATCATCTCCCGGACCATGGAGGAGCTGAAGTGCTGGTAGGGGGCGCTGGCGGGCAGGAGCAGGGTCTCCAGGCCTGGGCAGATACCCCGGTTGATCAGGGCCATTTGGTACTCGGCGTCGAAGTCCGTCACGCTGCGGACCCCCCGGACGATGGCGCAGGCCCCGTGGTTCCTGGCGAAGTCCGCCAGCAGTCCGGGCCAGAGCTCAGCCTCCACGTTGGGCAGGTCCGCCACGGCGGCCCTGACCATTTGGAGCTTTTCCTCGGGGGTGAACATCTGGTTCCGCTTTTCCGCGTTGGGGCTGACGCAGACAAAGACCGCGTCAAAGCATCCGGCGGCCCGCCGGATCACGTCCAGATGGCCCAGGGTGATGGGGTCGAAGCTGCCGGAGCAGATGGCTGTTCTCATGGGTGGTGTTCCTCGTTCTATTCGTTTCCCTCCCGGCGAAGGAGGGTGACGGCGATTTTGCCATAGCGGTAAGTCCGCAGGGGGCGAAAGAGCGGCGGCGGGGCGGGAAGCCGCTTCTCCGCCGGGTGCTCCGCTACGATTATACCATAAGGATTGAGAATGTCAAATCCCGGCGCGGTGATCCGCTCCAGCAGCTCCTCCAGCAGACCGGAGGCGTAGGGCGGGTCCAGGAACACCAGGTCGAAGCGCTCTCCCGTGCGGACGACAAAGTCCCGGGCGTCCCCGTTGATGACCGTGGCCCGGTCCTGTAAGTTCGTCAGGGCCAGATTCTTCTTCACCAGCTCAAAGGCGTCCTTCCGCCGCTCCACGAAGACGGCGGCGGCGGCCCCCCGGCTCAGGCACTCGATGCCCATCTGCCCGGTCCCGGCGAAGAGGTCCAGCACCCGGCGGCCCTCGATGTCGAATTGCAGGGCGTTGAACACGCCCTCCTTCACCCGGTCGGTGGTGGGGCGGGTCTCCATCCCCTCCAGCTCCAGCAGGCGGCGGCCCCCGGCGGAGCCCGTGATGACGCGCATGGCGGTTCCTCCTATAGTCGGGTGTTTACACAGCGTATATTTTACGGCAAAGTGTCCAGGTTTTCAAGAGCATATCCGACAAAAACATGAAAAAACTCCGCCCCCGGCGGAGTTTTTCCTATCCGTTTCCCAGGCGCACCACCGGCGCGTCCTCCAGGCCGGTCAAATCGTGGGTGGCCAGCAGGACCGGCTTGTCCCGCCCGGCCCGGCGGATCAGCTCCAGGCAGCGGGCACGGTTCTCCCCGTCCAGGCCGGTAAAGGGCTCGTCCAGGGCCAGGGCCTCCGCCGGGGCCAGCAGGGCCCGGGCCAGGGCCAGGCGGCGCCTCATGCCCCCGGACCAGGCCCGGACGGGCTTGGGGTCCGAAAGCTCCAGCCCCAAGCGGGCCAGCGTCTCCCCGGCCTCCGGGGGGACCGCCCCCAGGGCAAAGCGGAGGTTCGCCCCGGCGCTGAGACCCTCCAGAAGGCGGTCCTCCTGGAAGACGGCGGCCCAGCGGCAGTCCGCCCCGGCGATGGTTCCCCCGTCGGGGTGCTCCAGCCCCAGGAGGAGGCGGAGGAGGGTGGTCTTCCCCGTGCCGGAGGGGGCGGCGATACAGGTGACGCCCTCCCGGAACACGGCGGAAAGATCCGTCAGCACGGGTTTGCCGCCGTAGGACTTGCGAAGTTCCTCCACGCGGATTTCCATCAGTATCCCACCTTTCCCGCCAGCGCGTCCACCGCCGCCAGAAACAGCCCCTCAAAGGCCGCCGCCAGGGCCAGAATCACGGCGGTCCAGGCGAAGAGGTCCGGGGTCTGGAAGCTGACCTTGGCCATATAGAGCCGCTCGCCGATGGTGTCCGCCGGGAGGCCGATGACCTCCGCCGCTGCCCCGGCCTTCCAGCACAGACCCAGGGCCAGGGAGGCCGCAGAGCGGAAATAGGGCAGCGCCTGGGGCAGGTAGATTCCCCACACCCGGCGGCCCAGGGGAATCCGGTAGACCTGGGCCAGCTCCAGGAGCCTGGGGTCCGTCTGCCGGAGGCCCTCCAGCACGTTGAGGTACACCGGGGGGAAGACCATCAGCGCCGAGATGAACAGGGACAGGGACCGGGAGTCCAGCCACACCAGGGCCAGGATGATGAAGGAGGCCACGGGGGTGGCCTTCACCACCGCTGCCAGGGGGGCCAGCAGGTCCCGGAGGGGGCGGCTGCCCGCCGCCAGGGCCGCCAGCAGGGAGCCCAGGGCGCAGGAGAGCAGGAAGCCCCCGAAGATGCGCAGGGAGGAGTTCCCCACCGCCCGCCAGAAGGCGGGGGAGGGCAGGAGCTCCAGCAGACGGAGGGCCGCCTGGACCGGGGAGGCCAGCAGAAGCCCCCCGTGGGGGTACGCCGCCGCCAGAATCATGCTGCCGCCCTGCCAGACCAGGAGCCAGAAGGCCACGGACCAGGGGCGGAGCTTGGACGCGGCGTTAGACGCCATAGTAGAAGTCGTTCCCGGGCAGCGCGCCGCCCACGGACTGGGGGTTCGCCTCCGCCAGCACCTGGAGATAGCCGGAGAGCTTTGCCGTCATCTCCTCCCCGGTGAGGCAGACGATGTTGCAGTGGGGCAGGGCCTTCTCCGCCACGGCGGGGTTTTCGATGATGCCGTTGGCCGAGACGAGCTCTCCGGCCTCCTTGGGGTTGGCGTTCACCCAGTCCACGGAGGCGGCGTAGTCCTCCAGGAAGGCCCCTACCAGCTTTGGATTCTCCTCCGCCAGGGCCCGCCGGGCCACGGCCACGCCGGTAATCATGGCGGACCCGTTGCCCAAAGCGTCCCACTCCGCCGTCAGGTCCAGGGCCACCCGAAGATTCTCCAGCTTCCCCTGAGCCACGGTGACGAAGGGCTGGGGCAGCAGGGCGATGTCCGCCGCCCCCGCCGCCAGGGCGGCCACGCACTCGGCGTGCTCGCTCTTCCAGTCGACGCTTACGTCCTTGTCCGGGTCCAGACCGTTTTGCTCCAGGAGGTAGCGGAGGCCGTACTCCGGCGTGGAGCCCTTCCCGGCGGCCACGATGGTCTTGCCCTTCAAGTCTCCCATGGACCGCACCGTCTCCCCGCCGTTCTCCACGATGTAGAGGACCCCCAGGGTGTTGACGGCCAGGGTGACGATCTGGCCCTCGGTTTTATTGTAGAGGACCGCCGCCAGGTTGGCGGGGACGCAGGCGATGTCCAGGTCCCCCTTGATGAGGGCGGGGGTCAGCTCGTCGGCGGAACCGGCCAGCGTGTAGCGGTGGACCCCGTCGTCGGAGATCATGCGGATCATGCCCATGGCGGTGGGGCCCTTCAGAGCGCCTATGCTGAGCGAAACGTCCTCAATGGCGGGGGGCTCGTCTTCGGGCTCCTCCGGGGCGGGCTGGCTGGCGGGCTCCTCCGCCGGGGCGGAACCGCCCTCCGTCTCCGCGGGGCCGCCGCCGCGAGTCGCGCCGCAGGCGGAGAGGGTCAGCAGCAGAGCAAGGGCCAGGGCCAGGGTCTTCAAGGCTTTCATAGTCGTTTCCTCCAAGCAGTTGTTTCGTTGCCGCCGCTTCGGCTTGGTTGTTTTCCAGACAGCCAGAGCGAGCGAAAGTTCTTTTTGCCTGCTTTTGCCACAAGTGGCTCTGAGGTTCTAAAGCTCGCGCTATGCACTCGCTAAGAGCCTCACATCTTTCAAGAAAAAGTAGGGGGTGCGTATACCGTCTTTGCCGTCACGCCGGGCAGGCGGCCGATTTTCCCGGACAGGGCGGAGATTACGTCCGCCGGGGCGTCCAGGGCCACGCTGATGAGGCGGATGCCCCGCTCCCGGCAGGGGATGCCCATCCGGCCCAAGACGGCGCTTTCGTATTGGTGCAGCAGGGCGTTCAGGGCCGCCACGGAGTCCGCCTCCCGGACGATGACCGCCAGGACGGCGACGCGGGTTTCCATATAGTCTTCCCTCCTTTTCAAAAAGCAAAGCCCCTCCGCCGTCTGGCAGAGGGGCCGCAAATCACAGCATAACCGGCCCCGGAGAACCTCTCTCCGCGTCCCGCTCTCTCCTCTTACGGCTCGGGAACCACCTTGCCGCCAGATCGACAGATATGAACTCCAGGTCCTCCAGTCAGAAAAAACTTCCCGGGGACAAAGGATTTGCTGAGGACGATGATAGCATGGAAGCGCCTGGGCGTCAAGGCCATTTTTTACTCCTGGTCCAGGTAATCCAGCACCTCCACAACCCGGCCGCCCCGGCGGTAAACCCTGGGCACCCGGCGGGCCACGGCGCAGAGGAGCTCATAGGAGATGGTCCCCGCCTTTTCCGCCGCCTGGGCGAAGCTGTCCGCCGGGGCCGGGCCCAGCAGGACGGCCTCGTCTCCGGCGGAGACCTCCGGCACAGCGGAGATGTCCAGCACAATCTGGTCCATGCTCACCCGGCCAATCACCGGGGCGGGCTTCCCGTGGACGGAGGCGGTCCCCAGGCTGGACAGGCACCGGGGGTAGCCGTCGGCGTAGCCGCAGCAGACCGTGGCCGCCCGCAGGGGGCGGTCCGCCCGATAGGTCCGGCCATAGCCCACGCAGTCGCCGGGGGCCAGGTCCTTCACCTGGCTGACCACGGTTTTCAGAGACATGACGGGCTTGAGGCCGGGGAAGCGCACCTGGGCGCTGGGGTCCTGGCCGTAGAGAATCACCCCGGCCCGGACCATGTCGCCGCTCCACTCCGGGTGGGCCGTCAGCCCCGCCGAGTTGGAGCAGTGGACGGTCCCCAGGGGCCTCGCCGCCTCCAGGCGCTCCACTACCCGGCAGAAGAGGGCGTACTGCTCCTCGGTATAGCGGCGGTCGTCCTCCTCCAGGGAGTCGGCAACGGAAAAGTGCTGGAACGCGCCGGTGATGGTGAGTCCCCGCAGCCCCCGGCACGCCAGGAGGCCGGAGACGGCCCCCTCCAAGTCCCGGCAGGCCCCAAAGCCGATGCGGCCCATGCCGGTGTCAATTTTCAGGTGTCCCTCCACCGTCACCCCGGCGGCCTCCGCCGCCTGGGACAGGGCCTGGGCGTACTCCGGGCTGTAGACCGCCTGGGTGATGCCCTCCGCCGCCAGGGCCTGGGCGCACTCCGGGCGGGTCATGCCCAGGATTAGAATGGGCTGTGTGACGCCGCCCCGGCGCAGGTGCCGGGCCTCCGCCAGGGAGCTGACGGCGAACCAGGCCGCCCCGGCGTCCGCCAGGGTCCGGGCAACGGGACCGTCCCCGTGGCCGTAGGCGTCGGCCTTTACCACGGCGCAGACCGCGGCGGGGGCGGCTTTTTCTTGAATCAGGCGGAAATTGTGGACCAGGGCGTCCAGGTCGATCTCCGCCCAGCAGTGGGCGTCAAAGGGGATGTTCATGGGGGTTCCTCCTGTTCGCGGGTTGTCGGGGCTTTGGAATACCAATCTATCATACGCCCTTTCCCCCGCCGGAACAACTGCGTTTCCTGTCCAGAATCAGGCGTTTTGTGCAGGAGAGGGCCGCCGCTTCTCCATCCGGTAGTTCGTCAGGGAAACCCCGTGCCGGACCACCTGCTGTTCCCGGACCACTTGGTAGCCCCGGCTCTCGAAAAAGGGCCTGGCGGTGATGGAGGCGTGGACGGCAATCCGGTCTGATTCCACGGCCCCCTCCAGGGCGGCGCAGAGGGCGGAGGCGACGCCCCGGCGCTGGAAGTCCCGGTGGACGTACAGCCGGTCCAGATAACCCGAGGCGTCGATATCCCCGAAGCCCGCGATGGTTCCGCCCTCCGCCGCCACGAGGGCGGTGTGTTCCAAGAGGGAACGGTTCCATTCCTCCAGGTCCGGCGCGCCGTCCGCCCAGGCGTCCAGCTGCCGCGCCGTGTAGTCCCCGGCGTTCACCGTGTGTACCGTATTGTAAAACAGCTCCAGGATTTCCGGGAGGTTGGCGGGCCGGTAGGGCCGGAGGGTCATACCCCGTCCACCTGAATGCCCTTCTCCCGGAAAGCCTCCAGAAGCCGGTCCATGCTGCCGGGGATGGAGATGGGCTCTCCGCAGGCGGCGATGGCGTTGGCCACGTCCTTGAGCCCGTTTCCCGTCACCACGGAGACCACCGTGTCCTGTTTCCCGATCACCCCGGCCTCGCAGAGCTTCCTAACCCCCGCCGTGCCGGTGACTCCGGCGGGCTCGCCGAAGACGCCGCAGGTCCGGCCCAGCAGCTGCTGGGCGGCCATAATCTCCTGGTCCGTGACGTTCACCGTCAGGCCCTTGGACTCCCGGATGGCCATGAGGGCCTTGTCGGCGTTCCGGGGCACGCCCACGGCGATGGAGTCCGCCAGAGTGTTCTCCTCCATGGGTTCCCAGGGCGTATCCGCCTCAATAGCCCGGTTCAGGGGGCAGCAGCCCGCCGCCTGGGCGGAGATGAGCCGGGGCAGCCGGTCGATGAAGCCGATGGCGTACAGGTCCTTGAGGCCCTTCCAGAGCCCCGCGATGGTGCAGCCGTCCCCCACGGAGATGGCGATGTAGTCCGGCACCTCCCAGTTCAGCTGCTCCATAATCTCCAGGGCCACGGTCTTCTTGCCCTCGGAGAGGTAGGGGTTGATGGCGGCGTTCCGGTTGTACCAGCCCCATTTGTCGATGGCGGCCTTGCTCAGCTCGAAGGTCTCCTCATAGCTGCCCTGGACGGAGATCACCGTGGCCCCGAAGGTCATCAGCTGGGCCACCTT
>CAJUJW010000026.1 GCA_910586735.1 uncultured Oscillibacter sp. | reverse complement strand
CGCTCTGGTCCCGGTCCACCAGCACCCCCAGGCCGCAGGCCGTGGGAATCTGCTCGCTCTCCACGAAGTACAGGGCGATGTCCTCGGCGATCTCCCCCCAGAGGAGGCCCACGCTGCCCACGTAGGGCTCCTTCATCCTCAGGTCCCGGATCACCGTCAGGGTCCCCCGGTTTCCCACGGCGGCGCCCACGTCCAGCTTCCCGTCCTCCCGGAGGGGCAGGTCCACCGCCGGGTTGTCCACCGTGCCCCGGACGCTGCCCTCGTGGTCCGACACGGCCAGAAGCGTCCCCAGGGGGCCGCCGCCCTTGATTTGCAGGGTCAGGCTGGCGGCCTCCTCCTTCAGGGCGTTGCCCATCATGGAAGCCGCCGCCAGAAGGCGGCCCAGGGCCGCCGTCGCCACCGGCAGGGTCTTGTGAATCTGCCGGGCTCTCTCCGTCAGGTCCCGGGTGGACACGGCGGAGACCTTCATCAGGCCGTCCTTCGAGATGGCCCGGATCAACTGATCGCTCATTAAAAAACTCCTCGCTTTAACTGCATTGGAACTGCCAGCGGTCCTCGTTCAGCCCGGGGGGCTTGTCCGTCAGGTCCCCCGTCAGCCTGACGGAGGAAAAGCCCGCCTCCTCCAGGAACCGCCGGATCTCCTCCTCGCTCCAGGCCCGCTCCCGGTGCTCCTCGAAGGAGCGGTCCCAGGTCCCGTCGGGGCGGAGGCGGAACAGGTCCACCTGATAGGTGCAGATTCCCTTTTTCTCGGAGAAGAAGGTCCGCCAGGCGCAGAAGCTCTCCTCCGTCTCGTCCATGTAGAGCTGCCCGTCCATCCGCCGGAACTTGTAGGGGGTGTTCAGGTCGAAGAGGAACAGTCCCCCCGGCTTCAGCCACCGGCGGACCCGGCGGAAGGTCTCCCGCAATTCCCGCTCCCTGGTCAGGTAGTTCAGGGAGTCCAGGGTGGAGACCACGGCGTCCACCGGCCTGTCCAGCCGGAGACCCGGCATGGGCTGGCGCAGGAACAGCGGCGGGCGCTCCAGTCCCGCCGCCTTGGCCGCCGCCTGGGTCAGCATCTCCTCGGACCCGTCCGAGGCCAGGACCCCGTACCCCCGCCGGGCCAGCAGGCAGGCGATGGTCCCCGTGCCGCAGCCCAGGTCCAGCACCCGCTCCACGGGGATGGGGCTCTTTTTCAGCCGCCGCTCCAGAAAGGCCGCCCGGCGGCGGTAGGACCCGTCGTTCATGAGGCCGTCATAGCTGGCGGCCAGGGCGTCATAGGCGCTCATTTGTCCTTGAGCCGGGCGAACACCTGGGAATAGGCCCCGGTGCCGTAGTTCAACGACCGGTTCACCCGGCTGATGGTGGCGCTGGAGGCGCCCGTGCGCTCCAGGATGTCGTTGTAGATCATGCCGTCGTCCAGGAGAGAGGCCACCTCGAAGCGCTGCTCCATGCTCCGAAGTTCCGCCACGGTACAAAGGTCCTGGAAAAACTGATAGCACTCCTGCTCGTCCTGAAGCTGCAAAATCGCCCTGTACAGCTGGCCGCTCTTTTCTTTTTTCCCGATCTTCACGCTGAGACCTCCTGTCGTTGTTCTTCGCATTATTATATTAACCGTTCAGAGCGTGAAAGTAAAGGGTCTCCGGGGGAAAATTTCGTCACCGTCCCGGTCTCCGCCGCATAGGCTGGAGAAACACAAAACACGGGGAAAGGAGCGGTGGCTGTGGAAGAGGGTCTGAGGGCGCTGAAAACGGAACCCTTCGCCGCGGAACGGGAGTGGGAGGTGGAGGGGGTGCCGGTGCTGCGGGCGGCGGCGGAGGTTCCCCAGCCTGTCCCGGCGGAGGACCGGACCTCCCGGCGGATCAAGCGGTTTTACCAGCTCCAGTGCCGCGCCTTTCTCCGGTACTGTGAGCGCTGTCTCCTGCCCCAGGCGGCGGCGGAGTACCGGGCGGCCCTGGAGGCCAGCCGGCCCCTGCCGTCCTTCCGGGCGGAGCTGGGGTATCGGGTCACGTACAACGATGGCGGCCTCTGGAGCCTGTACACCCAAGTCCGGGAGACCGCCGGGCCGGGCCCGGCCCTTCTGACCCGCCGGGGGGACACCTGGGACCTGGCGGCGGGGTATCCCGTGCCCCTGCGGGACTTTTTCCCCGCCGGGAGCGCCTGGAAGAAGCGTCTTTTGACTCACGCGGCGGAGGAGATCAAGCGCCGGGAGCGGGCCGGGGCCAACCGCTGGCGGGAGGACTGGCGGAGGGGCCTCCGGCGGGGGTTCAATTCCCAGAATTTCTACCTGACGGAGGAGGGGCTGGCGTACTTCTGGCCCATGTACGCGCTGGCCCCCGCCGGGGAGGGGGTGCCGGTATTCCTCCTGCCCTTCCAGGGCGGGGGGATTGGTCTTCCCCCCGGCGGGGGGAGGCTGGAGTCGCCCTGACGGGCGGGGCGGAAAAAGCCTCCCCCGCCGGGGGAAAGAAAAACCCCCCCCTTTCGGGGGGGGGGACTTCCGTAAGCGGCGCTTACTTCAAATTCTCCTTGTTGGAGAAATATTTTTTCGTCTCAGCGGCCACCACGCCGGACAGGGCGAACAGGCCGATGAAGTTGGGAATGGCCATCAGGCCATTGAAGGTATCCGCCACGTCCCACACGAAGCTGAGAGGGGACACGCAGCCTACCACGACCACCGCGATAAAAATCACCTGGAAAACCCGGACGGCCTTGTGGCCGAAGAGATACTGGACACAGCGGGTGCCGTACAGGGACCAGCCCAGAACCGTGGAGAAGGCAAACAGGGCCAGGGCCACGGCCACGAAGAGGGCCGCGAACTTGCCGCCGAATACCGTGGCCAGGGCGGCGGTGATGATTTCGCTGCCGGGCCGGGTGCCGAACTCAATGCTCACGCCGCTGCAAATGATGGCCAGGGCCGTCAGGGAGCAGATGACGATGGTGTCCACAAAGACCTCGAAGATGCCGTACAGGCCCTGGTTCACAGGGCCCTTGGTGTCCGCCGCCGCGTGGGCGATGGCTGCGGAGCCCAGGCCCGCCTCGTTGGAGAAGGCGCTGCGCCGCAGGCCCCAGATGATGGTCTGCTTCAGCACGATGCCCGTGGTGGCGCCGAACATGGCCTGGGGCGTGAAGGCGGTGGAGAAGATCTTCACAAAGGCGTCGGGCACGTTTCCGATATGGGCCCCGATGACCACAATGGCGAAGATGATGTAAAAGACGCTCATGAAGGGGATCAGTTTCTCCGTCACGGCGCCGATGCGCTTGATGCCGCCCAGGAGAATCACCGCGATCAGCAGGGCCAGAACAATGCCCATCAGCCACTTCAGGGCGCTCTCCACCCCGGCGGTGACGGTGGTGAAGGCCGCGAAGGCCCCGATGACGGACCCGGTGATGCTGTTCACCTGGGACATGTTTCCAATGCCGAAGGAGGCCAGGATGGCGAAGACGGCAAACAGGCCCGCCAGCCACTTCCAGCCGCCGCCCAGACCCTTGGAGATGTAATACATGGGGCCGCCGACCCAGTCGCCCTTGGCGTCCCGCTCCCGGTACTTGATGGCAAGCACGATCTCGGAGTATTTCGTCACCATGCCGACCAATGCCGCCAGCCACAGCCACAGCACCGCGCCGTAGCCGCCCATGGCGATGGCCTGGGTGGTGCCCACGATGTTGCCCGTTCCCACGGTGGCGGACAGGGCCGTGGTCACGGCCTGCATGGGCGTGACGGCCCCCGCGCCGGCCTCCTGCTTCTGGAACATCTTGCCCACGGTGTTTTTCATGGCGTGGCCAAAGTGCAGGAACTGGACGCCGCCGTTGCGGATGGTCAGAAACAGCCCGCCCAGGATGGCGCAGGGCAGGAAGGTGTACATCCAGGCGAAGTCGTTCAGCGGGCCCGAGATGAAGCCCAAAATACTGTTGATGATTTCCATAAATTCCCTCCTAAATCTGAAACGCCGCGATAATGGTAATACCTTACCACAGCCCCGCCCGTACTGTCAATCGTGCTTTTTCACAAAATGTCCACAGCCCGGGGACGAATATTCTCTGCACGCAGACAAAAATGTCCGCCCAGGCGGGGCAATTGAATAAGGAGAGGGGCCCTCCAGGAGCCCCTCTCGCAGATTTCGTTCTCTATTGGTCCCCCGGCCTCTTACAGCTCCCGCACGGAGACCACTCCGGCGGTGGCGCGGATCTCCTGCTGGAGATGGTCCGTGTCCAGCCCCTTGTGGAGCCGCAGGGTGAAGATGGCGCAGGCGTTGTGCTTTTCGTTGGACTTGGAGTGGATGATGCCCATGTTCAGGATTTTCAGCCCCCGCTCCCGGAACTCCTGGAGGAGCCGGTCCATGGTTTTGTTGTCGCCGTACTCAATGTACAGGTTGACCTCCGGGGCGTTTTTCAACATCTGGTACTCCACTCGGGAGAAGAGCAGCTCGGCCACCATAATCAGGGCCGTGGCGAAAAGGCCCCCCTCGTAGAAGCCGCCGCCCAGGGCCAGGCCGATGATGGCGGCCGCCCAGAGACCCGCCGCCGTGGTCAGGCCCTTCACCCGCTGGCGGCGGGTGACGATGATGGTGCCCGCGCCGATGAAGCCGATGCCCGCCACCACCTGGGCCCCCAGACGGGCCATGTCGGTGTACTGGCCCATGACCAGGTACAGGTACTGGCTGGTCAGCGTGGTCATGGCCGCCCCCAGGCAGATGAGAATATGGGTGCGGAAGCCCGCCGGACGGCGCTTGTACTCCCGCTCGATGCCGATGACGCCGCCGCAGAGCACCGCCAGCACCATCCGCAGGGCCACGGACCAGAAGGTCACGTCCCGCAGCCCGTCAAAGAGAGTCAGCATTCAATATCCCTCCTAAAAACTCAAACACCGGAAATCTAGGTTGCCGCCGCTTCGGCCTGGTCAATCACCAGACTGTCAGAGCAGACCTAACGCTCTTTTGCTTCTTTGCCACAAGTGGCTCTGAGGCTCTAGAGAAAAGAAGTCAGATGTCGTGGACTACGAATACGTCCTCCAGCTCGGAGATGGAGGCCAGAATCTTGGCGTGGGTGCCGGGGCGGTTCATTTGCAGGGAGAAGACGGCGCTGGGGTGCTGGGAGGGGTCCTGCTTTCCGTGGTCCAGCTCCACCTCGTAGATGGTCACGTCCTTGGCCTTGATGCGCCCGATGATTTCCGCCACGTTGTCCAGGGACTGGAACTCCACATAGATGTTCATGTTCTTTGCGTTTTCCACTACGTACAGCTCCACCGCCGGCAGGAGGTGGACCGCCACGAAGATCAGCACAAAGGCCAGCCCCACGCACTCGTAGAACCCCGCCCCCACGGCCAGGCCCATGCAGGCCGAGGCCCAGAGGCCCGCCGCCGTGGTCAGGCCCTTCACCTTCTGGTGGCCCGTGACCAGGATGGTGCCCGCGCCCAGGAAGCCGATGCCGTTGATGACCTGGGCGCCGAAGCGGCTCACGTCCGTGCGGATGCCGGTCTCCGCAGCCCGCGCCGCCCAGACGGTGTTCAGCATGTGGTATTCATACTGGCTCAGCAGCATGGTCAGCGCCGCCCCCATGCACACCAGCATGTATGTACGAAAGCCCGCCGGGCGGTGCTTCCTGGCCCGCTCCAAGCCGATCATGCCGCCGCAGAACATGGCCAGGGTCAGCCGCAGCAGCACCGAGGCCGTGTTGATCTCCCGCAAGTAATCCAATTGGTGCAGCACTGGACTCGCTCCTCTCCAAATAAATTCCCCTTCGGGCGCAAAGAAAAGGGAAGGAGCGGCGGAAACCGCTTCTTCCATCACCTGTTCAAAAAGACCGGAAACGTTTGCGATGCGCCAGCCGCCCCGGTCGCTGAGTTGTTAATTATTATAGACAGCCCGGGAAGCATTGTCAACGTTTTCCGTCTTAAAAAGCGTCTTTTCGGCGGGATTGACAAATAGAAACCCGGGTTTTAGGCGTTTTGCCGGAGAGAAAAGGCGGGCATTCCGCCCACCGGTACGCAAACGTTGTCCTTTTGGATTACCGAATGACGGCGAAGTACAGCCAGAGGCCGAAGGGGATGACGGTTTGCAGAATCAAAATCAGGGGCACGCCGAACTTGAACGCCCTGTGGAGGGTCTTGTGGCGGAAGGCCCACATGGCAAGCAGAGCCCCCACGCTGCCCCCCAGGGCGGACAGGATGAGCAGGGTCTTCTCCGGCACCCGGCGGACCTTCTCGTTTTTCTCCTTCCGCTTGGCCTTCCACTTGTCCAGGCCGAAGACGAAGAAGGTGATGACATTGATAAGCACCAGCCAAATGGCCAGGAGGCCCCAGGGGGAGCCCACGACGGCCCAGATAAAGTCGTTATGGGCCTCCGGCAGATACAGAAATTTTTCCCGCGACCCGGCGGAGAGAAGGGCGGTCTTCATATGTACACCTCATTTCGGAGCGGGAAAAATGGACCGGCTGGATTCCCAGCCGGTCCATTGTAGCACAGGTCTTAGTTCTTGGCAAGTCCCGCCAGCTCCACCGCCGTCTTGGCGGCGAGCTTAGCGTTGTTGTACACCAGCTGAATGTTGCTGTCCAGGGAGCTGCCGCCGGTGAGCTCCTTGATCTTCGCCAGCAGGAAGGGGGTGGTTTCCTTGCCGTGGATGCCCTTGACCTTCGCCTCGTCCACCGCGTCGGAGATGGCTTTTCCGATGACGTCCGCGTCCATGGAGTACTCCTCCGGGATGGGGTTCGCCACCAGCATGCCGCCCACCAGGCCCATGTCCTGCTTCACATAGAAGGACTTCGCCAGATCGGCGGGGGTGTCGATGCGGTAGTCCACGCCGAAGCCGGACTTCCGGGTGTAGAAGGCGGGGAGCTCCTCGGTGCCGTAGCCGATGACGGGCACGCCGTGGGTCTCCAGGTACTCCAGGGTCAGCCCCAGGTCCAGGATGGACTTGGCCCCGGCGCAGACCACCATGACGGGGGTCCGGGCCAGCTCCTCCAGGTCGGCGGAGATGTCCATGGTGGTCTCAGCCCCCCGGTGGACGCCGCCGATGCCGCCGGTGGCGAAGACCTGGATGCCCGCCATGTGGGCGATGATCATGGTGGTGGTGACGGTGGTGGCTCCGTCCCGTCCCTGGGCCACCAGGATGGGGAGATCCCGGCGGCTGGCCTTGGCCACGCCCGCGCCGGTCTTGCCGAGATAGTCAATCTCCTCGGGAGAGAGTCCCGCCTTCAGGCGGCCGCCCAGGACGGCGATGGTGGCGGGGACGGCCCCGTTCTCCCGGATGATGGCCTCCACCTTCAGGGCGGTCTCAACATTCTGGGGATAGGGCATGCCGTGGGAGATGATGGTGGATTCCAGGGCCACCACCGGCTTTCCGGCTTCCAGGGCTTCCTTGACTTCGGGGGCGACGTCCAGATACTTGTTCATGTTCATGATGCTGACCTCCAAAAATATATGAATTTGAGATGGATCAAGGGTTGATCAGGCGGCTTTCCAGGGCCTCCTCGCTCATGGCGGGGTTAATAGTCTCCCTGCTCTCCATGGCGATGGAGGAGGCGGCCAGGCCCGCCCGGGCGGTGTCCGCCAAATCCGTGCCCCGGAGATAGGCCCAGGCGATGGCGGCCATGAAGGCGTCCCCGCAGCCGGTGGCGTTTACCAGCTCCGCCGGGAGACAGGGCAGCTGCACCCGGCCGCTGCGGTCCGCGGCGAACACGCCCTCCGCCCCCAGGGAGATGAACACCCGGCGCAGGCCGGTTTCCAAAAGGGCGTCGGCGGCTTTGTTCAGGCTGGCCTCGCCGGTGATGGGCACGCCGGAGAGGAGCTCCGCCTCCAGGCGGTTGGGCTTCAGGGTGTGGAGCTTGCCCAGGACAGGCTTTAATTTCACGGCCTTGGCGGTGGACACCGGGTCGGCGAAGAGGGGGGCGGCGCAGTTCTCCGCCAGCCAGGCGATGCTCTCCTCGGGGATGTTGGTGTCGATGACCACCACCTGGCTGGCGTCCAGAAGCTTGTGCCGCTGGGCCAGGGCCTGGGGGGTCAGGTGCCGGTAAATCTCCATGTCGCTGACGGCCAGGGCCATGTCCCCCCGCTCGTCGTTGATGAAGAGATAGGTGGAGGTCCGCCCGCCGGGAATGACGGGGGACTGGGAGATGTCGATGCCAAGCTCCCCGCAGCTGGCGGCCAGCTTCTGGGCGTTGAGGTCGTCCCCGAAGGCGGTCAGCAGCCGCGTGTCCAGGCCCAGCAGGGCCATGTTGTGGGCGATGTTCCGCCCCACGCCCCCAAGAGACGAGTGGACCGTGCCGGGGTTGGAGTCCCGGGCCACCAGCGCCGCCGCCGGGCGGCCCCCGATGTCCACGTTCACGCCTCCCACGACGGTGACATAGGGGGCGGTCTGGACAATGTAGCCCTTGCCGGTGATGTAGCCTTTTTTCATCAGGTTGGAGATATGCACGGCGACGGAGGACCGGGTAATCCCCGCCTTGTCCGCCAGCTCCTTCTGGGAGATGAGGGGGTTTTCCTCAATCCAGTTCAAAAGCTGCCGCTCCCGCTTGGTCATGGTCCACCTCCGTATAAACAATTCTTTAGCTTCTTAATCTATTGCTTATTTTAAACATAATTTTCGATTTGTCAAGCCCCATTTCAAAAAATTTTGCAAAAGGGAATTTACGTAAACCATGACCATCTGCTCAAGGGTCTTTTTATACAGGACCTGGGGAATTTCAGAATTCATTGCACTCACCTCATCCCCCAGTATAGGTCAAATTCACCCTAATATCAATAGGTCAATTTGCCATAATATTGCCGGGTGATAGCATGTCCAGATTGAAGAAACTGCGAAAAGAGCGGGGATTTTCCCAAATTAAAATGCAGATGCTGACGGGAATTGACCAGAGCGATTATTCCAAAATCGAAACGGGGAAGCGAAGCATGTCCTTTGAACAGTGCCGGCGCATCGCCTTGGCGCTGGAAACCAGCATGGACTATCTGGCGGGCCTGACCGACGACCCGAAGCCCTATCCCAGAAGCCCCGAATAAAGCCGCGCCTCCCCTGCCAAACGCGGGGGAGGCGTTTTGACCGTCCGTCCCCCCTCCGGGGCCGATGGTCCAAGAGCCCTGGACGGCGGGGCCGCCTTTGGGTATACTGAGGGCAGAGAGGAGGGGAAGGCCGTGAAGATTGACGTGACCCTGGACCCGGCGCTGGAGGAACTGCTGGTGAAGGTGCTGTCCCCGGGTGAGACGGAGGAGCTGCGGGCCCTGCTGGCCCGGCTGGAGGAGCCCGAGCGGCTGACGGGCTTTCGGGAGGGCCGGGCCGTCCCCCTGGAGCCGGAGGCCGTCCTGCGGTTCTACGGCGAGGACAAGGAGGTCCGGGCCCAGGTCCTGGGCGGGGAGGTTTACACCGTGCGCCTCCGGCTGTACGAGCTGGAGGCGCGGCTGGACCGGCGGGCCTTCGTCCGGGTGTCCCACTCGGAGATTGTCAACTGGAAGCGGGTGACGGCCCTGGACCTGAGCCTGTCCGGGACCATCCGGGTGACGCTGGAGGGGGGCGTGGTCACTTACGTCTCCCGGCGGTACGTGAAGAAGATCAAGGAGGTGCTGGGCATATGAGCGGAAGGGAGGTTCGGCGGGAGTTCTTCCGCCGGGCGCGGGAGGGCTTCCCCTGGGGGATCGCCCTGGTGTATCTGGTGTTCGTCCTGGGAAACGCCTTTTCCATTCCCAGGCCGGAGGGCGGGAACCTGCTGGTGGTGTCCCAGGCCATGGCGGAGGCTTACGGCAGCCCCGTCACAGCGGCCCTGGCGCAGTTTTTCTGGTCCGGCCTCCTGGGGGCGGCGTTGTGGACCACGGAGGTCCCCTTTCTGCTGGAGCGGCGGACCCTCCTCTGGTCCGGGGCCCATTTTCTGGGGACGGCGGCGGTGTTCTCCCTGGCGGGGTGGCGGTGCCGGTGGTTCCCCATCCGGGAGAGCTGGCTGTGCCTCCTGGGGGTACTGCTGTTGCTGTACGTGCTGAAATGGTCCGTCCGCTTTCTGGAGTGGCAGTCCGACGTGTGGGCCATTCGGAAATCCTCCGGCCTGGAGGGGGCGGACCCGCCCTGGAAAACCCTGGCCCCGTACCTTCTTCTGGCGGCGGCGGTGGAGCTGCTGCTGCCCCCGGGCCTGCGGCTGGCGGACGCCCGGGATTTCCCGGTGCTGACGGGAATTTTTTACCCCTTCCTGGTCCTGCCGCTGTTCTGCTTTTTCAGCGCCTGTCCTCTGGGAACCCGGCTCCGCCGCTGGTGGCTTCTCTACCCGGCGGCGTGCGGGGCGCTGACCCTGCCCTGCGTGTTTTGGCTTTACAACTACACGGCCCTGTTTCAGGCGTGGACGGCGGGAGCCGCCGCCCTGGCGGGGGGGCTGCTGGGCGTGGTTTTGCGGCGGCTGAAAAAAAGGGAATAACCCTGGA
The DNA here is from genome assembly GCA_910586735.1 of uncultured Oscillibacter sp. Classification (GTDB taxonomy): domain Bacteria; phylum Bacillota; class Clostridia; order Oscillospirales; family Oscillospiraceae; genus Oscillibacter. The sequence goes on along the minus strand of CAJUJW010000026.1, from coordinate 23,733 downwards.
ACCAAACCGCCTCCCTTTCCGTCTAAACGGGAAAAGGAGGCGGTTTTATGAAGCTCTGGAAACGCGTATTTATTCTGACCCTCTGCCTATTGCTGACGGCCTGCGCCCCGGCGGCGGAAACGCCGGAGTCCCCGGCCCGGACGGAGGGCCCTGCGGCCCCGGCGGACCCCGCGGGCGTCCCGCCCTCCCTGGCGGAGGACGAAGAGCCCACGGTCCTCACCTGCCGCGTTGTGGACGGGGCGGAGGACGGAAATCTGCTTTTGGCGGAGCTGGACGAAGGGCTCTACGGCGGGACCGGGGTTTACCGGCTGAACGTAAAGGACGTGCCCGTGACCCTGGACGGCGAGGCGGCGGAGCCGTCGGTCCTGGAGGACGGCATGGCGGTGGACGTGGCCTTCAACGGCCATGTGCTGGAGAGCTTCCCGGCCCAATTGGGGGAGGTGTATTCCGTCTCCGCCTGGTCCCGTGGCCGGGGGCGGAACGGCGGCGGGACTATGTTTGATCTCTGCGGGCTGTACCTCCAGGTGCTGGACGACCTCTGGCAGAAGGACCCTGGGCTGAACGACGGCATTACCCTGGCAGGGCTGGACCTGTCCCAGGCCCCCGGAGATTTGACGGAGAGCGAGAAAGCCGCCCTGGCCTGGCGCTTCGGGGAGCTCCACGGCGTGGAGGTGGTGACGGGGACCTTTGACGAGCTGAAGGAGCAGGGCTATTTCACCGCCTCCGCCATCAGCACCCCCGCCCCGGAGGAAGGGGAGGACTACAGCCGCCTCTGGTATCAGTGGGAGGACGGGTGCCTGTTCTCCATCACGCCCAACGAGGACCACGAGGGGGAGCTGTATTCCCTGCCGGCCGTCTTCTTCAACGCGGAGAAGTGGCGCTCTCCCCTGGGGGCCTACTGCTTCTATGACTGCTCCGCCGGGTGGCCGGAGTTCGGAACCTGGAGCGGCTATCAGATTCTCGGCGGCGAGATGATTTCCTGAGGAGGTACGGCTTATGAAGCGGATATGGATTTTGCTGTGCGCCCTGGCGCTCCTCCTGGCGGGGTGCGCCGCCCCGGAGGCGGAGGGCCCGGAGCTGACGGAGACGGAGGGCCGCGCCCTGATCGCGCTGAACCGCGAGGGGAGTCTCTCGACCCTGCTGGTGACGGAAGACGGAGAGGCCATTGTTCTGACAACGGAAATCAACGACGCGTTCTGCGGCTGGAGCAGCGGCGACCGGGTCCGGGTCACCCACGACGGCGTCTCCGAGACGTTCCCGGCACAGACGGAAGTGTATGACTACAAGACTTTAGCGGAAGGGAACTGGTCAGACATCCCGGAGGAAACCGTGACCGCCCTGGAGGGCCTGGGCTGGGACTTCTGCCTGGACGTTCACGCCCCGGCGGCGGAACCCCAGACGGTGGAGGACCCGGTGACGGGCTACTGCGGCAACACGGTGACGGAGGTCACCCTGGACGGGGAGACGTATTCCTTCTGGGGCGATGACTCCGTGACCCTGACGGACATCGTCATCAACCTGGCCTACGGCCCGGAGGCGGTGTGCAAGTGCCTCCCGGAGTTCACCGTGGACACGGAGTTCGGGGACGGCTATGGCGTGAGCCTGACGGAGAGCTATGTCCGCTGTGAGGCGGGACAGGCGGCCCTGACGGAGGAGCAGACGGAGGTAATCCGGGGGATCGTGGAACGGAATTGTAAATAGGGCCTGACCCCAAATTCCCCCTTGCACTTCCGCCAAAATATGCTATACTATATCTGTCAATTTATCGCCGCAAGGCAATTACGGATATGAGGTGATCCCATGGTTGGTGGAATTTCTAGCGTCGGCGGCTTCGGCATGGGCTCCATCGGGAGCTTTTACCAATCCCGCTTGACGGAATCCCTCCGCGCCGCCCGCGGCGCTCAGCAATCGGGCCAGGGCCGCGTCTGGACGGCCCGGAAAACCCCCTCCCTTGAGACCCCCGTGGAGCCCGTGCGCCCCGCTGTCCCCGTCTCCAGGGACCAGGCTTCCCTCCCCGAGCTGACCCAGCGCCTGGAAAACGACCCGGCGGCCATGGCCGGGCGGATGCGGACCCGGTACGGCGAGGTCAGCCCCGACGGCCTCTTTGTGGAGACCGGCAAGGAGGGCCTCTCCCCCGTGGACGGCTCCCGGAAAAACGCCCTGGAGGGCCAATTGTCCCAGGCGGAAGGAGCCCTGGGCCGCAACGACCTGGAGGGCGCCGAGGCCGTCCTGAATAACGGCGCGCCGGAGGCGGACGGGACCAGGCTCCCCGGCCTGCCGGGGCAGGAGGATAAGGAGGAGACTCCCGCCCTCCCCGGCCAGAAGAAGGAAACCCCGGACGGCAGGCCCGCCCAGGGGGCCGAGAGCGCCCAGGAGGCCCTGAAGGAGGGCGAGTGCGAGACCTGCGAGCAGCGGAAGTACCAGGACGGGTCCGACGACATGGGCGTCTCCTTCCAGACTCCCACCAACATCAAGCCGGAACAGGCGGCCTCCGCCGTCCGGGGCCACGAGATGGAACACGTCTACCGGGAACAGGCCAAGGCCGACCGGGAGGACCGGAAGGTGGTCAGCCAGACCGTGACCATGCACACGGAAATCTGCCCGGAGTGCGGCAAGTCCTATGTCTCCGGCGGCACCACCCGCACCGTCACCAAGGCGGACACGGAAAACGACTTCCAGCAGGACCTGGCCCGGCAGAACGACGAGGAGAACAAGACCCGGACTCCCTTCTCCGCCGTGGCATAAGCAGAACCAAACAGGGCTCCATTGGGGGGCCCTGTTTTCATATTGAAAATTTCATATCGGCGGAACCTTTCCCAGGTGAAATTCGTCTATAGAAGTAAAGGCCCCGGTTGGAAGACGGGGCGGAAAAAGGAGGATGGAACGATGAAAAGAGGACTTGCCCTGTTCCTGGCCGCACTGCTGACGGCCCTGACCCTCACCGCCTGCGGAGGCGGCTACGCCGGAGGAAACACCGCCTCCAGCGCCCCCGCCGCCAGCGAGAGCCAGACATCCTATGACTATGGCGCCTCCGGCGGAGGGGAAAACTGGAAGTCCGCGGATATGGAGTTCGGCTTTGACTCCCCGGCGGACGCCGCCGCCCCGGAGGAGGCCCCCGCCGGAACGGGCGGCGAGACGGAGAACCGCCTGGCCAACGCCAAAATGGTCTACACCGCCAGCGTCGAGGCGGAGACCCAGGACTACGACGCCTGCACCGCCGCCCTGGAAAAGCTGGTGGAGGACCTGGGGGGCTATCTGGAGTACGCCTCCATGGGCAGCTACGGCGACGGAAGCCGCAGCGCCAACTACACCGTCCGGGTCCCCGCCGCCCGGTTCAGCGGCTTCCTGGAAAGCGTGGGAGAGCTGAGCCACGTCACCAGCCGGGACCGGAGTGCCGACAACATCAGCGAGCTGTACTACGACACCGAGAGCCGCCTCTCCACCCAGAAAACCAAGATGGAGCGGCTCCAGATGCTCCTGGCCAAGGCGGAGAACATGGAGGACATCATCGACCTGGAAAACGCCATCGCCGAGACGGAGCTCCAGATCGAGCAGCTCACCGGGTCCCTCCGGCACTACGACGCCCTGGTGGACTTCGCCACGGTGGAGATCCGCCTCCGGGAGGTGATCCGCCTCTCCACGGTGGAGGAGGCGCCCCCCACCTTCGGCAGCCGCCTGGGCAACGCTTTCGCGGACGGGCTCCACGGCTTCGGGGACTTCCTCCAGGACCTGGCCATCTTCCTGGCCTACAACTGGACGTGGCTGCTGATTCTGGCGCTGATCCTCCTGGCGGTGGTAAAGCTCTCCAAGCGGGCCCAGGCCCGGCGGGGGGAGACCTTCCGCCAGGCCAGAGAGCGGAGGGACGGCTTCTTTAACCGGAAGAAAAAAGACGAGCCGAAAAACCCGGATGACAAACAGCTGTAAACCTGCTATACTGAGGGGGCGGACCTGGGGTCCGCCCCCGATTTTTCAAATATCCACAAGGAGGATATCCATATGAAATTCACCTGGCTGGGCCATGCCTGCTTTTTGATTGAGCAGGACGGCTATCGCGTTCTGCTGGACCCCTACACCGGCGTGGAGGGCTACCCGCCCCTGGCGGACCGGAAGCTGCGGGTCCACAAAATCCTGTGCAGCCACGGCCACTTTGACCACAACGCCGTGGACCAGGCGGAGGCGGTCCCCTTTGACGGCCCCTGCCCCTTCACGGTCCGCACAGTGGAGACCTTCCACGACGGCCAGGGCGGGGCCCTTCGGGGGAACAACACGATTCATATTCTCTCAGCGGGCGGCGTCACCGCGGCCCACCTGGGGGACCTGGGGCACCAGCTCTCGCCGGAACAGGTCAAGGCCGTGGGGCCCCTGGACCTGGCGATGATTCCCGTGGGCGGCTATTACACCATCGACGCGGCGGGGGCCAAGGCCGTCTGCCAGGCGCTGAACCCCACGTGCGTCGTCCCCATGCACTACCGTCACGCGCCCTACGGCCTGCCGGTAGTGGCCGGGGTGGAGGACTTCCTGGCCCTGTGGCCCTCGGCGGAGGTCCGGCGGCTGGAGAGCCCCTCTCTGGAGGCGGACGGCGCCCGGGGCGTCGTCGTGCCCGGATTCTGTGAGGTGAACTGATATGTACCGCTACATTCTCTTCGACCTGGACGGCACGCTGACGGACTCCCGTGAGGGCATTCTCCACTGCGTCCGGGAGACCGTCCTGGGCTACGGCGACCCGGTACCGCCGGAGGAGACCCTCCTCCGCTTCATCGGCCCGCCCCTTCAGGACTCCTTCATCCGCTTCTGCGGCTACAGCCCCGAGAAGGCGGCGGAGGCCGTGGAGCGCTTCCGCCTGATCTACGAGCCCGTTGGCCAGTACGAGAACCGGGCGGCCCCCGGCATGGAGGCCGTCATGGGCCGCTTGCGGGAACAGGGCCGGGTGCTGGCCCTGGCCTCCTCCAAGCCGGAGAATCTGTGCGTGTCCATCTGCGCCCGGTTCGGCTTCACGCCCCACCTCACCGCTTTGGTTGGCAGCCCGCCCCACGGGGACTGGGAGAAGGAGGACGTGGTCCGGGAGGCCCTGCGGCAGCTGGGGGTGACGGACCCCGCCCAGGCCCTGATGGTGGGGGACCGGAAGTTCGACGTGCTGGGGGCCCGGGCCTGCGGCCTGGACTGCGCCGGGGTGGAGTTCTTCGGCTACGCCCCGCCGGGAGAGCTGGAGGAAGCCGGGGCGGCGGCTGTGGTGAAAACCCCGGAGGAGCTGGAGGAATTTATTCTGGCCCATTGAGGGTGGACAGGAGAACGGGCCGCCCCCCCTGGGCGGCCCGGCTCCCCGGTTCTCCCCAGGCGGCGGAGGTAGGTCCGCCCCTGCCTACGGCCGTGTCCCATCGCCCCTGCGGCCGGGCTCCATAGGAAACACGGTCAACTCCTCCCCCCCGCCCCAGAGGGCCAGGAAGACCTCCCCCTCGTCCCGGTAGCCCTGGCGGAGGAGCGCCCGGTGGACCCAAGCCTCCTCCTTCCCCGACTGGCGGACGTTGCCCGAGAGCAGCTTCCCGTCCATGACGAAGGGGGTCTGGACCTGGGACTGGGAGGGGTTCTTGTTCAGGTCCGCCGGGGTGGCGGGGCGGTCCGATTCTTTCGGCAGGAAGCTGACGGTGCCGTTGTGCTCAAACACCGCCGTCTGAAGCTGGCTCAGGTCGAACCAGCCGCCGATGCGGCAGTAGGTGAGAAACTCGTTCAAATCCAGCTTGGCCTTTTTCAGGTTCTCCCGGTAGATGACCCCGTCCTCCAGCAGGACGATGGGCCGCCCGGAGATGAAGGAGCGGGCTTTCAGGGACCGGCAGCACAGCACCGAGATGGCCGCCGCCGCCAGCCCGTAGACGATGATGGCGGCAAGGGGCTTGTGAGGCTCCTCCAGCTCCGTGGCCAGCTCCGCGGCGGCGGAGCCGATGGTGATGCCCACCACGTAGTCGAACATGGTCATCTGGGACACCTGCTTGGCCCCCATGAGCTTGGTCAGGAGGAACAGGGCCAGGAGGGACAGCAGGGTGGTCAGAACGGTCATGCCGGTCTCTTGTAAAATCTCAGTCATGAAAAAACGCCTCCCGTGGCAGATGTCGGTTGACGACAGTATGCCGCGGGAGGCGCGTTTTATGCGGGTATTTAAATCAGCCAGCGCCGGACCCCCGGGACCCGGGAGAACAGGGCGTAGGCCCCCCAGCCGCAGATTAGGACCAGGAGGGAGACCAGGGGCACGGTGAAAAGCGGCGGGCCCTCCGCCGCCCGGAGTCCGTGGTGGGCGAAGAACTGCAAGAAAAACACATGGGTTAAAAAGACGCAGAAGGAGGCTTTGGAAAGGCGCGCCGCCGCCCGCCCCGCCCATTCCGGCAAAGAGGCCCTCTGACACAGGCCCCAGAAGCCCAGGGCCTCCAGAAAAACCCCGGCCCCGGTGCCCTCCAGAAAATGCTCCTCCAGCCTCCCCGCCGCCGCCGAGGCGGCCCAGGCCCCCCCGAAGGTGAGGAGGAAGCCCGCCAAAAGGGCCGCGAGGCAGAGGGGCCGCCGGGGACGGGGACGGTAAACCGTCAGATAATGCCCCAGCAGGGTGTAGCCAATAGAGGAGTAGGCCAGGTTCAGCCGCCACTGGACCGGGACGCCCCCCAGAAGCGTAAACGGCCAGAGGGTCCGAACCGTGGGGTACAGAATGCCCAGGAGGAGCCACAGCTCCAGGGCATACTCCAAAGACTGCCGGTCCCCGTTTCGGACCAGGAGCCGGGTGACGGGCAGGAAGGCGTAAACCAGGAGCATGATGTGGAGATAATAGAGATGCTCCTCATGCCGGAAGAGGAGGAGGTTTTTCGCCGCCGCCTCCAGGTCCCAGGGGGTGAGGCTGTCCAGCAGCCACAGGTAAACCAGCTTATAGCAGGCCGCCCAGAAAAACAGCGCCGCCAGAAGCCGGGCCATGTTGCGGGTGTAGAGCCGTTTTATGGGCAGCTCCCGCTCCGGCGGCAGGAGCAGGGCCCCGCTGGCCATAAGGAACAGGGGTACCGCCGGACGGGCCAGGGCATTCCAGAACAGGCCGAACAGCCAGGGGGCGGAAACCGGGCCGGAGAGGCAGCCCGCGCTGGCGTGGATCAGCAGGACGCCAAAAATAGCGGAACTTTTTACCAGGTCAACCGTCCGGTTTCGCGGGGGGGGGGTAAATTTTGGAAATCATGAAAGCGCCTCCTTGGGTTCCGCCGGGACGTCGGTTTCCACGGGCCCGTCGTTGGTATGTACGTTGATATACCGCCCCTTCAGCTTGGAATGCAGAATGGTCTGGCTGGAGTACAGCCCGCCGTAGCCGGAGAGGACGTAGCTGACACAGCAGGCCAGGGCGTAGTACAGCAAGCCCCCGCTGCCGAACAGCTCAATGGCCAGGGCGATGGAGGCCAGGGGGCAGTTGGTGGCCCCGCAGAACACGGACACCAGCCCCAGGGCCGCCGCGAACCCCGCCGGAAGCCCCAGCAGGGGCCCCGCGAAGCATCCAAAGGCCGCCCCCACGAAGAAGGAGGGCACCACCTCCCCGCCCTTGAACCCGGCGGCCAGGGTGACGGCGGTGAGGATGATCTTGCAAAGGAACGCCTCCGGCCGGACGCTTCCCTGTTCCACAGCGGCGGCGATGACCCCCATGCCCGCGCCGTTGTAGTCCGTGGTGCCCCAGAGCCAGGTCAGCGCGATGACGGCGCAGCCCCCGGCGAGCACCCGCAGCCAGGGGTTTGGAACGCGCTTGTGCAGCTGGTGTTCCGTCAGGCGGATGGTCCCGCAGAACACCACGGAGAGAATCCCGCACAGCCCCGCCAGCACTGCCGCCCGGACCAAAAGCCCGGCGGACAGGGCCGGGGCCTCCACGGCGAAGCGGGTGGGGGCCACGCCGAAGAGGCGGGACACGCCGTAGGCTTCCAGGGCCCCGATGAGGGCGGGGAAAAAGGCCGCGTGGTAGAAGGAGTCCACGCTGACCACGGCGATGGAGAAGATGGCCGCCGCCAGGGGCGTGCCGAACAGGGCGGTGAAGAAGGCCGCCATACCCGTGGTGGTGGCGACGCGCAGGTCCCGCTCGTCAAAGCCGAAGAGCCGCCCCACCCGGTAGCCCAGGGAGCCCCCCATCTGGAGGGCCGCCCCCTCCCGCCCGGCGGACCCGCCGCAGAGGTGGGTCAGCACGGTCCCCAGGAAGATGGCGGGCACCAGCAGAATGGAGATGTTCCCCCCGTCGTGGACCTCGTTGAAAATGTCGTTGGTGCCCTGGCCCTCGGTGCCCAACAGCCGGTAGAGCCCCACGATGGCCAGGCCCGCCAGGGGCAGGAGGTACAGCAGCCAGGGGAATTCCCCCCGCAGTTCCGTCACATACTCCACGGCCATGTGGAACGCCGTTCCCACCAGGCCGCAGGAGACCCCCGTGGCCGCGGCCAGCAGAAGCCACTTCCCCAGGGCCCGGGCGTACAGCACCGTCAGCTTCCACCGGGCCCGCAGGTCCCGCTTGATGTTCTCCAATATCATACCATCCCTCCGCCCCACCCCGCCCGAGGCGGGGATTTCTTAACAGGTTCTTTGATATAGTATACAGCTTTTCTGATGAAACGCAAGCGGGACCAGAGGAAAAATAGGTACACCTTTTTTCAGAAATTTCAGGAAGACGGTTGATTATGGCAAAAAAATCCTGTATACTATAGACAGGAAAGCGGCCCCCATGGGGGCGGATTTTTGTGAACATTTGAATGGAGGAAACAATGATGAAATACGGCCGCACCTATAATTTCTCCGCCGGGCCCGCCATGATGCCGGAGCCCGTGCTGGAGGAGATCGCCGCCGAGATGATGAACTACCGCCAAAGCGGCATGTGCGTCATGGAGATGAGCCACCGGTCCAAGGTCTTCCAGCAGATTCGGGACGAGGCGGAGGCGGACCTCAGGAAGCTCATGGGCGTCCCCGACAACTACAAGGTCCTGTTCATCCAGGGCGGCGGCACGGTCCAGTTCGCCATGGTGGCCATGAACCTGATGCGAAACGGCCTGGGCTGCTACGTGGAGACCGGCGCCTGGTCCAAGAAGGCCATCGCCGAGGCGAAAAAGTACGGAGAGGTGAAAATCGTGGCCTCCTCCGCCGACAAGAATTTCTCCTATATCCCCGACTGCTCGGACCTGGACATCCCGGAAAACGCGGACTACGTCTATATCTGCGAAAACGAGACCATCAACGGAACCACCTATTTCAACCTCCCCAACACCAAGGGGAAGGTCCTGGTGTCCGACCAGTCCAGCATGTTCCTCTCCCGGCCCTGCGACGTGAGCCGGTACGGCCTCATCTGGGGCGGCGTGCAGAAGAACGTGGGCCCGGCGGGCATGGCGGTGGTCATCATCCGGGAGGACCTGATCCGGGACGACCTGCCCAAATTCGTGCCCACCTATATGAGCTACAAGACCCACGCGGACAACGACTCCCTGTACAACACCCCCAACTGCTGGGCCATCTACTGCTGCGGGAAGGTCTTCAAATATCTCCTGGACAACGGCGGCCTGGAGGCGCAGAACTGCCGGAACGTGGAGAAGGCCCAGATTCTCTACGACTTCCTGGACCAGAGCAAGCTCTTCACCGGGGCCGTCCGCAAGGAGGACCGTTCTCTCATGAACGTGCCCTTTGTGACGCCCAGCAAGGAGCAGGACGCGGACGTGGTGGCGGCCAGCAAGGAAGCGGGCTTTGACAACCTGAAAGGCCACAAGAGCGTGGGCGGCCTCCGGGCCTCCATCTACAACGCCATGCCCAAGGAGGGCGTGGAGGCGCTGGTGGAGTTCCTCAAGAAGTACGAGGCGGAACACAGCTGAAAGGAGGATGCTTCTATGGGAATGACCGATTTGCAGTTTAAGAGTTTTCTGAAACGTCTGATACGGACCTTGGAGGAAGCGGAAACCAAGGAGACCAAGGAACAGGTCCTGGCTGAAATCCAGAAGCTGAAAAAGGACCTCATGGACGATATGCTCGGCTGAGGAGCCGGACACGCCTGTCCCCCAATGGGCGGAAACCCTTGCGCTGTCGGCGCCCCTGGGGTGCGCCGAGAACGAATGAAAGGGGAATTTATTATGTTAAAGCGCGTATTAGTCACCGATGGAATGGACGCCTCCGCCGTGGCGAAGCTGAGGGCCGACGGCTATGAGGTGGTGGAGCAGTTCTACGAGCCCGGCGGCCTGGGCCCCGCCCTGCGGGACTTCGACGCCGTCATCATCCGTTCCGCCACCAAGATCAAGGAGCCCCAGATCGACGCCGCCCGGGGCGGAAATCTGAAGCTCATCATCCGGGCCGGGGTGGGCATGGACAACATCGCCATCCCCTACGCCGAGGCGGCGGGCATCGCCGTGCGGAACACCCCCCGGGCCTCCTCCAACGCCGTGGCCGAGCTGGCCCTGGCCCTGCTGTTCTCCTGCGCCCGGAACATCTCCGTGGCGGGCCACACCATGCGGGAGAGCAAGTGGGAGAAAAAAGCCTACTCCAAGGGCTTCGAGCTCTCCGGCAAAACCGCCGGCGTCATCGGCTACGGCCGCATCGGCCAGCTGGTGGGGGCCAAGTGCCAGGCCCTGGGCATGCGGGTTCTCTCCACGGTCCACCTTCACCGTCCGGAGGGCTGCGAGTGCGAGACCATGAAATTCGTCCCCATGGACGAGCTGCTCTCCACGTCCGACGTGCTCATCCTCTGCGCCCCCGGCGGGGACAGGGCCCTGGTGGACGGGGAGTCCCTGGCGAAGATGAAGGACGGGGTGGTGATTGTCAACGTCTCCCGGGGGAGCAACGTAGACGAGGCGGCCCTGCTGGACGCGCTGAACAGCGGCAAGGTCCGTGCGGCGGGCCTGGACGTATGGATGAACGAGAAGGCCCCCAACTGGGCCCTGGCGCAACACCCGGCGGTCAGTTGTACGCCCCACATCGGGGCGGGCACGAAGGAGGCGCAAAAGCGCATTGGGCAGGAGCTGGTGGACATCATCGAGGGCTTCTGAGAGAAAAGCGGGACCCCGTTCCCAAGGGAACGGGGTCCCGCTTTTGCTTTACCGTGATAAAAACACTTGCATTTTTTGTCGCAAAGGAGTACAATTCGCTCTGATATCACCGCCGCGCGGCGGCGGGCTGAAAATTTAGGAGGAACCAACATGAAGAAGAAGCTGTTATCCCTGGCGCTGGCCCTGGTGCTGTGCCTGAGCCTGAGCGTCCCCGCTCTCGCGGCCGAAGAGAAAAAGGACTCCGCTCCCGCTTCCACCGAGGAGAAGAAGGACCAGACTCCCGCTGAGGGCGAAGAGAAGAAGGACGAGTCCAAGGCCCCCGCCGAGGGCGAGGAGAAGAAGGACGAGTCCAAGACCCCCGCCGAGGGCGAAGAGAAGAAGGACGAGTCCAAGACCCCCGCCGAGGGCGAGGAGAAGAAGGATGAGTCCAAGGCCCCCGCCGGTGAGGAGAAAAAGGACGAGTCCAAGGCCCCCGCCGAGGGCACGGAAAAGAAGGACGAGACTCCCGCCGCCGCCCCCAAGTTCACCGACGTGGCCCCCACCTCCCCCTTCGCCGCCGCCATTGACTGGGCCGTGGAGCAGGGTATCACCAACGGCACCACCCCCACCACCTTCGGTCCCAGCAACACCTGCACCGTGTCCCATATCCTGACCTTCCTGTGGCGCGCCAACGGCAAGCCCGGTGCCAAGGAGGGCGTGGCTGATCGTCAAGCCGCCCTGGAGTGGTTTGAGAGTGAGATCATCGACAACCATGGGGACCCGGACGCCGCCTGCACCCGGTCCATGGCCGTGCTCTATATGTGGCAGGCCGCCGGAAGCCCTGAGGTTGAGACAGAGAAGGAGTTCACCGACGTGGCCGCCGATGCGGAGTATGCCTCCGCCGTGGCCTGGGCCGTGGAGAACGGCGTGACCTCCGGCACCGGTGACGGAACCACCTTCTCCCCCGACAACACCTGCACCCGGGGCCAGATCGTGACCTTCCTGTACCGCGCCAATCAGGCCGCCGCCGCCCCCGCCGAGGGCGAGGCCAGCAAGTAAGCCTTTCCATAACGAAGCCCCGCCGTTCACACGGCGGGGCTTTTTTTATGTACGCGCTTACTTCCTCCGGGCCGCCGAGGACCCCACCCCCAGCTCCAGGCGGTACTTGGTCACGGTCCGCCGGGCCACGGGCATGCCCCGCTCCGCCAGGAGGCGGCAGAGGTCCTGGTCGCTGCGGGGCCTGCGGGGGTCCTCCTCCCGGAGGAGGGCCAGGAGGCACTGCTTCACCGCCTGGCGGGAAACGCCCCCGCCTACGTTCCGGCTGAAAAAGTACCGCATGGGATAAGTCCCCTGGCGGCACTGGACGTACTTCCCCCGTATGGCCCGGGACACCGTGGAGGTGTGGAGCTCCAGATTCTCCGCCAGGGCGGACAGGGTCATGGGGGCCAGGGCCCCGGTCTCCCCGGTGAAAAAGGGCCTCTGGGCCTCCAGCACCGCCTCGGCGCACCGGCGGAGGGCGCCCCCCCGGCGCTCCAGGCTGCTGAGGAGCCACTTGGCCTGCTGGAGCTTTTGGCGCAAATAGTCCCTGGTCTCCTTCTCCTCGGAGCTCTTCAAGAGGCGCAGGTAGTAGTCGTTGACGGAGACACGGGGCAGGTAGTAGTCGTTGAGAATCACCTTCCACTCCCCATCCAGCTCCGCGATGAACACGTCGGGCCGGACGTAGACCGCGGGCTCGGCGCTCTGGAAGGCCCGGCCGGGGTGGGGCTCCAGGGAGGCAATCACCTTTTCCGCCGCCCGGACGGCCTCCGCGTCCACCCCCAGCTTCTGGGCGATGGCGGCGTAGCGCTTCCGGCCCAGGTCCGGCAGGAACCGGGCGGCGATGTCCATGGCCACCGGGTCCGCCTGGTCCCGGCGGCTCAGCTGAAGCAGAAGGCACTCGGACAGACTCCGGGCCCCCACCCCCGGCGGGTCCAGGCCCTGGAGCGTCTCCAGCGCCTGTTCCGTCAGCTCCCGGGGGATTTTCAGGTCCGCCAGGCCGTCCAGGTCCTCCTGGGCTAAATACCCGTCCTCGTCCACAAGCTCGGCCAGATACTCGCACAGGGCCCGCAGGGGCTTGGAGAGCCGGAGGCGGTGAAGCTGGTCCCGGAGAAAGGCGGGCAGGCCCTCCAGATCCCGGTCGGCGGCCCCGGCCTCCGGGGCGCTCTCCTCGTGGGCGAAGGTGGCCCGGTTCCCCAGGCCGCCGTCAATCCACACGGCCTGCCGCCGCAGCTCGGCGTAGGCGGCCTCCGGCGGGTCGGCCTGGTCCAGCAGGGGGTTCTCCTCCGCCTGCCGGGAGATGTACTCCAGCAGCTCCTGGGAAGTCATCTGCAAGACCTCCATGGACTGCATGAGCTGGGGGGTCAGCTTCAGCTCCTGCCGCAGCTCGGTTTTTAATTGGACAAGGCTCATGGGGTCCTCCTGTCAGCAGGGGATGTCGGGGACGCGGGCCGCCGAGGGCGGCGGCCCCTGCCGCAGGTCTCCTGGGTGTTCCGCCTGCAGGGGCCGCCCCCCTGGGCGGCCCGTCCTTCTCCGGCAGGGCGGCGGTCCCGGAAACCGGGCGGGGTTATTTCACGTACTTCGCCACCTTCCGGGCCGCCGTGGCCTGGGAGATGCCCAGCTCCTTGGCCACCGCCACGGTGGTGCCCCAGCGGCGGTAGGACTCCCGGATGATCTGCCCCTCGTAGGCGTCCATGCGCTGGGCCAGGGTGCCCTCCCTGGCGGGGGCGGGGGCGGGGGAGTCCGCGGCGTACTCCGCCGGCAGGTGCCCCAGGTCGATGATGGGGTCCTGGACCGTGATGGTCAGGCGCTCCACCAGGTTCTCCAGCTGCCGGACGTTCCCCGGCCAGTCGCACTGTTCCAGGAAGGTCAGAAGCCGGGGGCTGAAGGTCAGGGTCTTGCCGTACTCCCCGGAGAACCGGGCCAGAAACTGGTGGGCCAGGGGGAGGATGTCCTCCTGCCGCTGGCGCAGGGGCGGAATGTGGATGCGGATGACGTTGAGCCGGTAGAAGAGGTCCGACCGGAAGAGGCCCCGCTGCACCGCGTCCTCCAGGTTGCGGTTTGTGGCCACCAGGAGGCGGAAGTCCAGCTCGATGCGCTTGTTGCCGGAGAGGCGCTCGATGGTCTTCTCCTGGATCAGCTGCAGGAGCTTGGACTGGATATGCGGGGGCAGCTCGCCGATCTCGTCCAGGAAGAGGGTGCCGTTGTTGGCCAGCTCGATCTTGCCGATTTTCCCCCCGCTGGCGGCCCCGGTGAAGGCCCCCTTCTCATAGCCGAAGAGCTCGGACTCGATGAGGTTCTCGTGGAGCACGGCGCAGTTGACCTCGATGAAGGGCCCGTCGGCCCGGCTGCTCATGGCGTGGATGGCCTTGGCCACGGCGCTTTTCCCCACGCCGGTTTCCCCGGTGATCAGGATGTTGGCTTTCGTGTTGGCCGTGTTCTGCATCAGGGTCCACAGCCGCTGCATGGAGGCGCTTTTGAAAATCAGGCTGGTGGAGGTGGCCCTGGTGCGCAGCTCGGCGATCTCCTGGCTGTACTGCTGGAGGGAGTCCTGGAGGTGGCGGTAGTTCCGCTGGATGGCGTTGATCTGCTCCATGGACACGGTGTTGAAGCAGACGGCGAATTTCAGCTCTCCGTTGCTGTCGAACAGGGGGATGCCCACGGTCATGACGTTTTTGTGGGAGTGGTTGATGGTCTGGGTGGTGGTGATTTTCCGCCGCTGGCGGATGACCTCGGCGGTGACGCAGGGGGAGAAGGTGCCGTCGGCCTCCAGGTCGAAGGCGGAACGGCCCACGATGGAGTCGTGAACGAAGCCGAAGTTTTTCTCATAGCTCTCGCTGACCCGGAGGATGGTGCCCTGGGCGTCGGAGAGCATCATGTCGTCCGCCAGGACCAGGTTGTTTTCGGGGCTGAGGATGTCGAAGAGGCCCCGGAGGTTGATGTCGTCGTCGAAAAGCTCGGAAAAGTCGGGGGTCTGAGACATGGGGCCTCCTTTCCCTTAGCCCCAGAGGGCAGACAGCATGGGAATGACCTGCTTCTTCCGGGACATGATCTTGGGCAGGAACGCGCAGTTCTCCTCCCCCCGGATGCCGAAGGCCTGCCGGATGGTGTCCTCGTCGCCCACGAAGAGAAGCTGCGTCCCCTCCAGCAGCACGTCGGTGATCATCAGCACCACGGTGTTCAGCCCCCGCTTCTGCCGGGTGGCGGTCATGATGTCGATGAACTCCCCCTTCCGCTCCAGCAGCCGGGCGGAGTCCATGGTGGTGATCTGGCTCACCGCCAGGTTGTGCCCGGCGATGTGGAACTCCTTGTAGTCCGTTTTCAGCATGGCCTCGGCGGTCTTGTCGTCCCCGCAGCTGGCGGAGAAGATGGCCTGCCCCAGGTCCTCCAGCTTCACGCTGGCGATCCGGGCCATGCGGTTGGCGATGTCCATGTCCCGCTGGGTGCAGGTGGGGGACTTGAACATGACCGTGTCCGAGACGATGGCCGCCGCCATGAGCCCCGCCATATTGGCGGAGGGCATCAGGCCCTTTTCCTGGTACATTTCGGCGATGATGGTGTTGGTGCTGCCCACGGCCTCGTTTCGGACGTGGATGGGATTTTTCGTCTCGATGTCCGCCAGGCGGTGGTGGTCGATGATCTCCAGAATCTCCGCCTGGTCCAGGCCGATGACGGACTGGGATTTCTCGTTGTGGTCCACCAGCACCACCCGCTTGCGCCGGGGGCGGAGGAGGTGGAACCGGGAGAGCATGCCCACCACCCGCTCCTCCTCGTCCAGAATGGGGTAGGCCCGGAAGCGGCTTTCCAGCACGGCGTTCTGCACGTCGTCAATATAGTCGTCCAGGTGGAAGCAGACCAGGTCGTGGTCCTTGCAGATGCGGCCGATGGGCAGGGCGTGGAAAATCAGGCGCAGGGCCTGGTAGGCGTCCATGGGCGTGGAGATGACGCAGGTGTTCCCCGCCTGCTCCAGGGCCTCCGGGTCCACCTCCCCCTGGCAGACGATGACGCAGTTCACCTGGAGGTCCAGGGCCCGCTGGACCATGTCCGGCTGGTCGCCGCAGATGACCACGCTGTCCTGGCTGGAGAAGAGGAGGTTTTCCCGGCTGGCGGGCAGGGCGATGGTCACCTCGCCGGAGACCATGTCCGGCGCGTCCTCGCTCTCGTGGAGGAGGCGGCCCTCCAGCACGGAGATGAGGTTGAAGACGGGCACGCCGTCCACCCTGGGGCTGTGGATGGAGGTCATGTCGTAGTTGGCCACGTCCCCGGCGGAGAGGGTGCCGTAAAGGGTCCCGTCCTCGTTGGCCACGGGGAGGATGGAGATTTTGCCCCCCTGCATGGTCTGCCAGCCCCGGCTGATGGCGGCGGCGGGGGAGAGGGTGGGGGGCGTGTCGTAGTCCAGGTCCCGGACCTGGGTGCGGACGTTCTCAATGAGCCCGGGGGGCTGGAAGCCGAAGCGGTCCAGGACGATCTGGGTCTCGTCGCTGATCTGGCCCAGGCGGGCGGCCTGATAGTGGCGGTTGCCCATGGCGTTTTGCAGGGCGGCGTAGGCCATGGCGGCAACGATGGAATCGGTGTCCGGGTTCCGGTGGCCGGTGATATAGATGGTGTCCATAGGATGGGCTCCTTTCGCGTATTGCGGTGATGATGACTCTATTATGCTTCCCCGGAGGGGAAATGTCAATCAGGGGGCTTCTTTATTTCCCCCCGAAAGGGGGGAGGGGTTTTCGGCCCTGGCGGGCGGGGGGATTTTTCTCCCCCGTAAGGGGGAGGCTTTACTCGCCCTGACGGGCGGGGAGCTTGAAGTCGCCCCAGCCGGGGCGGGGGCCTGGAGTCGCCCTGACGGGCAGGGAGGTCAACAGCCCTTTGGGGGCTGGTCCAATGCACCCCCCATTTCGTCGGAAGAAATTCCGCTCTGCTTCGTCCCCGCCTGACGGCGAGGACTGCGCCCGCTCCATTCCTTCCTCCTCTCCCCACAAAATCTACGATTTTGCGGGGGCCCCTTGCCTCTCCCTCTGGGAGAGGTGTCACGGCTTTGCCGTGACGGAGAGGGCTTTCCCCCAGGCCCCACCCTTCTATCGGTAGGCCACCCTGTAGGGGCGGACCTATGTGTCCGCCCTTTCCCGCAATGCCGGGGCTTGAATAGAAGCATGCACCTTCCCTGTGGGGCCCGCACCCCTGTGCGGGCCATCCCTCCGGGCCTGCCATGGTTCAGGGGATGAACCCGGTTCCCAACCCATTGTCCATTGTCAATTATCCATTATCAATTGTCAGAGGAAATAGGCTAAGGCTTTCACGAAAAAATAATTCCCCGGGAATTGTCAATTTCCGTCCCTTTTCAGATTGGTGCTGCTGACATTCGATTTTTCAATCTCTTCGTCAAAATACCGAAACCGGGCGGTCACCTTGAATCGATGACCGCCCGATAAACCGGAATTTATCTGTGGATATACATTCTTGACATTTCTGGTTCGTCATTTCCTTGAACAAGACACAAAAATTCCCAACCGTATCTTTCGTAAAAGCCTGTATGGTCAGTAAGTAAATAGATTGGGGATATAACTTTAGATTTCAAGTCATCTACAACCATATTAAGCAAACGTCCTGCAATTCCTTTACAGCGATATTCTTCCTCTGTATACACGGCGCAAACATTCGGTGTGAGGTCTTTTCTGTCATGAAAATCATTTTCGATTACTCCAAGTCCTCCTATGATTCTGTCCTTATTTAAACAGAGATACCAGCCATACTCGGTTTTGTTGTTAAGGTAAGATTCCATACATTCAAGGTAAGCTTCTTGTGGCACTCCCCATTTGTAATAAAACCATTCTGCCGCCCGATTCTTTAATTCCGGTCGTTGCCTTAAAGTGATATATTCATACTCTTGCATATTCTCCTCCATAAATCCCGATTTATCGGGCTGATTATAGCGCAGGATAGCTCCTGCGTCAATTAGCTTTGTAGAAAACGCCGGAGTTATACCCCAGCAACACTTTTCTTAAAAGAGACCAATTTCCTCTTGCATTGGAAAACACACTATGGTATGATATTTCAGCATTCCGCACGGCGCGTCGACTTTCCGTCTGTGTCCGGGGAGGATTTTCCTTGGATTGGCGGGGGGGATGAAGCCGCCGGAGGGTAAACTAAATCAAAATTGGAGGAACAAACACCATGGCAAATTCCAGCGTCGTTTCCATGAAGGCCCTGCTTGAGGCGGGCGTCCACTTCGGACACCAGACCCGCCGGTGGAACCCCAAAATGGCTCCCTATATCTACACGGAGCGCAACGGCATCTATATCGTCGACCTGCAAAAGACCGTCCGCAAGCTGGAGGAGGCGTACAACTTCGTCCGCCAGCTCTCCGAGTCCGGCCAGTCCCTGCTGTTCGTGGGCACCAAGAAGCAGGCCCAGGACGCCATCCGCGAGGAGGCGGGCCGCTGCGGTCAATACTATGTCAACGCCCGGTGGCTGGGCGGCATGATGACCAACTTCAAGACCATGCGCACCCGCGTGGACCGGCTGAACCAGCTGAAAGCCATGCAGGAGGACGGCACCTTCGACATGCTGCCCAAGAAGGAAGTCATGAAGCACCTGGGCGAGATCGCCAAGCTGGAGAAGTATCTCGGCGGCGTGAAGGAGATGAAGAAGCTCCCCGGCGCCCTCTTCATCGTGGACACCCGGAAGGAGCGCAACGCCATCGCCGAGGCCCACAAGCTGGGCATACCCGTGGTGGCCATCGCCGACACCAACTGCGACCCGGACGAAATCGACTATGTGATCCCCGGCAACGACGACGCCATCCGGGCCATCAAGCTGATCTCCTCCATCATGGCCAACGCCGTGCTGGAGGGCCGCCAGGGCGAGCAGACCGAGGAGGCCGCCCCCGCCCCCGCCGCTGAGTAAACCGACGATACGAATAGATTTGGAGGAAAGCAATTATGGCTTTTACCGCGACTGACGTAAAGAACCTGCGCGAGATGACCGGCGTGGGAATGATGGACTGCAAAAAGGCCCTGTCCGCCACCGACGGCGACATGGACAAGGCCGTGGAGTGGCTGCGCGAGAAGGGCATGGCCGCCTCCGTGAAAAAGGCCGGCCGGGTGGCCGCCGAGGGCATGGCCTACGCCGCCGTCATCGGCGGAGTGGGCGTTGTGGTCGAGGTCAACGCCGAAACCGACTTCGTGGGCAAAAACGAGAAATTCGTGGACTTCGTCAAGGGCGTGGCCGAGACCGTGGCCAAGGAGAACCCCGCCGACCTGGACGCCCTGATGAACTGCAAGTACAACGGGACCGACCTGACCGTCACCCAGCAGCAGCAGGAGATGGTCCTGGTCATCGGCGAGAACATCAAGGTCCGCCGTTTCGCCCGCTTCGCCGAGGGCGTCTCCGTGCCCTACGTCCACGCCGGCGGCAAGATCGGCGTGCTGGTGAACCTGGAGACCAGCCTGACGGCTGAGCAGGTCACCGACCTGGGCAAGAACGTGGCCATGCAGATCGCCGCCCTGAACCCCCGCTTCTGGGACAAGGCCCAGGTGACGGAGGAGGTCCTGGACGAGGAGAAGAAGGTCATGCTGGCCCAGATGGAGAACGATCCCAAAATGGCCAACAAGCCCGCCCAGGTCCGGGAGAAGATCGTCATGGGCAAGCTGAACAAGTTCTACGCCGAGAACTGCCTGCTCCAGCAGGACAGCGTCCGCGCCGACGTGTTCGAGGGCAGCGTGGAGGCTTATATCGCCCACGTGGCCAAGGAGCTGGGCGGCGAGATCAAGTTCAAGGACGCTGTCCGCTTTGAAAAGGGCGAGGGCATTGAGAAAAAGCAGGAGAACTTCGCCGACGAGATCGCCTCTCTGGTGAAGGGCTGATTCCTGAATACCAAGCCTGTCAAAAGGACCTCCGCCGTGTGGCGGAGGTCCTTTTTCGTGTTCTCTGAAACTGCCGGGGTCCGGGGGAATGGGACCGTAGGGGCGGCCCCTACCCTCTTATTTCACGTAGGCCCGATACAGGAACGTCACAATCTGCCCCCGGGTGCAGGGGTCGCCGGGGCCGAAGGTGGTGGCGGTCTTGCCTGTGGTTACGCCCTTTTCCACAGCCCAGTCCACGGCGTCCGGCAGATCAGGCCAGTACCACTGGCCCCGCTCCGGTTCCTGCACGTCCTCAAAGCTGGCCTTGGCGGTGGACTCGGGGCGGCCGAAGGCCGTCCAGATAAAGTAGACCGCGGCTACCCGGCTGCATGTATCGTGGGGGTCGAAGGTGCCGGAGTACTCCATGTCCAGCTCCGCCGCCCACTGGACGGCCTTATAATAGTACGCGCCGGGGTCGGTCACGTCCACGTACTCGGTCTCCGTCAGCTTGGGCTCCGGGGACCCGGCGGCCCGCCAGAGGAAGGTCACGATCTGGGCCCTGGTGCAGGGGTCGCCGGGGCCAAACGTCGTGGCGGTTTTGCCGTTGGTGACGCCCTGTTTCACCGCCCAAACGATGCTGTCCAGGAAGGGGGAGTTTGCGGGCACGTCATGGAAATCCGTGATGACGGTGGTCTCGGGATTCTGCGTAGTGGGCTTGGAGGGTTCCGTGACCTCGGGGAGGGCCTGGCCCGTCTTCACCGCCGTGCCCTTCTTCACCCATCCGGCGTAGAGGGTCATGTCCTCCGTGACGGTGGCGGACTCCTTCCAGGGGTAGAGCTTGCCGTCCGTGCCCTTGACGCACCAGGCGTAAAACTCATGGGAGATGAAGGGGCAGGTGAGCTTGGCCCCGTCGGGCAGGACCACGGTGCTGCCCTTGCTGACCTTCTGGTCCTTGGGAATCTCGGCTTTCGGGGGGTCCTTGTAGTTCAGGTCGAATTTCACGGTGTAGGGCCCGTTGGGGTTGGGGTCGCCCACGGGAATCTTCACCTGGGCGGCGTTGAAGATCTGGGCGCCGGGGGCGTCCAGCACCGCGTCGCTGCCCTTGGGGACGAACTCCAGGAAGTTCTCCCCGGCCAGCTGAATCACCAGGGTGCCCGCCTTGGCCTTGCCCTCCAGGGTCAGGGTCAGAGAGGCGGCGGGGCAGACGCCCTGGGGGTAGAACTCATAGGGGTAGGCGTCGTCGTTGCAGTCGTCCTGGGTGTCCTGATACTCGACTTTCGTCAGCTTGAGGCCCACAGCGCTGAAATTCCCGGTGATGAGGGTTCCCGCCGCCGCCTCCCAGTCGGAGGGCGCGCCGCCGGAGTACAGGGCCCGCTCCAGGGGCCGCCAGTCCAGGCTCACGCCGCCGGTGGCGCAGGAGAGGACGATTTCCACCTTCTCCGTCTCGGTCGCGATTTTGTCCGGGGCGACCGTCAGGGCAGGGGTGGTCTTGGAGGTCCTGATTTTGGCCCACTTGGCCACGGCGGTCTCGCCGCCGCTGGTGGTCCGGGCGGTTTTGGTGGTACTTCCGTCCCTGAATTTTCCGGGGGCGGCGTTGAAGGTGATGGTAAATTCCCCGTCGCCCAAAGGCGCGGCCAGGACCGCCGAGGGCAGGAGGCCCAGGCAGAGGACCAGGGCCAGCAGCAGAGTCAGTACGCGCTTGGCATTCTTTTTCATGGATGCACTCTCCTTCTCCGCGCCCCGCTTTCCGCGCGGCGCTGTCTGCCTTTTATTATAGACTGCCCCGGAGGAGAGCGCAAGGGCTTCCGCAACATTCGCGGCAAAAAATCCCCCTTTTTGGGGGGCGAAACGGGCAAAAAACATCCCCCCATCCGCTCCATCGGCGAATGGGGGGCTTACCCATTGATCGGATTGTCCATTGGTCTAGGTACCTCGTGCTTTCTTGAGTCTGCCGTTCGTGGGGAAGTTTGCCGGGGTTTGGGTGATCCGTGGGGGTTTCCAATCCATGAAACAGTGTTTGCGCCGACCTGTTGGGTCCCGCGGGCTCATCATAGTGAGTGGTGTTTCGTTTTTGGGAATTGCCTGTGATCACGCTGTGCTCTGGGATACGCTGAGGCTTTCCGAACGGCGCTGGAAGACGTGGGTTTTCGTGTCTGAGTTGTACACTGGACTCACCTCTTTCTGTAGCTAAAATATACAATAATTTTTCGGCCTTGTCAAGGGGTTTTGTGAAGTTTTACGTTTTTGACAAAGGCAAAACGATTGCCTTCGGCGAAACCCACAAAGGGGGATTTCTTTTCCCCCTCCGGCGGGGGGGAGCCGGGAGGTGATTTCCCCTTGTGCTTTTTCCCCTTTCATGCTATGATATCATAGTTAAATTATGAGAACAAACCACACCTATGGAGGAAGCGTTTTGAAGCGTGAGCAAATCATCGTCCCGGCGGAGGAGCTCCTCCGCCAGCGGGACTTTCAGGAGAAAATCAAGGCCATGTTCACCGCCCGGGGGGCCCACCCTCTGGCCTTTGTGGAGACCTTCGGCTGCCAGCAGAACGTGGCCGACGGCCAGCGCATCATGGGCATGCTGGAGGCAATGGGCTTCTCCTTTACGGAGGACTTCCGGGAGGCGGACCTGGCCCTTTTGAACACCTGCGCCATCCGCGAACACGCGGAACAGCGGGTCTTCGGCAACCTGGGGCTCCTGACCCATTCCAAGCGGGAGAACCCGGAACAGGTCATCGTCCTCTGCGGCTGCATGGCCCAGGAGGAGCGGGTGGCCAAGCGGGTCAAGGAGTCCTACCGCCACGTGGATTTGGTCTTTGGGCCCCAGGCCCTGTGGCGCTTCCCGGAGCTCCTCTGGCAGGTCTACGAGACCAAAAAGCGGGTCTTCTCCATCGCCGACGAGCACGGGTCCATTGCCGAGGGCCTGCCCGTGGTCCGGGAGCGGGGCGTGAAAGCCTGGGTCTCCATTATGTACGGGTGCAACAACTTCTGTTCCTACTGCATCGTGCCCTACGTCCGGGGCCGGGAACGCAGCCGGGAGCCCGCCGCCGTGCTGGCGGAGGTCCGGGAGCTGGTGGAGGCCGGGTACAAGGACATCACCCTCCTGGGCCAGAACGTCAATTCCTACGGCAACGACCTGGAAGGGGACTACCGCTTCCCGGACCTGCTGGAGGACATCGACAAAATTCCCGGGGACTACTGGATCCGCTTCATGTCCAGCCACCCCAAGGACGCCACCCCCCGGCTCTTCGACGTGATGGCAGGGTGCGCCCACGTGGCGAAGCAGCTCCACCTCCCCTTCCAGTCCGGGAACAACCGGGTCCTGTCGGAGATGAACCGGCGCTACACCAGAGAGCAGTACCTGGAACTCATCAACTACGCCCGGTCCGTCATGCCGGGGCTGGTGCTGACCAGCGACGTGATTATCGGCTTCCCCGGCGAGACGGAGGCGGAGGCCATGGACACCGTGTCCCTGGTGGAGGAGGTGGGCTTTGACGCCCTGTTCACCTTCGTCTTCTCCCCCCGCCCCGGCACCAGGGCGGCGGAGCTGCCGGACCCGGTGCCCAGGGAGGAAAAGCAGAAGTGGTTCGACCGCCTCCTGGAGGTCCAGAACGGCCACTCCGCCCAGGTCCACGCCGGCTACGCGGGGAAGACGGTCCGGGTGCTGGTGGACGGGGAGAGCGGCGACGGGGAGTACCCCCTCTCCTCCCGGACGGAGGGGAACCGGCTGGTGCGGCTGAAAGGGGACAAGGCCCTCATCGGGCGGTTCCTGGAGGTGAGAATCACCGGCAGCAACACCTGGGCGCTGTACGGGGAGCCGGTCTAAGAGCCTGTTTAAAATCTTTTGACAAAAAAGGCAGAGTGGGAGATAATAG
>CAJUJW010000025.1 GCA_910586735.1 uncultured Oscillibacter sp. | reverse complement strand
TGAAGGTCAAGGGCTTTGTCTACAACAAGGCCGAGGGCCACTGGGACGCCGTGGCGGGGGTGAACGTCACCCTGGGCCTGCCCATCATCCGGGCCAGCGTGGACCACGGCACGGGCTTCGGCCACGCCGGAGACGGGCACGCCAACGAGCTCAGCCTGGTCAACGCCATGGACTACGGCATCCGGATGGCCAACGCAAAGGCCAAACCGTAAACCGTCTTTATCCGGCCCAATGCCGGTGAAGAATACGACTTTATCCACAAGTATCAGAAAGGAAGAAATGAAATGAAGAAAGTATTTGCTTTGCTCCTTACCCTGAGTCTGGTGCTGAGCCTGGCCGCCTGCGGCGGTGACAGCGGCAAGACCGACGCCCCCGCCGACAGCGGTTCTTCCGCCCCCGCGGATTCCGGCTCCTCCACCCCCGCCGACGGCGGCAGCGACTCCGCCGATTTCTCCAGCGAGACCATTGTCTTCTCCTCCGACGCTGTGGGCTCCGGCTCTTACAACATCATTGTTGAAATGAGCAAGTACCTGGAAAACCAGGGCGGCTTCGGCCTGGTAGACGTGCAGCCCACCAACCCCGGCGGCATGGGCGCTCCTTATCTGTTCGCCAGCGGCGGCGTGGATCTGGCGTTCATCAACGCCGCTCCCGCCAAGTGGGCCCGGGAAGAGGGCACCCTGGGCAAGGCTCCCACCAGCGGCTACTCCGCCGTCATCGGCGGCCTGACCGCGGTGTGCTACATCAACTGCATCTCCAACGATTTCCTGACCAAGCACAATGTCTCCACCATCGAGGAGATCTTCGAGCAGAAGCTCCCCCTGCGCATCGGCTGCTCCCCCGTGGGCTCCATGGACGCCCAGGGCGCGTACCTTCTCCTTGAGTACTTCGGCGTAACCCAGGAGGACCTGGAGAGCTGGGGCGGTTCCATCACCAACCAGTCCGGCTCCGAGAACCAGGCGGCCCTTCAGGACGGCAAGATCGACTTCTACATTGACCACACCTCCTCCAGCTCCTCCACCATGGCGGAAATTGCCACCACCTGCGACGTGACCTTCCTCCAGTGGGGCGACGAGCTGATCGACTGGTTCGTCACCGAGAAGGGCTTCCAGCGCATCACCGTCCCCGCCGACTCCTTCAAGGGCCAGACCAGCGAGATCGTTCTCCCCGGCTCTCCCGACTCCATCTTCGCCGCCGACACCGCCAGCGAGGACGTGATCTATCAGGTTACCAAGACCCTGTGCGAGAACCGCGACGCACTGGTGGGAACCTATAACTCCCTGTCTCCCTGGGATGTGGCCACCTGCATGGACTCCGAGAAGCTGGGCGGCAACCCCCTGCATCCCGGCGCGGAGCGCTACTACCGCGAGATGGGCTATATCCAGTAAGTCCGGCTCCATTTTTCTCGAAAAAACTCTGCCGCAAAGAAAGGGCGGGCGCCGCTCAGGCGCCCGCCCTCTTAGACAGGAGGATTCATGAGTATTTTTAAAAAGCAGACCGGCGCCGGGGGCAAAAGCGACCTGGACGCGAAGGCAAAGGCCCTGGCCAGCGAGCCCGATGAGGACTCGAAAATCGCGCGCATGCTGAAAAGCATGCCCAGGTGGCGCTATTGGGCCCTGGCTGTTCTGGCCGTCACCATGACCGTTTTCCAGCTGTACATCAAGCTGGGGACGCCGCTTCAGCCCTGGGCGCAGATTCCGCTGCACCTGTGCTATGCCCTGATCATCGTCTTCCTCTTTAACCCCATGGCGGAAAAGTGCAAAAACAAGGAGAGCAAGGCCCGCCAGCTCTGGTGGATTTACGACGGCTTTTTAATCGGAGCCACCCTGTTTATCTGCTGGTACTTTCTCTCCCACGCCAACGCGCTGAACCTGCGGGTTTATAACGTGGACCCCATGACCACGCTGGACATCACCGTGGCTGTGCTGCTGCTGTTCGTGCTGATGGAGGCGGTCCGGCGGGTGGTTTCCCTGGCGCTGTTTGTCGTCATTCTCTTCTTTATGGCCTACGCCTTTTTCGGCCAGTACATCAGCGGCATCTTCCGCTTCGCGGGCATGAACTTCGCCCAGTTCTGCGAAACCCTCATGCTGAGCCAGAACGGCATCTTTGGTTCTCCTCTGTCCGCCTCCGTGGGCACGCTGTTCTACTTCATGGTGTTCGGCGCCTTCTTCTCCAACTGCGGCGGAGGCGGCGTGCTGATTGACGCGGGCATGAAGCTCAGCGACAAAACCGCCGGAGGCCCCGCCAAGGCGGCGGTCCTCTCCTCCGGTTTGCTTGGCATGATCTCCGGCTCCGCCGTGGCCAACGTGTCCACCACCGGCGTTTTGACCATTCCCCTGATGAAAAAGGCCGGCTACACCCCCGAGGAGGCCGGCGCCGTGGAGTCCGTGGCCTCCACCGGCGGACAGATCATGCCCCCCATCATGGGCGCGGGCGCCTTTATCATGGCGGAGATGATCGGCATTCCCTACATGGACATCGCCACCGCCGCCATCCTGCCCGCCGTGGCCTATTTCGGCGCGGTCTTCATTCTGGTCCATCTGCTGGCCAAGAAAAAGCAGATGTCCACTACCAATGACGCGCTGAAATACCAGGGCTCTCCCATCCTGCCCCGTGTCTACCGCCTGGTACCCATTATTCTGCTGGTCATCATGATCTTCGCGGGTATGTCCATGCCCAGAGCTGCCATCTACTGCACCGCGCTGTCCATTATCCTGTGTATGCTCTCCAAGGACACCCGTATGAGCGCCAGGCAATTGATGGAAACTCTGATTGAGGGCGTCCGCCAAGCCGCCAACGTGGCCATCCCCACCGCGGCCTGCGGCATCATGATCGGCATTGTGGTCCGCTCCGGCGTGGCCGTAAAGGTGGCCAAGCTCATCGGCACCTCCGGAAACAACAGCCTGCTGCTGGCTCTGGTTGTGGCCGCCGTCGGCTGCCTGATGCTGGGCATGGCGCTGCCCACCGTGGCGGCGTACCTGATTGCCAACACCCTGTTCTGCTCCGCTATCCAGGGCCTTGGCATCGAGGCGCTGGTGGCGAATATGTTCATCTTCTACTTCGGCGTTGTGGCCCAGATCACGCCGCCGGTGTGCCTGGCCTCCTTTACCGCGGCGGGCATCGCCAACGCCAGCGCCTGGAAGACGGGCTGGAAGGCGTTCTTCTTCGCCATCACGGCCTTTATCGCGCCCTTCATGTTCGTCTACCGTCCGTCCATTCTGCTCATCGGCACAGTGACGGAGATTTTGATCTCCTGCGCCATGACCGCCTGCGCCACCTTCTTCCTGGCCGCCGGCGTAGCGGGGTATATGGGCAAGAATCTCTCTGCGGCGGAGCGGGTTTTGTTCTTTGCCGCCGCGCTGATGTTCATCATGCCCGGCCGCATGTTCGACCTGATCGGCATCGTCATGGGCGTCGTCCTGGTGGTCTGGTGCCTGATCTTCTCCCGGCGTCAGAATACCGCGGCAGTCTGACGTTTTCCCGAAAGACGCCCGCCATCCTGCCCCTGTGCCTGCCCATCATCATCGGCGTCACCGACAGCCACGACCACCTGATCCGCAGCGGCGGGCCGGAGGTGAGCCTGGACCCCGCCTTTCTCATGGACGATCTGGAGGCCGCCAAGCGGGAGTTCGCCGCCTTTTTGAAGGCGGGGGGCCGGACCATGGTCTGCATGGACCCCATCGGCGGCGGCCCTGACCCAGAGGGGGACCGGCTGCCCCATTTCCCTCCACACGGACCAGGGCACCATGTGCCCGGAGATTCTGGACATCCTGGAGGAGAACGGGGCCTGCCTGGAGCACACGGTTTTGTGCCACGTCCAGCGGAACCCGGACCGCTATTACTACAAGACCCTGCTGGACCGGGGCGCGGTCCTCTGCTTCGACGAGCCCAACAAGCCCTGCTACCGCCCGGACACGGAGATTGCGGAGAACATCCTCTGGCTGGTGGAGCAGGGCTATGAGGACCAGCTCCTGCTGGGCATGGACGCGGGCCAGAAGAAGGGCCTGGGGAGCTATATGGAGCCCCAGGGCCGGGCCAACGGCCTGGAGTATATGCTGACGCGCGAAAAGGCGGCAGGCGGTTCATGCTTGAACATGGACCGCCTGCCGCCTTTTTAAGTTTGTCAAAGGGGCGTTAAGTGCCGGGGGAGGAGGGGAAGGCCCCCGCCTCCCCTCAAGCTCTTACCGAAAATCTCCCCCCACCTCAATCACACGGATGACGCCGTCCTCGCTGGCGTACATATCGTATTTCTTGGAGTAGGCCCGGGCGATATCCAGGATGCTCCTGTCCTCCGTGGCGGTAATCCACTCCAGGGTGTCCTTGTTGTAGGCCATGACGGTGACGGGGATGGAGTAGCTCCGTCCGTCCACGGTGACGGAGCCCTGCCCGCTCCAGGCGGTGCTGGGCACGTCCTTCAGGGCCGTCAGGGGCTTGAGGCTGGAGAAGCCGGAGCCGTCCCTGGCCTCCACCGCCGCCACGTACACGCCGGCGCCGATGTCATAGGTGCTGCGGAAGGGACCGGCCGCCAGGCCCTGGTCGTTGTAGACGGAGATGAGAGAGTAATTCCGGTCGGTGTAGGAGAGGGCGGTCCGCCCGTAGATGGACGCCCCGGTGCCCACGGCCCCGATGACGATGATGTCCACCTGTCCCGCCCAGTTGGTGTGGGCGTAGCTGATTTCCTCGTTGGCGACAGGTCCCACGCCCAGGTCGTCCAGGGTGAGAACGTCGATGCCATTGGGGGTGTAGCGGAAGATGTTCACCGTCTCCGCCAGGTAGCTGGCGCCCAGACGGCGCTTCTCCACGTCCAGCGCGCCGGAGGCGCCGCCGCCCAGCCGGACCAGGCCGATATAGCCCTTCCCGGTGGAGGTGACCCGGACCAGGCGGTTCTGCATCCTGGCCAGCTCCTCCTGACGGTACTGGATGATACTGTCGGGGCCCGTACCCAGGTCCACCGCGCCGGAGACCTCAATGCCGCAGAGGAGCTTCACCGTGGCGCTGGTCCCGGAGGCCGAGGTGGCGATTCCGATGGCGTTGGCGTTGGCGTCCGCGGTTCCCGGCTTCACCGCGCCGGCTACCTTGTTGTCCTCCGTCAGCAGCAATGTGATTTGCTGGCCGGGGCGGAACTTGGCCAGGGTGGCCTGGGCCGTGGTGAGCACGTCGAAGTCGTGGCCGAAGACCCGGATGGAGGTGGGCTCCGTGGGGCTGGGGTTGCAGGACTCGTAGTAGCCCGTCAGCCGGGTGTCGCAGACCCGGATGGTGTTGGTGGAGCTGGCGTAGGTCGCCACATCGTAGGGCCGCATGTCTTTGGCGTTGGCCCGGCAGCCGTTTTTGTAGATGGTATAGCCGCTGGCCCCGCCCGCCAGGGAGTCGAAGCCCTTGACGGAGTTCCGCTCATAGACGATGACGGCCTCGGTGGAGCTGTCGCCGCCGCCGGCGAAGATGAATTCCACGTTTCCGGCGGTGCCCAGATACAGCGTCAGGGACGCGCCGGGATTCAGCCAGGACTTAGCCGCGCTCCAGGAGGTCTGCTCGCCCCGGTAGTAGATGGGGGTGTCGGCGGTGACGGTGTATTTGGTGCCCGTGCGGTCCGTAATCTGATAGCCCTCGATTTTGGCCACGTAGATCAGCCGGCTGACGCCCTTGGCGTCGGGCAGGAAGGTGCGCACCCGCTGGCCCTCCAGCACCAGGGTGCCCTTATAGCCGTTGAGGGAGCCGTTGGACACCTTGTCTCCCGCCATCTGGTAGATGGACCCGTCGGAGAACTGCATGGCGGTCTCCTTGCCGTCGGGGCCCCGGACGTTGGAGGAGACCAGGACCATGTCCTCTTTCACGGTCAGCCCGGCGGCGGTGAGGAACTTGCCCCCGCCCTCTCCCTGCACGTCCGCCCGCAGGAGGTTGGTGAAGAGAATGGCTGCGTCGGACCGGTTCAGGGGGGCGTTGCCCTTGGAGATATCCACCCCGTCGGTCAGCCCGATGGAGGCGGCGAAGGACAGATAGCTGTCCGGCCACACGCCGCCGATGTTCTCGTCCTTATAGCCCAGGGTCCGCAGCAGGATGGTGGCCGCCTGGCCCAGGGTGACGGTGCGGTCCGGGTAGAACTTCCCGTCGGAGTACCCGGAGATGGCCTTTTTCCCCTTGGCGGCCATGTTGATGTAGGCCGCCGCCCAGTGGGAGGGCTTCACGTCCGGGTAGATGGTGACGGTGCGGTAGAGGCCCAGCTCGTCCTCGGCGTTCAGGGCGGAGACCACCATCTTGCAGAACTGGGCCCGGGTGAGCTGGCCGTAGGGACGGAAGTTGCCGTCGGAATAGCCGTCCATAATGCCCATGAGCCGCAGGGGCTCCACGGACGTGAAGGCGTCGTTGTTCAGGTCGTAGAACCGGTTGACCGGCGCGGCCTGGGCGGGCAGGGCCAGCAGGGACGCCGCCATGGCCGCCAGGAGCAGCAGGGACAACACGCGTTTTTTCATAGTCTTCCTCCTCATTATTCCGCTCGGAGCGCCTCGACGGGCTGGAGCTTGGACGCCTTGATGGCCGGATAGCTGCCGAAGATCAGCCCCAGCAGCACCGAGAAGCCCAGGGCCCCCGCCGTCACGGCGGCGGAGGGGTAGATGGTCATGTGGAACAGGAGATTTCCCGCCACGTAGCAGCCCAGGGTGCCGATCAATATGCCGATGATGCCCCCGATGCCGCAGAGCATGGCCGCCTCGATCAAAAACTGGGTGACGATGCTGCTCTGCTGTGCGCCGATGGCCCGGCGGATGCCGATTTCCCGGGTGCGCTCTGTCACCGTCACCAGCATGATGTTCATGATGCCGATGCCGCCCACCAGAAGGGAGATGGCGGCGATGCCCCCCAGCACCAGGGAGATCATGCCCATCTGCTCGTTCATGCTCTGCTGCCAGCGGTCGTCGGGCTGCACCCAGGAATCCCCGGTGGCGGGGTCCACGAGCCCCTTCAAGAAGCCCCGGACACGGGTAGCCACCTCCGTGGTGGAAACGCCGTCCTTGGCCTTGATGATAAAATTCTCAATCCGGTCGCCTCCCAGCAGCCGGCGGGCGGTATAGGGCAGGAGGATGATGTTGTCGATGGTGCTCCCCTGGGCGTCGCTTCCGGTGACGCGGGGGGCGTAGACTCCCACCACCTCGAAGTTCTGCCCGTTGAGCTGGAGAAACTTACCCACCGGGTCGGCGGCGTCGAAGTACACCTCCGCCGCCTGGGAGCCCAGGACGCACACCTGGTTGTACCGCTCGACGTCCAGCTCGCCCAGGTCCCGGCCCTTGGTAATCGTCAGATTGTTGCAGGCGCTGTACTGGTTGGAGACATAGTAGACGTCCGGGGGCCGCTGGCCGGTCATCTGCCCCGTGGCGTCGTCCCAGCCCCACTCAAAGTTGGCGGAGTTTTTCGTTCCGTAGACCACGCTGACGTTGGCCCGGGCCTCCGGCGTGATGCCCACGATGTACTGGGGGATGGACTTGCAGTAGGCATAGAGGTCCGGGAAGTAGTCCTTGCCGGAGCTGATCATGTTGCCGTTTTCGTCCGCTTCATACATGTAACTGTAGATGTCTACCGTGATTTTGTTGCTTCCCATGGCGGAGAACTGCTCCATGGTTTTGGCGGCGTATCCGCTCATGACGGAGACGATGGTCATGACCGCCGCGATTCCGATGATGACGCCCAGCATGGTCAGCATGGACCGGCCCTTTTTGCCGACGATGGACTTCCAGGCCATTTTCACTGCCTGTCGGATATTCAAAACCAGTCCACCTCCTGTTCCTGGTCCGAGACGATCCTGCCGTCCTGGAGGCGCACGCAGCGGCGGGCCGTGGCGGCGATTCCGTTGTCGTGGGTGATGAGGATAACGGTGGTCCCCTCCCGGTTCAGCTGCTGGAGGAACTCCAGCACCTCGTGGCCCGTCCGGGAGTCCAGGGCGCCGGTGGGCTCGTCGGCCATGATGATGGGGGGCTTGGTGGCGATGGCCCGGGCGATGGCCACCCGCTGCTGCTGGCCGCCGGACATCTCTGTGGGCTTGTGCTTCACGCGGTTGGAAAGACCCACCCGGTTCAGGGCCTCCAGGGCCAGGTCATAGCGGTCGTCCGCCCGGACGCCCTGGTAAATCAGGGGCAGCTCCACGTTTTCCAGCACCGTCAGGGACTGAATCAGGTTGTACTGCTGGAAGATGAAGCCGATCTCCTTGTTGCGGATGCGGCTGAGCTCCGTGTCCGTCAGCTCCCGGACGTCGGTGCCGTCCAGGAGGTAGTTCCCCCGGGTGGGGATGTCCAGGCAGCCCAGGACGTTCATCATGGTGGACTTGCCGGAGCCGGACTGGCCCACGATGGCCACGAATTCCCCCCGCTGTATGGTGAGGGAAACCCCGTCCAGGGCCCGGACCTCGCTTTCAAGACCCTCGCCGTAGATCTTGAAGATGTCCTTCAATTCAATTAGACTCGCCATATCAGTAACCCCAGGGGTCGGCCGACTGGACCTGGGTGAAGACCTCAGTGCCCTCTTCCACGCCGGACTTGATTTCCACGTTGTAGTTGTCGGAGATGCCGATTTCCACCGGCACGGGCCAGTAGCCCTCGGGGATGGTCTCGTCGGACATGACGCCCTCCACCGCCGTTTCCGGCTTGTCGCCGGCGACGTAGACCACCGTCAGCGTCTCGCCCTCCTCGGTGGAGACGGTGCGGACGGCCTGGAGCGGCAGGATCAGGCAGTTGTCGTTTTCGCTGGCGGTCAGGGAGTAGTTGATGTAGCTGTTGACCTGGAGGGTTTCCTCCGAGTTGTCCACAGAGATGACCATGGGATAGGTTGCCACGCCGTTGTTGATGGTGCTGGAGAGGCTGACGCTTTCCACCGTGCCCATAGCCGTGGTGCCCCACTGGTCCAGATCCACCATCATCCCCGGCTCGATGGCGCTGACGTTCCGCTCGTCCACCGTGGCGTTGACAATCAGGGAGGAGGTGTCCGAGATGGTGACCACCGTGGTGTTGGCGGCGATTTCGTCTCCCGGCTTCATGGTCAGGCCGATGACCTTGCCCGCGATGGAGGCCACGGCGGAGCAGTTGGCCAGGTTTTTCTCGGCGGTCTCCAGCTCCTTCTGGGCCTCCTCCAGGCTCTGCTGGGCGGAGAAGATCTCCGCCTCGCTGTCCTCGCCGTCCACCCGGACCAGAACCTGTCCGGCGGTGACCTGGAGGTAGTCCACCAGGGCGCTGGAGAGCACTGTGCCGTTGACGGTGGACTTCAGGTCGCCGGTGCGGAAATACTCCAGCTTGCCGGGCTCATAGGGGTAGACGGTCTCGCCCTCGGGGGTGGTCACGGTGGCGGAGGCCGCCATCTCGGCGGTGAGGGCCCCCTCGTTCTCCACCAGGATGTCGGCGGAGAAGAGCTTGGTGCCCTCCGGCGTGATGCGGCTGACCATGTGGACCGCCTCCACCGTGCCGGGGAGCGCGCTCATCAGGGCGGGGATGGACACGTCCATCTGCTGGCCCTGGTGGATCATGCCCTCGTAGGCGTAGCTGTAATACTGGGTGAGCCGCAGCCGGGTGTCGTCCGCCAGGACGGCCAGCTTCTGCTCCTTGCTGACGGTGTCGCCGGGGTTCAGGTCCACCACCTCCATCAGCTTGCCGGAGTAGCCCGCCGCCAGGTTGAGGCCCGCCACGTCCTTTAAGAGGGCGTTCAGCTGCTTCTCCCGGCCCAGCACGTCCTGCCGGGCCTTGTCCACGGCGTTCCGGGCGGCGTCGGAGTCGATGACGAACAGGGGAGTCCCCGGTTCCACGGTGTCGCCCTCGTTGACGAAGACCTCGGACACGGTGCCCGTGGTGGCTATGGTGATGGTTTCGCTGTCCTTGGCCTTGGTGAGGCCGCTTCCGTCCACGGTGGCCGTAATCTGGCCGTACTGCACCACGTCGGTGAGGACCTCGGTCTCGCCGCCTCCGCCCTTCTGGGACAGGAAGTAGTACACGCCCAGGCCGATGGCGATGAGAATCAGGAGGAGGATAAACCACCGGACGATTTTCCGCCGCTTCTTCCGGGGCATGCCCTTCCACTTTTTCCAAAGGGAGGTCGTTTCCACAACCTCCGGCGCGGGGGGCGCCGTCTCGGGCGCGGCCTGGACGGCCTCGGTCTGCTGCTCGCGATCCATGACTTCTGACATAGGCTTTCTCCTTCACCGGTTGGTTGGCATTACTTGAACGGCCGCGCGGAACTTCGCCGCTGCGGCCGCGCGGGAACAGGGTAGCGCGGGGAAGCATCAAAACTGTATCATTGATACTAGAACAGTTTGCCGGGGAAAACAACAACAAAACGGTTACAGATTTCTTAAGGTTTTCTTAAATATAAGATCTCCTGCCTTTTAGACGAAGAGAAAGCGAAAAAGGTTCCAGAAAATCTGCACAAAGATTTGGAAGCGGAGGGAGGGCTTTCCGTCAAAGGGCCGAACCGGGAAAAAGCCGCCCCTGAACAGGGCGGCTTTCCGAGGACTCTTATGCTGTGGCGGGGCCTTTTTTCGTCATGGACCGCTGGTAGAGCACCACGGCGGCCAGCACCGCCAGGCCCACCACGTCCGTGGCGGAACCGGGGACCATCATGGCCAGGCCCGCGATGATCAGGGCCAGCCGCAGCCCCTTGGGAATGGGCCGGAACAGGTAGCCGTTCAGGGCCGCCGCGACGCCGAAGATGCCCAGCAACGCGCTGACCACAATCTGGACCACCTGGAAGACGCTGGTCACGTCCACGAAGAGCATGGCCGGGCTGTAGGCGAAGATATAAGGGACGATGAAGGCCGCGATGGCCAGCTTTGTGGCGTTGATTCCGGTTTTCATGGGGTCGGATTTGGCGATGGCGCTGCCGGCGTAGGCCGCCAGGGCCACGGGGGGCGTGATGTCCGCCACAATGCCGAAGTAGAACACAAAGAAGTGGGCGGGAATCTTGCCGATGCCCAGCTGGATCAGAATGGGGGCGCAGGTGGAAGCCATGATGCAGTAGTTGGCCGTGGTGGGCACGCCCATCCCTAAGACGATGCAGCAGAGCATGGTGAGGAACAGGGCGATGAACATGGCCAGACTCTCGTTGGGGACCATCCGGCTGATGCTGATGACCCCGTTGATGAGCTTGGAGGCCAGACCCGTCACGGTGATGCACCCGGCCACCATGCCCGCCATGGAGCAGGCCACGGCCACGGTGATGCAGCTGCGGCCCCCGGCCTCCAGGGCGTTGACAACCATGGAGGCGGTGTCCTTGGCAAAGTGGACGGCAAAGCCCTCGTCACGCTGGGCCCGGCTGTCCGTAAACATGTGGGGCAGGCTCACCAGGATGGCCAGCAGGATGGCGATGGAGGCGGAGTATTGGAGAGTCCGGGTGTTGGTGGAGACCATCCACACCAGAACCACCAGGGGCAGAAGCAGGTAGATGCTGCGGATGAGGATGCCGAACTTGGGCAGCTGGTCCCGGGGCACGCCCTTCAGGTCCAGCCGCCGGGCCTCCAGGTGGACGGCCAGGAAGATGCCGGTAAAATACAGCAGGGCGGGGAGGATGGCTTTCAGCGCCACGTTGGCGTAGGTGGTGTCCATATACTCCGCCATGAGGAAGGCCGCCGCGCCCATGATGGGGGGCATGATCTGACCGCCGGTGGAGGCCGCCGCCTCCACGGCGGCGGCGAACTCGCCCTGGTAGCCGGTCCGCTTCATCATGGGGATGGTGACGGAACCGGTGGTGACGGTGTTTCCCACGGAGGAGCCGGACACCATGCCGCACAGGGCGGAGGAGATGACCGCCACCTTGGCGGGGCCGCCGGAGGTGCTGCCCGCCAGGGAGTTGGCGAGATCAATGAAGAAATTGGAGATGCCCGTCCGCTCCAGGAACGCGCCGAAGATGATAAACACGGCGATGAACTTGGCGCAGACCTGGATGGGTGTGGCCATGACGCCGGAGGTGCCATAGAAGAGGGTGTAGACCACCCGGGCCAGGTTCTGCCCGCTGGCGAAGGTGTAGATCAGCAGCGCGCCCACCACGCAGAGGATGGGCAGGCCCACGCAGCGGCGGCACAGCTCCGCCAGGCACAAAATGGCGATCACGCCGATGGCCAGATAAAACCACGCGCCCGAGACGGCGGTTTCACTGGCCGGGTTGATTTTCGCGGCGCTGGTGATGACCATGACCAGGGAGTTGTAGTTGACGCAGTAATAGAAGAAGCAGCCGGACCCCAGCAGCATCAGAACCACGTCGTACCAGGGCATGGAGTTGGGCTTCACGTGGTCCTTCCGGGCGGGGTAGGTGAGATAGCCCATGATGGTGATGAGGCCCAGAAAGGCCGTCAGCCGGATGGGAAGGTCCCAGGTGCAGCGGAGGGTGGACCAGATGCAGTACAGAGAGAACAGGGCCATGACCACGCTGACCACGGTCTTGGGCTTGCCCTCCCAGATGCGGGTGGCGGACTCCCGGTCGTACTTCCGCATGACCTCGTCCATGTCCGCGGCGGTGCCGACTTCCACGTCGGGAATGTGTTTGCTGTCTTTCTCGCTCATAGGCGACGCCTCCTTGTAAAATGAGATCAGCCCTTGCCGTATTGAAGAGGCGGCGGAGAAGCTGCCCTTTCAATGCGGCAAGGGCCGCATTACGCGGCCCTTGCCGGGATTGGCTCGGGGTCGGAATCAATAGGTTCCGGCGGGGATGGTATAGGCGCTGTAGTAGGGGGAGGAGGCCAGCAGGGCGTTGGTGTGCTCCTCGTCCAGGCTGACCAGGTACACGGGGCCGCTGGTGGCCAGGTCCACGATGGCCGTGGTGGGCGCGCCGGCCACGACAAAGGCCGCGTCGATCTTTTTGTCCTTCAGGCTGTCCGCGCTGTCGCCGAAGCCCTGATAGACCGGGCTGATGCCGGAGTCGGGGTCGATGTCATAGGCACCCAGCACGTCCACGGCGTTGAACCACACGCCGGAACCCCGGTCGCCGATGGAGACGGACTTGCCCGCAAGATCCGCCACGGACTTGATGTCGGGATTGGTGGTGACGATCTGGACCTGCTCCATGTAGAGGGCGGCCACCACGGAGAAGTTCTCCACCTTGGCGTCAAAGAGGCGCTCGCCGTTGTAGGCGTAGCTCATAACGTCGGACTGGACGAAGCCCAGCTGGATGTCGCCGGCGGCCAGGTCCTCGATGTTGGCCTTGGAGCCGCCGGAGGTCACGGCGGTGACGGAGACGCCGGTGTTATTGGAGATATAGCTGGACAGCACGCCGCCGAAGGCATAGTAGGTGCCGGACTCGCCGCCGGTGCCGAAGGTCAGGGCCTTGGAATCGCCGGAGCCCGCGCCTTCCTTCACGGAAGCGACTTCCTTGCCCTTCTCGGCGAAGTACTTGGCCGCGCCGGGGTGATAGGGCACGGAGGTGACGGAGGAGGCAAAGTCCAGGTCCAGCTCGCCGCCCTTGGCGTGCTGCTCGGTGATGGTGGGGATGTTTTCAAAGATGGCGGAGGTCAGGGCGTAGATGTCGTCCTCGGGCACGTCGTCCCGGGCGATGACCACGGCGCCCACGGCCACGGTGTTGGTGTCCTGGGCCACGGCGGAAGCGCCGGAGCCGTCGGAGCTTCCGGTGTCGGCGGGAGCGGAGGTGTCGGCGGGGGCGGAGGTGTCGGCAGGGGCGGAGCTTCCGCCGCCTGTGCCGGTGACCTTATCGCCGCCGCAGGCGGAGAGGAGCATGGCCAGCATGAGGACGGCCATCAGCAGAGAGAATTTCTTTTTCATCGTTCTTCCTCTTTTCAGGATTGGATTTTGCAGAAACTGGACACAGCTCCTGCAAGGATGAGAATATCATAGCACAAAACAGCCCTTTTTTCAAGGGGACATTTTAGCACTGTAAATAATTTTTGCAAGTTACCATGAATTCACTTGCAAGAACGGGCGCTTTTGTGGATTTTTTAAAGGCGCCGTGGAAATTTGCACAAGGCGAGGCTTTTCAAAAACAGGAATATTGTACAAAAAATACAGGCCGCCCCGGAAAGGGCGGCCTTAAGTGAGCGGTTAAACGATTTTCCGAAGGGCCGGGGCGGCCCCTTTCTCCTCGGCGAGACAGCGGATGATGTCCTGCCGGGTGACGATGCCGATGAAGCTGTTCAAGTCGTCCACCACGGGGACGAAGTTGTGCCGGACGATGGTTTCCAGCAGCTCATCCAGGGAGGCGGTGATGCGGACGGAGGGGTTCTCCCGGAGGATGTCCCGGACGTGGAGCCGTTCCAACTCCTTGGCGGTGCAGGGACCGGGGAGGCCCTCGTCGGGGAGGAGCCGCCAGAGGAAGTCCCCCTCGCTGACGGTGCCCACATATTGGCCCTTGCGGTTGATGACAGGGACGGCGCTGCGGCCGTGGTGCCGGAGCTTCTCCAGCCCCTGGCGCATGGTGCTGTCGTCGTACAGGTAGGCGACGCGATGCTTTGGCGTCAGAAGGTAAGCAATGTTCACGGTGATGCCTCATTTCTGATGGGGCGGGGCGACCCGCCTGGGTAGTGGAAGGGCAGCATTTGCTGTAACTATAATATACAGGAAGCGCCTGGGAAAATGGTGAACAGTTTATGAAATTTGCCGGAAAACTTGGGGGCGGGTCCAGGGTTTCGGGGCGGCGCGCCGGGGATAGGGGAGAGGGCCTTTCGCCAGGGAACGGAACAGGGCCAGCCGGAAGGCTGGCCCTGAACCTTATTGTTTGGAAGATTGGATGAAAAGAAGTTTTGTCTCTTGCAATTATTAAGATACAGGAGAGTTGTTAAGGAAACCAGCGTCAATTGTTAAGAAAGTCTTAAATCTTATGTAAACCAAAATTGCTGACCTGAGTTCAGTAATTTTGGTCAAGTTTTCCAGCGAGCTGGAAAACTTATGATTGAAAAAGACGCAGGAAACCCCTCCTAGGTTTCCCGCACATATCCTTCCTTCCCGTTGATGGGAGTGGTCTACCGATAGAACGGCAGGCCCGGAAGAACGGGCCGCCGAGGGCGGCGGCCCCTACCGATAGAAGACGGTAGGCCAACCAGCCCCGCAATCGCCAGGGTAGCGGCAGCGAAAAGAGGAGAGAGACGATTCGACGGCCACCAAAACCCCCGCTCGCACCACGCTGCGGGCTGGAGACATGCGTACCCGGAGGAGGCGCCTCTTGCGCGCCCCCGTTTTCTCTCTTCCACCGTGCATTGCACCAGCCATCGCTGACCTCCAATCCCCCCGCCCGTCAGGGCGAGAAAAGCCCCCCCTTACGGGGAGAAAGAAAAGCCACCCTCTTTGCCACCCCGCAAACCGGCGAAGAAATCCGACAGAACCCGCCGGCATTCCTCCTCCAGCACGCCGCCCACCAGGGCGGGAGAATGGGGGAAGCCCTCCATAAAGAGATTTGTCACCCCCCCGCAGGCCCCGAGGCAGCGGTCCCGGGCCCCGAACCAGACCCGGCTGATCCGGGCGTTGAGAATGGCCCCGGCGCACATGGGGCAGGGCTCCAGGGTCACGTAGAGCTGGCAGCCCTCCAGCCGCCAGGAGCCCAGGGTCTCGTTGGCCTGGGCGATGGCCTCCATCTCCGCGTGGGAGGCGGCGGCCCGCTTTTCCTCCCGGCGGTTCCGCCCCCGGCCCACCACCACGCCCTCCCGGACGACGACGCAGCCCACAGGGACCTCCCCGGCGGCGGCGGCCTCCCGGGCCAGGGCCAGGGCTTGTCTCATAAAAAATTCCGGCATGACGGACCCTCCTGTATGAAAACTGGCATATTTGTCCAGACTCGCCATATAAAGTATTATACAGGAGGGACAACATGATGAAAACCACTTTTTTCAAAAAATCCAGACAGGACCCGGAACTGACCGCCCTGCGGTCCGAGCTCCAGAGCGCCCAGGGGGATTTGTCCCTGGCCTACCGGCAGTTTGACCAGGCGGTGGACCCGGAATTGGTGGAGTCCTGCATCTACCAGATCAAGGCGGAAAAGGCCCGGTGCAACTACCTGATCCGGGCCATCAAGGAGCGCAGTCCCGAGGGCTTCGTCCCGGCGCGGCTGGAGGGCGAGGCGGCATGGATCTGAACCAGAAGATCATCGCCGCCCTGCTGGCGGGGTTTTTCCTCATCGCCCTGCTGCGGGTGTTCAGCGCCCCGCTGAAGCTGGCGGTCAAGCTGCTGGTCAATACGCTTCTGGGCTTCCTGGCGCTCTGGGCGGTGAACCTCACCGCCGGAGTGACGGGAATCGCCCTGGGGATCAATGTTTGGAACGCCCTGGTGATCGGCGTCCTGGGGTTTCCGGGCTTCGTTTTGCTTCTGCTGGTGCAGTGGGTGCTTTAGGCGGAATACATAATAAATAAGGAGACCGGGCCCTGCGGGACCCGGTTTTTTACGCGGTAATTTAAAAATAGAACTTTAGTTTTCTGGAGTATATAAGAGAAAACAGCAGAAAATCAAAGCATATGCGGCGTGGATTAAAAATTGTGTTGACATTGGCGGGGAGGCATGGTATAAATATCCTTGCCCCATGAGGGGCTCTTGATTTGTAAGCTGAAAATATACTGATGGAGGAACGACCATGTCCACTTTTATGGCGAATAAGGCCAACATCGAGCGCAAGTGGTACATCCTGGACGCCGCCGGCAAGCCCCTGGGCAAAACCGCCGTCCGGGCCGCCGACCTGCTGCGCGGCAAAAACAAACCCACCTTCACCCCCCACGCCGACTGCGGGGACAACGTCATCATCATCAACGCCGGAAAAGCGGTCCTGACCGGCAAAAAGGGCACCCAGAAGATTTACCGCACCCACTCCGGCTGGGTGGGCGGCCTCAAGGAGACCCCCTACCGCATCCTCATGGAGGAGAAGCCCGAGCTGGCCATGCGGGTGGCCGTCCGGGGCATGATGCCCAAGAACACCGTGGCTAAGGATTCCCTGAAGCGCCTGCACATCTACGCCGGCGCCGAGCATAAACAGCAGGCCCAGAAGCCCGTCGCCCTGGACGCTGAATAAGGAGGAGGAAGCGTATGTATCAGTCTAAGAAGCCTTATCTGTATGGTACGGGACGCCGGAAGTCCTCCGTCGCCCGCGTCCGCCTGTTCCCCGGCGGAACCGGAAGCATCACCGTCAACGGCCGGAACATCGACGAGTATTTCGGCCTGGAGACCCTGAAGATGGTCGTCCGGCAGCCCCTGGAGGCCACCGGCAACACCGGGAAGATGGACATTGTGGCCACTGTCTCCGGCGGCGGCGTCTCCGGCCAGGCCGGCGCCCTGCGCCACGGCATCGCCCGGGCCCTGCTGCTGGCCAGCGAGGACAACCGCCCCATCCTGAAAAAGGCCGGGTTCCTGACCCGCGACCCTCGTATGAAGGAGCGCAAGAAGTACGGCCTCAAGGCCGCCCGCCGCGCGCCTCAGTTCAGCAAGCGCTGAGTTTTCCCCTTCGCCTCAAAAGCGGAGACCTCTTGGAGGTCTCCGCTTTTTCGCGCCTTCCGGGGCTCAATAGAAATTGTTGGTCCCCCGGTTCATGCCGCTGTTGAGGTCGCTCTGCCGGAGGAGCTGGGCGCAGGCGTCCCGCTCCCGGGTGTCGTAGAACTCGATATATTTCAGCGCGTAGATGTCGCAGGCAATATAGCGCTGGCGGCCCGGCTGGAAGATGATGATGTGGTCGTTCCCCACGTCGTGGAGGATGCCCTCCCAGGTGGTGGTGCCCTGGGTGCCGATGAGGAAGGTGGCGGTGACGAAGCTCCCCCGGTTCCGCAGGAGCATGGCCTTCATGGAGCCCAGGAACGCCTCGCTGGTGCTGGTGGGGGACTCCACCACCTCAATGGGCTGGTGGGTCTCCAGGTCCAGGGTCCCGGTGGCCCCGTGAAATTCATTGCGGGCGGCGGGGACGCCGGCGGAGGGGGCGGGCTGGGACTGGGCCGCCGGGGCGGGGTAGGACTGCTGCGCCGCCGGGTAAGTCTGCGCCGCCGGGTAGGGCTGGGGCTGCTGGGGCGCTGAGGCGCTGACGTTGGTGTTGGTGGTGGTCGTGGCGGCGGCGGGGCTTCCGTGGGCCCCCGCGGAGGCGGAGGCGGTTGTTGTGGTGGTGGTGGAGGTCGTGGTATGGGCCTGAGCGGCGCTCTGGGGGGCGCTGATCTCAGAGGACCAGTCCGTCAGGGGCTGGGACATATAGTGTGTGTTGGGCATGATGGACACCTCTCAAGTTTTGTAGTATGCGTCTGTAGGATTATAGAAACAGTGGTCGCCGATGCGGGTCTGCCAATAGCCCACGCCGGTGGGGAAAAAACGCCGGCAGTCGGGGCCAAAGGGGTTGTAGAACCACAGCGACTCCGCCACGTCCGGCAGGCGGTTCCCGGCGATGGCCCAGTCGGCGATGTCGTAGTGTATTTGCTGGGGCCGCATATTGTATATGTTCTGGGGATTATAGGCGCCCCCCTCCGTCTCGCTGGCGCAGACGAACTGGTAGGGCTGAAAGATGATGTTGCGGATGCTCCCCTGGCCCACCCGGGCGTACTCGCCGCCCCGGGCGTGGACCCGGTTCATCACCACCCCGGCTACCGCTTTCATGCCGTTTTCCCCCTCGCCGCCCGCCTCGCACTCGATCAGGCGCGCCAGCAGCTCCCGGTCGGAATATGCCATGGTGCATTCCTCCTTTGTCGCTGGTTCAGTATACGAAAAAAGAACCCCGCTGGTGACAGCGGGCAAAAGGAAGCCCCGCCGGTCCGGCGGGGCTCTCATTCTCATTTCCTCTGCTCGGCGATGGCCGTGCGGAACATCTCCTCGGTCTGCTCAATGGAGCGGTCCAGGGCGTAACGCTTGGCGTGCTCGCCGTAGCGCATCCCCATCTCCTCCCGCTCCTGGGGGTGCTCGAACCACCAGTCGATCTTCTCCGCCAGGGCGGCGGCGTCCCCGGCGGGGAACAGGCTCCGCTCGTCCAGGGCGAACTGGGGCGTGGCGGACCGGGGGGAGACCGCGATGACGGGTACCAGGCCGCAGGCGAAAGCCTCCATGCAGCTCATGGCCTCGATCTCCGCGTCGGCGGTGTGGACGTACAGGTCCGCCATGTGGAGGATTTCCAAAAGGCGGCTGGGCTCGTAGAACTCCATGACAACGGGGTTCGGCAGCTTTTCCGCCAGGCGGCGGTACTTCTTTTCCAGGGGCCCCTTGCCCGCCAGGATGACCTGGATGCCGTCCTTGTGGCGGCACCGGGCGGCGGCCTCGATGAGCACGTCCTGCCGCTTTTCCCCGGCGTAGCGGCCCACCATCAGCACGTTGAACTTCCCCTTCATCCAGTCCTCCTGGGGGGCCCGGCCGTAGGTGTACTGGGGACTGATGCCGTTGGAGATGACGTGAAGCCGGGCGGTGTAGCCGTGTTCCCTGAGCTGGTTCGCGATCATGTCGCTGGGGCAGTGGATGTGGGTGAAGCGGTTGAAAAAGGTGTCCCGGAACTTGGTGTAGACGAAGTCGTTGACCCGGCGGCTGTTGCCCAGGTGGAGGGTGAAGGTGATGTTCTCCGGCTGGCAGTGGAAGGCCGCCGTGTGGGG
This sequence comes from uncultured Oscillibacter sp., assembly GCA_910586735.1. Classification (GTDB taxonomy): domain Bacteria; phylum Bacillota; class Clostridia; order Oscillospirales; family Oscillospiraceae; genus Oscillibacter. The sequence continues at coordinate 15,271 of CAJUJW010000025.1, read as the reverse complement.
GATGCCCAGGCGCTCCACGTGGCGGAGGCCCATGATGGCCAGGGGGGAGGGCATCATGAAGTGGACCACGTCCGCCCAGGCCGCCGCCTTCTCAAAGACGTGCTTGTTGGGGATGGCCAGGCGCATGCCCTGGCTGGTGATGAGGTGCTCCACAATGGGGAGAAACTTCATCTGCCGGACGGCGTATTTGTAGTCCGTGGGCTTCCCCGTGGCGATGACCCGGACCTCGTTTCCGTGTTCTTTCAGGGCGGTGGCGAAGCGGCGGGCGCTGATGGTGGTGCCGTTGTTGGCTTCGTCAAACTGGTCGATGACCAAGACGATTTTCATGGCCCGGCCCTCTCAGCCCCGGTCCAGGGCCTGCTCCAGGCCCAGGGCCAGCTGGTCCGGGCAAGAGGTGCTCTTGGGCCCGCAGCAGATGCCCTTCAGGCGGCGGACGGCCTCCTGGGCGGGCATGCCCTTCACCAGGGCGGCGATGCCCTGGAGGTTGCCGTGACAGCCTCCCACGACCCGAAGGTCCTGGATGACGCCCTGGTCGTCCAGGTCCACCTGCATTTCCCGGGAACAGACGCCCCGGGGCTGGAAGGTATAAGTTTTCATATGGCGCGCACTCCTTTATCAAGCCGCCGGAAGGGGCGGTTGTGGTTTGACTCTTATAACCATAGCATAGAAATGAAAAAAAGGCAAGCCCCGCTTCCGGCCGGGAAGCGGGGCCTGTCATTCAGCCCTTTAAGAACTCGTTGGGGTCCACGGCCTCCCCGTCCAGGGCGACGGAGAAGTGGAGATGGGGGCTCTGGGCGGCCTCGGCGGCGGCGGTGGTCCCCACCGCGCCGATGATCTGCCCGGCTGTGACCAGCTCTCCGGGGCTGACGGTGGGCTTGCCCTGGAGGTTGGAGTAGGTGGTGGTGTAGCCCCCCTGGTGCTCGATGACCACGGTGGTGCCCATGAGGGGATGGTCCTCCACGGAGGTGACGGTCCCGGCGGAGGCCGCCAGCACCGTGGCCCCCGGCTTGGCGGAGATGTCCACGCCGTCATGGGTCCGCCAGTCCGCCAGGGTGGGGCTGTAGACCAGCTGGTCCATGGAGAAGGCGGCCAGCACCTCGCCCTTCAAGGGCTCCACCACCAGCCGGGGGGGCTCGGCCATCACCGGCGCGGGGTCCGTCTCCGGCATGGTGGGGACGATCTCCACCACCGCCGGGGCGGAGGCCTCCGCAGTCTCCTCCGGCTCGGGTTCCGGCTTCGGTTCCGGCTTGGGCGCGGGGACGTACAGGTCCTGCGTGGGGGCGCTGACGGCCTTCTGGGGCGCGGGCTCCTCCTCCTGGCTCTGTCCGAAGAGCAGGTAGCACCCGCTTACCGCCGCCAGCACCAGGCAGACGCCCAGAAGGACATAAAAGCCCGCGCCGCTGAGGACGGATTTCAGTTTGTTTTCCATGCAAGAGTTCCTCCCTCAATAGAAATAAGTCTGAGGGAAGTATGGACAGGGGCAGGGAAAATTATACCGCCTCCGGGGCAGGAAAATGGGGCCTTACTTTCGCGCCTCCAGGGCGGCGGCGTAGAGGGCGTTCCGGCTGAGGCCCGTGTGTTCCGCCACCTCTTTGGCGGCGTCCTTCAGCCGCTGCCCGCTCTCCACCAGGGCCAGGACCTGGGAGGTCCCCTCCTCCAGGGTGAGGGCGGCGTCCGCCCTGGGTTCCGCCCCCGCCAGCACCAGGACGTACTCCCCCCTGGGGGCCGCGTCCTCGTAGTAGGAGACCGCCTCGCCCAGGGTGCAGCGGCGGGTCTCCTCGTGGAGCTTGGTCAGCTCCCGGCAGAGGGCGATTTGCCGGTCCGGGCCGAAGGTCTCGCAAAGGTCCGCCAGGGTGGCCAGGAGCTTGTGGGGGGCCTCGTGAAAGATCATGGTCCGGGTCTCGTCCCGCAGGCTCTCCAGGTGTTCCCGGCGGCTCTTTTTGTTGACGGACAAAAAGCCCTCGAAGGTGAAGCGCCCCGTGGGCAGGCCGCTGACGGCCAGGGCGTTCACCGCCGCGCAGCAGCCGGGGACGGCCAGCACCTCCACGCCGTTCCCGGCGCACAGGCGCACCAAAAGCTCGCCGGGGTCCGAGATGGCGGGGGTCCCGGCGTCCGTGACCAGGGCGCAGCTCTCCCCCGCCAGGAGGCGGGAGAGGACCGCCTGCCCGGCGGCGGCGGCGTTGTGCTCGTGATAGCTGACCAGGGGCTTTTTGACGCCGAAGTGATTCAGCAGCTTCAAGGTCACCCGGGTGTCTTCCGCCGCGATGAAGTCCACGGCCCCCAGGGTCTCCACCGCCCGGGGGGACAGGTCCCCCAGGTTGCCGATGGGGGTGGCGACCAGATACAGCGTTCCGCTCATGGCGGGGCCTCCTCTCGAAAGTAAATGCGGCTCAGCTCTGCCGAGGGGGAGCCGTCGGGGTTTTCCAGAATCAGGGGCGGCTCCACCCGCAGCCCCGGCCTCCCGCCCCGGCGGGCCTCCGCCAGAAGCAGGGAGGGGGCCCGGTCCCACCGGGGGGAAACCAGGCGCAGCCGCTTGGGCTCCAGCCCGTTTTCCCGCAGGGCGCAGAGCAGGTCCGTCAGCCTCTCCGGCTTGTGGACCAGGCAGAGGGCCCCGCCCCAGCGCAGAAGCCGCCCGGCGGTCCGGCACACGTCCTCCAGGGCGCAGGCCGCCTCCGTCCGGGCGGTCCGGCGGGCCTCCCCCTTGGGCGGGGGACCGGCGGAGGGGGGGAAGTAGGGCGGGTTGCAGATTGCCAGGTCAAAGCGCCCGGCGGGCAGGGAGGTCTCCCGCAGGTCCTCCAGCCGGAAAACCAGCCGGTCCTCCAGCTGGTTCTCCGCCGCCGCCAGCCGCCCCAGGCGGACGGCCTCGGGCTGGATGTCCAGGCCCGTCACCCGCAGATCCGGCTGCCGCTGGAGCAGGAGCAGGCCCAGAAGCCCTGTGCCGCAGCCCAGGTCGCAGACCCGGAGGCCCGGCCTCAGGCCCGGCAGGGAGGCCAGGAGGAAGCTGTCCAGCCCTGGGGGGTGCTGCCCGTTTCCATAGACAAAGCGGAGGCCGCCGGGGCGCAGGGCCTCCCAGTGCAAGCCCTCCGTCATACCGCCGGCGGGAAGAGGGCCAGCTTGGCGTTCAGCTTGGAATAAATCCGGGATTGGAACCAGGGTTCCGTGGACGCGGCCACGGCCTCCTCCAGGCCGAACCAGGCCACGGCGCTGTTCTCATCGGCCTTGCGGTGCACTGGGGCGGCGGGGTCCGCCTCCAGAAGGAAGGTGACGTTCAGGTGGAGGTGGGAGGAGACGTAGCGCCCCCGCTTCTCGTGGCCGTCCACCGTGAGAATCTCCACGGAGTAGATATCCGGGGACACGGGGCGGACCTCCTCCAGGCCGCTCTCCTCCCGGACTTCCCGGAGGGCCACGGAGAGCAGGTCCCGCTCCCCGTCGGCGTGGCCCCCCAGCCAGGCCCAGGAGTCGTAGAGGTTGTGATAAGCCAGGAGGACCTGCCGCCGGTCCGGGCTGGCCACCCAGGCGGAGGCGGTGAGGTGGGCCGGGTCCTCCCGGCCGCAGGGGGCCTGCCCGGCCTCCAGGAGGCGGAGCAGCGTGTCGCGGTCCCGCTGCTCCTGGGGGTTCCAGGGGCGGAGGGCGCGGAGCTGGGCGGTAAGATTCATAAGGAGTTCCTCCTTGTGGAGCGGTCATTGAATTTATCATACCATAAATGGGGGGAAAGGGGAAGCGGGAAAATGGGAACAGCCGGTTTACCCCTGCAAACTCCGAGTTGACACCGGCAGACAGCCGTGATAAAATGAGAGCAAGAAATTGGAAGCGGAGGAGGGGACCCTTCTATGAAGACCAGCGAACACACCGCCGGGCGGCGGCTCCTCGCCTGTGGGTTGTCTATGGGACTTGTGGTGCTGTTCAACTGCTTCGGCTTCCCCGTGTACAACTTCAATAAGGGGTGGACCCTGTCCATTACCCTCTGTTACCTGTTCCTGACGCCCGCCTCCGCCGTCTATGTGGGCGGTATTCTGGCCAAGTGTTTCCCGGAGAAGGGGTGGGGCTTTGCGGTTTCGCTGACCGCCGCGCTGGTTCTGGCGGGTTTGGGCTGCCGCTTCCTCCTGGAGTTCGGGGAGGTTTCCAACGTCTACAACTTTACCCTCCCCAATGTCCTGCTGCACATTTTTGTGTTCACCGCGTTCTGCTCTCAGACCTGGCGCCAGGCCGCCGGGGGGCGGGGGGAGACGCCTTGACGCGCCGGTTTTCCGGGCGGCTGTCCTTGGATGGACGGCTGCCCGGCTTGTCGTTTCCACGGGGTTTTTCGGAGGGCGGAGGCCGCCGGCGGAAGAAAATCGGGTTCCGGCGGGGTTTTGGGCTGGTAGAAATTCCGGGAAAAATGTAAAAAATACACAATATATGGGGTTTGCCTTGGAAAACAAAAAATATGTCGAAGAAAAATTCAGATTTTTTGTAATCCCATCTTGAATATTCTGGAAATTTATGGTATTTTATAGAAAACGAGCTGAGAGTGTCAGGACGCTCTGACAGCCGAACATGAAGGAAAGGGTTTGGAATCATCATGGATCATCAAAGGACTGTGCTTCTGGCGGACGCCAGTGAGGAATTCCGCGCGATGCTGCAGGAGACGATTGAACAGGCCGGTGAGTTTACCGTGGCGGCTTCCACCGGGGACGGACGGGAGGCGCTGCGGTTCATAGAGGAGAAGCGGCCGGACCTTCTGGTGACGGACGTGGCCCTGCCGGGCCTGGACGGGCTGGGCCTGCTCCAGACGCTGAAGGAGCAGGAGGGCCCCATGCCCAAGACCATTATTGTGTCCGCCTTCTGCGGGACTCAGACGCTGACCGACGCGGAGAGGCTGGGGGTGAGCTATTACCTGCCCAAGCCCTGCGAGCCCAGCTCCCTGCTGGAGCGGATGCGGGGCGTCTTCGCGGACCCCGCGTCCCCCGAGCTGCGGCTCTACGCGCTGAAAAACACCGTCACCGCCGTCATCCACGAAATCGGCGTCCCGGCCCACATCAAGGGCTATCAGTACCTCCGGGAGGCCATCATGATCGCGGTAAACGACATGGAGGTCATCAACGCCGTCACCAAGGTGCTGTACCCGGCGGTGGCCAAGCGCTTCGGCACCACGCCCTCCCGGGTGGAGCGGGCCATCCGCCACGCCATCGAGGTGGCCTGGGACCGGGGAGATCTGGAGACCCTCCAGAAATACTTCGGCTACACCGTGTCCAACACCAAGGGAAAGCCCACCAACTCGGAGTTCATCGCCATGATCGCCGACCGGCTGATGCTCAGCGGGGACAGCTGGGTGCTGAAGGACCAGAGCTGAAAGCGCAGAAACAGGAGAGGCCAAGCCTCTCCTGTTTTTCACGCCTCCGGTTTCAGGCGGGCGGCGACGCGGGGCAGCTGCTCCTCCGTGTAGACAAAGCCGAAGCTGATACCCACCGCCCGGCCCGGCCAGACCAGGAACCAGCTGTCCGTGGGGTCCTCTTCATAATAGAGCCGGTAGGCCGCCTCCGCCCCCCAGGGGGCCGGGTCCTCCGGGACGTAGCGCCGGGTGACGACGGTCATGCCGTGGAATTTAATCTCGTCGACCTCCAGCAGGTCCTCCAGCATGGATTCCTGGAGGCGGGGGAACTTGGTTTCGTAAATAGAATAGCTGAGGCTGCATGTTTTGGGCCCGTCCCCCAGGAGGGCATACTCCCGATAGCCCCGGTTGGAGACGAAGAGGGAGCCCCGGTCGTAGATCTCCCGGCTGACGTGGCCGTATTCCTCCCCGGTGACATCCGCCATGGTGAGGGGGAAGTCCCGCCGGGGGGAAACATCCCAGTGCTGGCCCCGGTACTCGTAGGTCTCCCCGGAGCCGCTGGCGGGGGAGAACCAGTCGTGGTTCAGGGCCATGGAGGTCAGCCCGCCGATGAGGGCGAAGGCCAGGACGAAGTCCACGATCAGGGTCCCCGCCATGTTGGCGGTTTTGGAGACCTTCCACTTTCGGAGGAGCGCGGTGGTCAGCCGGAGGAGGGACACCAGCAGGAAATAGAACGCCATGTATAGGACAAAGTACAGCGCCGGGCCCCTGCCGCCCTGGCTGAGCTCCAGCAGCAGATAGACCGCCACGATCACGCTTACGCAGACCCACAGGGCCAGGTTGGCCCGCCGGTAGCCCCGGCCCGCCGGGAGGCAGGCCCCGCCGTCCTCCACGGACCGGCGGGAGCGCCGCAGCCAGAGGAAGTAGCCGGAGAAGATGTAGAGCTCCACCAGCAGCGTGGGCAGGAGGATGGCCCCGGAGAACAGCGAGGCGTTGCTGCCCAGCATGCCGTACAGGTCCCAGGTGACAAGGGCCGGAAGGAAGTCCCGGCCCACGAAGAGGAGCAGGAGCAGAAGGACGACGTTGGCGGGGAGGAAGTTCTTCTTCATGGACCGGTGGATGCCCTCCAGCCGGAGGGCCTCGTCGGTCTCCAGGGGGACGGCGGCGGGGTCCTCCGTGGAGAAAATCTGCATCTGGAACCAGCCGCAGACCTTCTCCCACCCGGCGGCGGCGCACAGCTCCGCCAGGGACAGCTGGTCCTCCGTGGGCTCGGGGTTGAACTGGGAGGCGCTGTCGCTGTAGGTGACGGCGTAGCGCACCTGGGCGGGCTCGGCCCGGCGGTACTTCCAGAAGGTGTTCCCCGCCTTCTCCAGCCGCCAGCCCTTGGCGGCCATGGCGGAGAGGTGGTCCTCCACGCCCCGGTAGTCGTAGAGCAGGAAGGTGTTCCAGCGGTATCTCGTGTCTCTCATGGCAGTAGTCTCCTCTCTCCCAGATAGGTCCTGTAATCCTCCGTCAGGACCTGGAGGCGGCGGTACTCCGCCTCCAGCGCCGCCCGGCCCTTGTCCGTAATCAGGTAGCTGCGCTTCCGGCCGGAGACGCTGGTCTCCCGGATCATCTCCGAGCTCTGGAAGCTGTCCAGCAGGTTGTACAATGTGCCGGGGCCGATGCTCACCCGCCCCTGGGTCAGCGCGGCCACGCGGGCCATGATGTCCGCGCCGCAGCACTCCTCCCGGAGGCAGAGAAGGATATAGAACATGGGCTCCGTCAGGGTTTGAAATTTCTCTCTGGCCACTTCCCCGCCTCCTAATATCGAATATCGTTATTGATAGGTTCAGTATAACATCGAATATCGATATTGTCAAGGGGAAGGCAGAAAAAGGCGGAAAAAAGCCGCCCCTCCGGGCGGCGGAAATTGACAGGGTCTGAAAAGCGTGGTATATTTAAGAGCAGAAGGACGCTGTTGCATAAAGGCGGTCAGTCCACCGTTTGCACCCCTGCGCAAATCCAACATGGGGGGAGGTGGTACGTGGATGTGGAAAAAACGGCTTTTTGCTGTGTTGCGGTTCGTGGTGATCTTTGTCATTACGGCACTGCTACTTACCACAAAAGCGTGTTGACCGCCCGGTCTGCACCCGAGCGGTCAACTGTAAAATAGTTGGCTAAACCGGACTGACCGCCTTGCAACGGCGTCCTTCTGTCTCTATTATATCCAACAGCGCCCGGCTTGTCAAGAGGGACGGCCAGGGCGTTTTTTCATGAAGCGCGGAAGCTACGCCAACTCCGCCATGCCGGTGTAGAGCTGGTAATACCGCCCCTTCTGCTCCAGCAGGTCGTCGTGGTCTCCCCGCTCGATGATCTCCCCCTGCTCCAGGACCATGATGGCCTTGGCGTTGCGGACGGTGGAAAGCCGGTGCGCGATGACGAAGACCGTCCGGCCCGCCATGAGACGGTCCATGCCCTTCTCGATGAGCTTTTCCGTCCGGGTGTCGATGGAGCTGGTGGCCTCATCCAGGATGAGCACCGGCGGGTTGGCGCAGGCCGCCCGGGCGATGTTCAGAAGCTGCCGCTCCCCCTGGCTCAGGCTGGCGCCGTCGCCGGAAAGGACGGTCTGATAGCCCTGGGGCAGATGGCGGATGAAGCCGTCGGCCCCCGCCAGCCTGGCCGCGGCCTCCACCTCCTGGTCCGTGGCCTCCAGGCGGCCGTAGCGGATGTTGTCCGCCACGGTGCCGGTGAACAGGTGCGTGTCCTGGAGCACCACACCCAGGGACCGGCGGAGGGATTCCTTGGCGATGTCCCGGATGTCCAGGCCGTCGTAGGTGATGGTTCCCTCCTGGATTTCATAGAAGCGGTTGATGAGGCTGGTAATGGTGGTCTTCCCCGCGCCGGTGGAGCCCACGAAGGCGATTTTCTGCCCCGGCTTGGCGAAGAGGCTGATGCCGTGGAGGATGGTCCGCCCCTCGTCGTAGCCGAAGACCACGTTGTCGAACCGCACGTCCCCCCGGAGGGGCGTCAGGGTCCCGTCGGGCTTCAGCCAGGCCCAGGCGTTGGTGTCCTCGTGGACACGGGTGAGGACGCCGTTTTCGCCCTCCCTGGCCCGGACCAGGCGAATCTTGCCCTCGTCCTCCTCGGGCCGGGCCTCCATGATCTCGAAAATGCGTTCCGCGCCGGCCACGGCGGAGAGGAGGGTGTTCACCTGCTGGGAAATCTGGGTGATGGGCTGGCCCACCTGGCGGCTGTACTGGAGGAAGGCCGCCAGGCCCCCCAGGTCGCCGTTTCGGATGGCCAGGAGGCCCCCCACGCAGCAGGTGACGGCGTAGTTGACATAGTTCAGATTCCCCATGGCGGGCATCATCATGCCGGAGAAAATCTGTGCCCGGGTGGCCGCGTCCCGGTAGGCCAGGTTCCGCTCCTGGAAGCCCGCCTGAGCCTCCCGCTCGTGGTTGAAGACCTTGATGACCTTTTGCCCCTCGATCATCTCCTCGATATAGCCGTTGACCTCCCCCAGGGCCTTCTGCTGGTCGGCGAAGTACCGCCGGGAACGGGAGCCGATGGTCTTCACCACCCCCAGCATCACCGCCAGGGTGGCGAAGGTGATCAGGGTCAGAGTCGGGCTGAGCACCAGCATCATGGCGATGGTGCCGGTGAAGTTCAGCGTGCAGGAGACCAGGCTTCCGAAGCTGTTGTTCAGGGCCTCGGAGACGGTTTCAATGTCGTTGGTGTAGCGGCTCATCAGCTCGCCGTGGGTGTGGGCGTCAAAGAATTTCAGGGGCAGGTCCTGCATCCTCCCGAAGAGGTCCGCCCGGATTTTGGCCACGGTGGTCTGGGAGATGTGGACCATGATGCGGCTGTAGCCGAAGGAGCACACCGCCCCCGTCACGTACACCCCCGCCATGACGGCCAGCATTCTGGCAAGGCCGGGGAAGTCGCCGGGAAGGATATAGTTGTTGATCAGGGGCCGGATGAGGTAGGACCCGCCCACGGTGCAGGCGGAGCTGACCACCAGCAGCGCCGCCACCAGGACCAGGTGGAGCTTGTAGCGGCCAAGATAGCGCATGAGCTTCCCCAGGGTGCCCCGGATGTTCTTGGGCTTGCGGAAGCCGCCGGGACCGGGGCCGTGGGGGCCGGGACCGTGCTTAGGCATCGATGCTCACTCCTTCCTGCTGAGACTGGTAGACCTCCTGGTAGATGTCACAGGTGTTCATCAGCTCCTGGTGGGTCCCCTGAGCTGCGATCCGCCCGCCGTCCATCACCACAATCAGGTCCGCCTCCCGGACGGAGGCCACCCGCTGGGCGATGATGAGCTTGGTGGCGTCCTTCAGCTCACCGGCGAAGGCCGCCCGGATTTTGGCGTCCGTGGCGGTGTCCACGGCGCTGGTGGAGTCGTCCAGAATCAGCACCTTGGGCCGTTTCAGGATGGCCCGGGCGATGCACAGGCGCTGCTTCTGCCCGCCGGAGACGTTCACGCCCCCCTGGCCCAGGTCCGTGTCCAGGCCGTCGGGCATGCGCTCCAGGAACTCGTCGGCGCAGGCGGCCCGGCAGGCGGCCCAGAGCTCTTCCTCTGTGGCCTCCGGGTTGCCCCAGAGGAGGTTCTCTCGGATGGTGCCGGTGAACAGGGTGTTTTTTTGCAGCACCATGCTGACGGATTCCCGCAGATGCTCCATGGTGTAGGCGGCCACGGGCCGCCCGCCGACGGATACGGCGCCCTGGTCCGCCTCGTAGAGCCGGGGGATGAGGGAGACCAGGGAGGTCTTGCCGCTGCCGGTGCCCCCCAGGATGCCCACGGTGGCCCCGGAGGGAATGTGCAGGCTGATGTCCTTTAGAATCCACTCGCCGCTTCCGGCGCTGTACTTGAAGGAGACGTGGTCAAAATCGATGGACCCGTCCGCCACGGAGACGGGGAGTCCGTCCTCCCCGGTTTCCGCCCCGCTGTCGCTGATGGCGGGGACCTCGCTGAGAACCTCCGCCACACGCCGGGCGCAGGCCACGCTGCGGGTCAGCATCATGAAGATCATGGAGACCATCATGAGAGACATCATGATCTGGGTGATATAGGTGAAGTAGGTGATGAGCTTCCCGGCCTCCAGGGTTCCGGCGTAGACCATCCGGCCGCCGAACCACATGACGGCGATGATGGTCCCGTAGATAATCATCATCATCAGGGGCATGTTGATGACCACCCGGCCGAAGGCCCGGAGGGAGGTGTTTTTCAGGTCGTCGTTCCGCTGGCGGAACTTCTCCCGCTCCCGGTCCTCCCGGACGAAGGACTTGACTACCCGGATGCCCGCTAAGTTCTCCTGCACCACCAGGTTCAGCGCGTCGGTCTTCTCCTGGAGAGAGCGGAACAGGGGCCCGGTGGTGGCCAGCAGGAAGGCCACCACCGCCAGCAGCAGGGGCAGGGCCACCAGGAACACACTGCTGAGCTGGCAGCTGATGCGGATGGAGAAAAACAGGGCGGCCACCAGCATCACCGGGGCCCGGACCATCAGGCGCATGGACATCATCAGGGTCATCTGGAGGTTGTGGGCGTCGTTGGTCAGCCGGGTCACCAGGGAGGCGGTGGAGAACCGCTCAATGTTGGAGAAGGCGAAGGTCTGGATATGGGCGTATTCCGCCCGGCGGAGGTTGGCCCCGAAGCCCATGCCGGCAACAGACGAGGTCACCGCCGCCCCCAGGCCGAAGCACAGGGAGGCCACCGCCAGAAGGATCATCAGGACGCCCTTGCGCAGGATGAAGGACTGGTCCCCATTGGCAATTCCGATGTCCACAATGTCGCTCATCACCAGGGGGATCAGCAGTTCAAAAACGGCCTCCATGGCGCTGCACGCCACGCCGGCGGCAATCCACGGGGCGTAGGGCCGGGCGTGGGGCCAGAGTTTCTTTGTCATTCCTCGGAATCCTCCTTGAGATTTTGAATCACGCGGTCCAGAAGGGCTATCAGGGTCTCCCGCTCCTCCTGGGTAAAGCCCCGGACCATGGCCTCCTCCGCGTCCAGGAAGCTCTGCTGAAAGAGGGCCTGCTGTTCCGCGCCCTTGTCCGTCAGGGTGATGAAGCGGCGGCGGGCGTCGCTGCCGCTGACGGACCGGCGGACCAGGCCCTTTTCCTCCATCCGGTCCAGCACGCCGCCCACGGTGGAGGGCTTCACCCGCAGGTAGTCCGCCAGCTCGTGCTGGGGCACCCGCCCGCCGTGCCGCTGGAGGTAGAGGAGGACATGGGTCTGCACCGGCGTCACGTCGTACCGGGAGACCCGGGCGTCCATGGCGGCCTTGGCCATCTGGGCCGCCCAGCCCAGGGCGGGGCCCAGGCATTGATGGCAGTCGTTCATTGTCAGGCTCCTTCCGCGTCCCCAATGGGACAAGGTCGTTAGCACGCTAAATATTAGCATGCTAAATATTAGCACGCTCTAACGGCCTTGTCAAGAGTGGAAAACTGGATAATTTTTAAACGATTTGTAAATATGAGGGATCGACTTTTGTCGGATGTAAACAAAGTGTGAAGGTTCGGAAAAAGCCGTTGACAATTCCGGGGTCTGCCGTTATCATAAACCCATCAAGCGAGAACCGCTTGCTGAACACACCATTTTCCCTCTCCTTTCTCTATACCATACAGGAAAGCGGGCAGTCCGAAAGGGCTGCCCGCTTTCCGTTTGTCAGGGTGAGTTCTGCTCTTTCCGATTGTCAATGTATTTTTATCGAAAAACAATAAAAACTTATTGACAATCAACCAACCCTGTGGTAGGATACCAGAAAAAGGAGGCGTTCGCCATGACATCATTGACCATGATCCTGTTTCCCGCCGCCCTGGCGCTGGCCCTCTGGGGCGGCGCGATGGCCGTCAGCGGCTTCCGCCAGGGGAACAAGCTGAAAATCTTCTCCGCCGTTGGGGCCTTCGCCCTGCTGGGAATCGGCGGGACCGTGCTGATGGAGTTCATCACCAGGCCGCTGTGAGAGGGGTATGACTGTGGGAAAAATTCCGGTTCAGAGGATTGCCAGGGTGCTGGATACCCTGGTGCTGATTGCCCTGGTGTGCAATGTGATTGCCCTTTACCTGGTGCCCACGGCGGTGTTCCTGGGCGGCGAGGGCCTTTTGGAGGGCTTTGTCGACTACCTGGGCGGGGTCCTTCACCCCGGCCCGGACGACATCGTGATGGCTCGGGTGTTCGCCAGCCTGGCGGCCTGGACCTTCGTCTGGGCCGACGCCTATAACGCCGCCCTGACCCTGTTTCTGGTGGTCTCCGGCTGTTGCACCGCCGTCATCCTCCGCCAGGCCCGGCGGGTCTTGAAAACCATCCTCCGGGGAGAGCCCTTCGCCCCCGAGAACGCCGTCAGCCTGCGGCGGGCTGCCTGGGCCTGTTTCCTCATCGCCGGGGCGGCCCTGGCAAGGGTGATTTTCAGCGTGTGCTATTACCAGTCCCCCCGGCCCCTGGCCACCTACAACGCCCTGTTTGTCCCCATGTTCGCCATGGGGGGACTGCTGTGTCTGGTCATGTCCGCTCTCTTCCGCCAGGCGGCGGAACTCAAAGCGGAGAATGACCTGACCATTTGAGGTGCCGCCATGATAGTCGTGAATCTGGACGTGATGATGGCCCGGCGGAAGATGACCCTCTCCCAGCTGTCGGAGAAGGTGGACATCACCCTTGCGAACCTGTCTGTGCTGAAAAACAACAAGGCCAAGGCCGTCCGCTTCTCCACCCTGGAGGCGGTCTGCGCCGCCCTGGACTGCCAGCCGGGGGACATTTTGGAGTATGTACCGGATGAGACCGGCAGTGTAGATTAGAGAAGAAACTGTCCGCGGAGGGCGGACAGACGAATAGGAGAATTTCATATGGAAGAACTGAAAAACGCCCTTCCGGCGGAAGGGTTGGCTATGTGCGCCCAAAAACGGAAACTTCCCGAGGAATCCATGGCCCGATACCGGCGGAACCTGCTCTTGACCCTGGGCTTCTGTCTTCTTCTGGCGGACGCGCTCACCTGGCCCTGGGGCCTGGGGAACACGGTGACGGTCTTCGCCTGGTACGTCCTGCTGGCCCTGACCGTGGGGCGGGAGGAGCTGTTCCGCCGCCGGGAGAGCCGGGCGCTCCTGGGGGTGAACCTGGCCCTGGCGTCCACCTTCGCCCTGACCTCCAACCCCCTGTTCCGCTGGTGGAACTTCCTGGCCCTGGCGGCGTTGGTCCCCCTCCACGCCGCGGCGGGCCTGGGAAGCCGCCCCTGGTGGGACCCCCGGATGCTGTGGGAGCGGTTCAAGCTGCTGTTCCAGGGGCTGTTTGGGAACCTTTGGGCCTGCTTCGCGGCGGCGATTCCCGAGGGGCGGAAGAAGGAGAAAAAGGCGGGGGACGGCCGGACGCTGACCGTCGTCCTGGGGACCTGCGGGGCGGTGGCCCTGGTGTCCTTTTTGGTGCCGGTGCTGGCCTCGGCGGACGCCCTCTTTGCCGCGTCCCTGGAGCGGCTGAACTGGTGGAGCCTCCTCTTCCGGCTCCAGGTTTCCAATCTGGGCGGCGTGCTCCAGCGGCTCTTCTGGGCCCTGGTTTTTACGCCTTTCGTCTTCAGCCTGCTCTACGCCATGTCCCACCCCAGACTGCTGTGCCCAACCGAGGAGCGGAAGGGCGTCCGGGCGGACGCCCTGGGCTTTGTGCTGACCCTGGGGGCGGTGGACGCGCTGTATCTGGCCTTTTTGTCGGTGCAGTCCGCCGGGCTCTTCGGCGGGCCGGAGTACGTGGAGAGCCTGGGAGTGAGCTACGCCGACTGGGCCCGCAACGGCTTTTTCCAGATAGTGGGAGTGACGGTATTGAACCTGAGCCTGACCCTGGCGTCCCTGGGCCTGGCCCGGCGGGAGGGGCGGGCCTGGAGGGCCCTGCGGTGGCTGTGCGCGGTCCTGGCGGGGGAGAGCCTGGTCCTGCTGGCCTCCGCCGCCTGGAAGATGACGCTGTACGTGTCCGCCTACGGGCTGAGCTTCAAGCGGTGCATGACCTATTGGGGCATGGTGATGATGGCGCTGCTCCTCCTGCTGGGGCTGTGGAAGGCCGTTCGGCCGGAGTTTCGATTCTGCAAATGGGCCTTCCCGGTGGCCCTGGCGGGGTGGCTCGTCATCAACTGCGTGCCGGTGGACTATCTGGTTGCCAGGAACCAGGTGGACCGGTATCTCGACGGGGAGAGCCCGGCAGTCAGTGTGCGGTATCTGCTGTACAGCCTGTCCTACGATACGATCTCCCAGCTGGAGCGGCTGGACGGGGAAAAGCTGGTTTCCGATTATACCGTGGACCCGTACTGGCGGCGGGGCGAGACCCTGGCGGAGGCCCTGCGGGCCAGGCGGCTGGACGCCCAGTGGGAGTGCGCCGGCTGGCGGAGCTGGAGTCTGTCCGCCTGTCTGTCGGCGGGGCGAGAATCGTAACGGCCCTGTTTGGCCGCAGGACAAACCAAGGGCCAGCCTGGTGGAGAGGCTGGCCCTTGTCTTCACTGTCCCCCGGCGCGCGTTGGAAGAGTCCTGCGGACATCCGCGCCGGGATAAAGGACGGAGAAGCAAATTATTTGAGTACGGAGGCCGCGATAGCGTCCGCCAGCGCGTCGATTTCCGATTCGTTCTGGGGCTGGAGAGAGGACGTGACGGTCATCTCGTCGTCCAGAATCTCCATGTGCTTGAGCTGCTCGATCTCCTCCCGCATCAGCGCCCCGGACCGGGGAGCCCAGGAGCCGCTGCCCATGATGGCCACCGTGCGCTTCTGGAGGTTCAGCGCCTTCATGTCCATCAGGAAATTGTGCATCGGCGGGAAGATGCCGAGATTATAGGTCACGGACGCCAGCACCAGGTGGCTGTACTTGAACAGGTCCGAGATGAGGTAGCTGACATGGGTGCTGGACACGTCGTAGAGCCTCGTGTTGGTCACGCCCCGGGCCGTCAGCTTGGCGGCCAGGACCTCGGCGGCGGCCTCGGTGTTGCCGTACATGGAGGCGTAGACAATCATGACGC
>CAJUJW010000024.1 GCA_910586735.1 uncultured Oscillibacter sp. | reverse complement strand
ACCTGCCCCTGCGGGTGGGGGAGATCGGCCTGGTCCACCGCCACGAGCTGTCCGGCGCCCTCCACGGCCTGTTCCGGGTGCGCTGCTTCAACCAGGACGACGCCCACGTCTTCATGACCCGGGAGCAGATGCAGGATGTCATCCAGGAGACCGTGCGCCTCTTCGACGAGGTGTACTCCACCTTCGGCCTCACCTATACCATCGAGCTCTCCACCATGCCGGAGGACCACATCGGCACCGTGGAGGAGTGGGAACGGAACCAGGAGATTCTGAAAGCCGCCATCACCGACATGGGGAAGGACTTTGTCATCAACGAGGGAGACGGCGCGTTCTACGGGCCCAAGCTGGACTTCCACCTGGCGGACTCCCTGGGCCGGACCTGGCAGTGCGGCACCATCCAGCTGGACAGCCAGCTGCCTGAGCGCTTCGAGCTGGAGTACACCGGCGAGGACGGCGCGAAGCACCGCCCCGTCATGATCCACCGGGTGGTCCTGGGCTCCATCGAGCGCTTCATCGGCGTCATCACCGAGCACTTCGCCGGCGCTTTCCCGCTGTGGCTCAGCCCTGTACAGGTGAAAACCTTAACAGTCACCGACCGGGCGGACGCCTACGCCGCTGAGGTGGCCGCCGCCCTGGACCAGAAGGGCTTCCGGGTGGAGACCGACGTGCGCAACGAGAAGATCGGCAAAAAGATCCGGGAGGCCACCCTGGAGAAGGTTCCCTACATGCTGGTGGTGGGCGACCGGGACGTGGAGAACAAAACCGTCTCCGTCCGCACCCGTTCCGGCGAGGACCTGGGGGCCATGAGCCTGGAGGACTTCGCCGCTAAGCTGCGGGAAGAGGTTGACAGCAAGGTTATTATGTAAACTGAACGTATAAAAGGAAGGGACGTATCCAGAACGGATACGTCCCTTTTGCTGTTTTCCGTTGCCGTCGCTTCAGCTAAAACAACATCCAGTCAATCAGAGCGCGCTAAAGTTCTTTTTGCCTACTTTTTCTTTCAAGAAAAAGTACGGTGCGGTACGTGCCAGATATTCTCCGCGTATTGGGCGATGGCCCGGTCGGCGGCGAAGATGCCGCTGCGGGCGATGTTGTGGAGGCTCATCCGGTTCCAGGCGGCGGGGTCCGCGTAGGTTCTCACCATGCGCTTTTCCGCCTCGCAGTAGGAGGCGAAGTCCGCCAGGAGGAAATACTCGTCGGCGGGGCTGCCGCCCATGCCCAGCAGGAGCCGCTGATAGAGGTCGTCATAGCGCACGCCGTCCCGGAAGCCGGTGCGCAGGGCGTCCATGGCCTTGCGGAGGCGCTCGTCCTTGTTGTACCAGCGCTGAGGCACGTAGCCCTCCCGCTTCATGTGCTCCACCTCGTCGGCGTGGAGGCCGAAGAGGAACATATTCTCGTCTCCCAGGACCTCGTGCATCTCCACGTTGGCGCCGTCCAGGGTGCCCACGGTCAGGGCCCCGTTCATCATGAATTTCATGTTTCCGGTGCCGCTGGCCTCTTTGCCGGCGGTGGAAATCTGCTGGCTCACCTCGCTGGCGGGCATCAGCACCTCCGCCAGGGAGACCCGGTAATTCTCCAGGAAGACCACCTGGAGCTTATCCTTGCAGATGGGGTCGTGCTCAATCTGGTCCGCCAGGGAGTTGATCAGGCGGATGATCCGCTTGGCCACCTCATAGCCCGGGGCCGCCTTCGCGCCGAAGAGGAAGGTGTGGGGCTGGGTGATGGCGTTGGGGTCGTCCCGCAGGCGCTGGTAGAGGGCGATGATGTGCAGCACGTTCAGCAGCTGCCGCTTGTACTCGTGGAGGCGCTTCACCTGCACGTCGAAGATGGCGTCGGGGTTCAGAAGGACTCCCCGGCTCCTCTTGGCGTGGACGGCGAAAAGCTCCTTGTTCTTCCGCTTGATCTCCGCCAGGCGGTCCAGAACGGTTTTGTCATCGGCGTAGGCGTCCAGCTTCTGGAGGACGGAGGCGTCGGACAGGTAGGCGTCCCCGCCGGTCAGGTCCTTGATGAGGCCGTCCAGGCCGGGGTTGATTTCGCTGAGCCAGCGGCGGTGGTCGATGCCGTTGGTGACGTTCTGGAATTTTTTGGGCTCCATGCCGCAGGCGTCCTTGAACACGTCGTTCCGCAGGATGTCGGAGTGCAGGGCGGACACGCCGTTGACCGCCATGCCCCCGGCGATGCACAGATTGGCCATGCGGACCTGGCCGTCCCAGACGATGGCCATTTCCTTGGTCTTGGCGGGGTCGTGGTAGTAGTCCTCCACCTTCCGCTGCCAGCGGTTGGAAATCTCCTGGATGATCTGCCAGACGCGGGGGAGGCGGCGCTCCATCAGGGTCTGGGGCCAGCGCTCCAGGGCCTCGGCCAGGACCGTGTGGTTGGTGTAGGCCACGGAGTGGGTGGTGATATACCAGGCGTCGTCCCAGTTCATTCCCGTGTCGTCAATGAGAATGCGCATCAGCTCCGGGATGACCAGGGTGGGGTGGGTGTCGTTGATCTGGATGACATTTTTCTCGTGGAAGTTTTTCAGCGTCCCGTAAGTATCCAGGTGTTTGGCGGTGATGGACTGGATGGTGGCGGAGACGAAGAAATACTGCTGCTTCAATCGCAGGGACTTGCCCTCGATGTGGTTGTCCTCGGGGTAGAGCACCTTGGCGATGGTCTCCGCCATGGTCTCCTCCTCGGAGGCTTTCAGGTACTCGCCCCGGCCGAAGAGGCTCATGTCCAGGGGCTTGGTGGGGCGGGGCTCCCAGAGGCGCAGGACGTTGACGTGGTCCGTGCCGTATCCGGCAATTTCCATGTCATAGGGCACTGCCTGGACCGTGGTGGCGTTTTCGTTGACGGTGTGGAGATACCCGTCGGCCCAGAACTCCCGGAGGGTGCCGCCGAAGGAGACTTGCTGGGCCTCAGCGGGCTTGGGCAGCAGCCAGGCCGCGCCCAGGTCCTTCCAGTGGTCGGGGAGCTCCACCTGCTGGCCCTCCACGATCTTCTGCTTGAAGAGGCCCAGCTCGTAGCAGATGGAGTAGCCGGTGGCGGGGATCTCCAGCGTGGTCATGGAGTCCAGGTAGCAGGCGGCCAGGCGGCCCAGGCCGCCGTTGCCCAGGGCGGCGTCGGGCTCCATCTCGAAGATGTCCGCCGCCTTGAAGCCCAGATGCTCCAGCGCCTCCTTCAGCTGGGGCAGCAGCCCCAGGTTGTAGGCGTTCTTCATCAGGCTGCGGCCCATGAGAAATTCCATGGACAGATAGTGTACCTGCTTTTTCTTATTCTGGCGGGTCTTTTTCCGGGTTTCCACTTCCCGGACGGCCATCATGTCCCGGAGGACCAGGGCGCTGGCCCGCATCATCTCGCCTTCCGTGGCCTCGTCGGCGGCCTTGCCAAAGTTGGTCATCAGTTTGGCGGACAGGGATTTTTCCAGCTGTTTCGTTGTAATGGATGCCATAGACGTTCTCACTCCGCGGACTTTTTCTTTCCAGCGGTTCCTTTCTTTGCGATTGTAGTTTTCGCGGTGGTGGCCTTTACGGCCTTTTTGGCGGTTTTCTTTTCGGCCTTCTCAGCCTTTTCCTCGGTCTTCGCTGCGGCCTTCTGGGTCTTCTTGGCCGGCTTCTTTTCCTCGGCGGGGACGGTCTCCTCGGCAGGAGCGGGTTCCTCAGCGGGGGCGGCCTCTGCGGCAGGAGCGGGTTCCTCAGCGGTGGTGGCCTCTGCGGCAGGAGCGGGTTCCTCAGCGGGGGCAACCTCAGCAACAGGAGCGGGTTCCTCAGCGGGGACGGCCTCTGCGGCAGGAGCGGGTTCCTCAGCGGGGGCAACCTCAGCAACAGGAGCGGGTTCCTCAGCGGGGACGGCCTCTGCGGCAGGAGCAGCTTCCTCAACAGGAGTAGCCTCCTCAGCGGGTGCGGGCGCATCGGCGGCGCGGGTGGTCTCCAGGGGGATGGGCCAGGGCTGGCCGGTGATGGTGGCGTAAATGCGGAGATACTCCCGGGCGCTGCGGGCCCAGCTGAAATCGCAGGACATGGCCCGCTGGCGCAGGTTGCTGAAGAGGTCCGGGTAGTCCTTGTAGAGGTAGACGGCCTCCCGGATGACGTGGAGCATGTCTCCGCTGGAGTAGTTGGTGAAGCTGAATCCGTTTCCAACGCCATTATAGTCGTCGTGGGGCTGGACGGTGTCTTTCAGCCCGCCGGTCTCCCGGACGATGGGCAGCGTGCCGTAGCGCATGGCAATCATCTGGCTCAGGCCGCAGGGCTCGCTCTTGGAGGGCATGAGGAACAGGTCCGCGCCGGCGTAAATCGCCATGGACAAATCCTCGTTGTAGTCCATGCGGACGGCCATGCGGCCGGGGTACTGCTGGGCGGCCCAGTGGAAGAACTCCTCATAGCGCTGGTCGCCGGTGCCCAGAACCACCAGCTGCATGGGCAGCTCCATCATGTCGTGGAGCACCTCGCAGATCAGGTCCAGGCCCTTGTGGGACACCAGGCGGCTGACCATGGCCACGATGGGGGTGTGGGGCTCCTCCCGCAGACCCACCATCCGCTGGAGCTCGGTCTTGCATTCGTCCTTGCCGGCCATGTCCTCAATAGAGAAGTTTTTCAGGATGCGCTCGTCGGTCCTGGGGTCGTAGAGCTTCATGTCGATTCCGTTCAGCACGCCGGAGAGCTTGTTGGAGCACTGGCGCATGATGCTCTCCATCCGGTGGGCGAAGTAGGGCATTTTCAGCTCATTGGCGTAGGTGGGGGAGACCGTGTTCACGGCGTCGGAGCAGAGGACGGCCCCCTTGAGGAGGTTCACGTCCCCGTCCATCAGCATGGTGCCGTCCTTGACCCAGCCGGCGTCCAGGCCGAAGAGCTCGCCCAGGACATAGGGGTTGTAGCGGCCCTGGTACTCAATGTTGTGGATGGTGAGCACGGTCTTGATGGAGCGGAAGCGTTCCTCCCGGACGCCGTCGTCCTTCAGGTAGATGGGCACCAGGGCGGACTGCCAGTCGTTGCAGTTGATCACGTCGGGCCAGAATTTCAGGTGGTCCAGCATCCGCACCACGGCCCGGGAGAAGAAGGCGAAGCGCTCGCCGTCGTCGGCCTGGCCGTAGAGGGTGCCCCGGTTGAAATACTGCTCGTTGTCCAGGAAGTACCAGGTCACGCCGTCCTTCTCCAGGGAGAACAGTCCGCAGTAGCTGTGCCGCCAGGCCAGGTCCACGTAGTCATAGCGCTCAAATTTCAGCTGGTCTCCAAAGCGGTCCCGGACCCTGGCGTACAGGGGCAGGATCACGGCCACCTCGGCGCCCTGCTCCGCCAGGGCGGGGGGCAGGGAGCCGGCCACGTCGGCGAGGCCGCCGGTTTTACAGAAGGGGACCGCTTCGCTGGTCACATACAAAATTTTCATACGCTTAACTCCTTTTCATAACATCCCCGGCACTGGGCGAAAGGCCGTTTGAGCCCCGGAGGATTGGAATCGCACTTCTAATTATACCAAATAAAGGGGCCTGGGTCAATCCGGCCTTTCCATCATAAAAGGGGGACGCGGACGCCCCCCTTTTATGGATTTTTATACCTTGCTTCCCTTCGCCAGGACGATGGGATACGTGGCGTGTCCCATCAGCGTCCGGCCGGGGAGGACCTCAACATCCTTGTCGGCGATGATATAGCTCAGCTGCGCGTCCCTGCGGATAACGGAGTCCTTGAAGATCACGCAGTTGCGCACCACCGCGCCCGCCTCCACGGTGACGCCGGGGAAGAGGATGGAGTTCTCCACCACGCCCTCGATGGAGCAGCCGTCGCCGAAGAGGGAGTTGACGCACTTTCCGCCGGTGCCCAGATAGGTGGAGCTCAGGTCCGCGTTCTTGGCCCGGATGGGGCGCTGGGCGCAGAACAGGTCCGCCCGGATGGAGGGGTCCAGCAGCTGCATGCTGCGGTCGTAATACTCCTGGACAGAGCGGATCTGGGCGGCGTAGCCCTTCCAGACGTAGCTCTGAATCTTCAAATCGCCCCTCCGGGCCAGGAGCACGTCGCCCCGCCAGCTGAGCTGATCCTTGGCGGCGCAGTCGTCCACCAGCTCCAGCAGGAGCTTTTTGGAGACGATATAGGTTCCCAGGCCCCGGAGGCCCCGGGGAGAGTGGGGGCTGACGAACACCTCGGAGATGCGGCCGCCCTCGGACACCTGGAAGTAGGTTCCGTCGTCGGTCATGAAGCTGTCGTTGGCGCAGACCGCCGTGATGTCCGCCCCGGATTTCACATGGGTTTCAAAAATGTCGCTCAGGGGCAGGTTGGCCACCAGGTCGCCGTCCATCATGGCCACGTAATCCTGGCGGATATCCTCCAGATAGGTCCGCACGGCGGCCAGGGCCTCGATGTGGCCCCGGTAGGGCATGGTGCCCCAGTCGCCCTTGTAGTTGAAGGGGGGCAGGAGGCGCAGGCCGCCCCGCTTGCGGCTCAGGTCCCAGTCCTTGCCGGTGCCCAGGTGGTCCAGCAGGCTCTGATAATGTCCGTGAAGGACGATGCCCACGTCGGTGGCCCCGGCGTTGACCAGGGTGGACAGCGCGAAGTCCACCGCCCGGAAACGCCCGCCGAAGGGAATGGAGGCGGAGGAGCGGATGGAGCCCAGCTCCTGAAGGTCGCCCCGGCGCTCGTAGGCGAAAATGATTCCATGCAGTCCGTTCATTTGGACACCTCCTCACCGTTGCGGTTCAGCATAATGCCGGCTCTGGCGTTTTTGCCCTCGGGCAGCTGGCAGCCGGGGGCCAGCACCGTCAGGCCCCAGCCCTCGGGGGTGTTTTCCGGCGTGCCGCCCACGCGGCAGCCCGGGCCGATCTTGCAGCCCTCGCCCAGGATGGCGTACTCCACCACCGCGCCGGGGGCAACCACCACACCGGGGAAGAGGACGGAGTAGCGGACCGTGGCGCCCTCGCCCACGGTGACGTTCTGGGAGAGGACGGAGTTCTCCACCACGCCCTCCAGAACGCTGCCCCGGTTCACGGCGCTGTGGGTGACGGTGGACTTGGCGCCCAGGAAAGCGGGCGGCGCGCTGACGGAGCGGGCGTAGACGGGCCAGGAGCGGTCCCGCAGGTCCAGGCCGGACTCCGGGGCCAGCATGTCCATGTTGGCGTCCCACAGGGACTCCAGGGTGCCCACGTCCTTCCAGTAGCCGGCGAAGCGGTAGGCCGCCATGCGCTGGCCGTCTCCAAGCATGTTGGGGATGATATTTTTTCCGAAGTCATTTTCGGAGTTGGGATTGGCCTCGTCGTTGATCAGATATTCCCGCAGGGCCTTCCAGGAGAATACGTAAATGCCCATGGAAGCCAGGTTGCTCTTGGGTTCCTTGGGTTTTTCGGCGAACTCGGTGATCATGTCGTCCCCGTCCACGCTCATGATGCCGAACCGGGGGGCCTCGGCCCAGGGCACCTCCATGACGGAGATGGTGCAGGCGGCGTTTGCCGCCTTGTGGCGGGCCAGCATGTCGGAATAGTCCATCTTGTAGATGTGGTCGCCGGAGAGAATGACCACGTACTCCGGGTCGTGCATATCGATAAAGCCCAGGTTCTGATAGATGGCGTTGGCGGTTCCCTTGTACCAGGTGCCGCCCTTGGCGCCCTGGTAGGGGGGCAGGATGTGTACGCCGCCGGTGGACCCATCCAGATCCCAGGGCTGGCCGCTGCCGATATAGCTGTTCAGCTCCAGGGGGCGGTACTGGGTCAGCACGCCCACGGTGTCAATCCCGGAATTGGTGCAGTTGGAGAGGGGGAAATCGATGATGCGGTACTTGCCGCCGAAGGGAACGGCGGGCTTTGCCATGTCTCCGGTGAGGACGTAGAGACGGCTGCCCTGTCCTCCGGCCAGCAGCATGGCAATGCATTCTTTCTTCATGTCTCTTTCAGCTCCTTTGCCTGTTTTTCTCGCTGGGCTTTTTGGCGGTTCTGGGGGTTGCTTTCGCTTTGGATTCCTTCACGGCCTTGCTCAGGGTCTTGGCGGAGGCTGTGGCCGTTTTGCCCACGGCCTTGGCGGTTTTCTCCGCGGCCTTGACCGCGGCGGCCCCGGCGGACCTGGCGGCTTTGGCGGCGGCCTTGGCCTCCGGCGTCATGGGCTTGCGGCCCCTGGGCTTGGGGAACGTCCCCTCGCCCCGGAGGAACACCGCGCCGAAAGCGGGGATGCGGATGGCGGCGGAATACTCCTTGCCGTGGGACTCGACGGCCTCCACGGGGACGGGCGACGTGTCGCCGAAGCCGTCTCCTCCGTATTCAACGGCGTCGGTGTTGAACACTGGGGTGTACTGCTTGTGGTCGGGAACGCCCATGCGGTAGCCCTCGTAAGTATTGGGGGAGAAGTTTACCGCGCAGAGGAGATCCCGGCCCTTCTTGTCCTTGCGGAGGAAGACCACCACGTTGTTGTGGTTGTCGTCCACCACCAGCCACTCGAAGCCCTCCCAGCTGAAGTCAATCTCCCACAGGGCGGGCTCCTTCTTGTAGAAGGCGTTGGCCTCCTTGAAGAAGCGGTGGACCTTCTGGTTCTCCTCATTCTCCAGGAGATACCAGTCCAGGGACTCCTTGTCGTTCCACTCGTGCCACTGGCCCAGCTCCGCGCCCATGAAGAGGAGCTTCTTGCCCGGGTGGGCCAGCAGGTAGGCGTAGAAGCCCCGGGTGCAGCGAAGCTGGTTTTGATAGTCGCCGGGCATCTTCCCCACCACGGATCCCTTCATGTGGACCACCTCGTCGTGGGAGATGGGCAGCACGAAGTTTTCGGAGAAAGCGTACATCATGGAGAAGGTGATGTCCTTATGGTGATCCTGGCGGAACCAGGGGTCCAGCTTGAGGTAGTGGCACATGTCGTTCATCCAGCCCATGTTCCACTTGAGGTTGAAGCCCAGGCCCCCGATGTCCGCGGGGCGGCTGACCATGGGCCAGGCGGTGGATTCCTCGGCGATCATCATGACGCCGGGCTTGGCCTGGAAGGCGTGGGCGTTCAGCTCCCGGAGGAAGTCGATGGCCTCCAGGTTCTCGTGCCCGCCGTATTTGTTGGGGGTCCAGGCGCCGCCCTGGCGGCTGTAGTCCAGATAGAGCATGGAGGCCACGGCGTCCACTCGGAGGCCGTCGATGTGGCACTCCTGGAGCCAGAAGAGGGCGGAGGAGAAGAGGAAGCTCTTCACCTCGGGCCGGCCGTAGTCAAAGACCCGGGTGCCCCAGGAGGCGTGCTCCCACTTGTTGGGGTCGCTGTACTCATAGCAGCAGCCGCCGTCGAACTCATAGAGCCCGTGGGAGTCCTTGCAGAAGTGGGCGGGGACCCAGTCCAGAATGACGGAGATGCCGTTTTTGTGCATGTGGTTCACGAACCACATGAAGTCCTTGGGCGTGCCGTACCGGGAGGTGGGGGCGAAATAGCCGGTACACTGATAGCCCCAGGAGCCGTCGAAGGGGTGCTCCAGCACGGGCAGCAGCTCGATGGCGGTGTAGCCCATCTCCTTGACGTAGGCGGCCAGCTCCACGGCCAGATCCTTGTAGTCGTAGAAGTCCCCGTTGGGCCGCTTTTTCCAGGAGCCCAGGTGAACCTCGTAGATGTTCAGGGGGGAATCGTAGACCTGGTGCTTTTCCTGCTTGGCCAGGAAGGCGGCGTCGGTCCACTTGAAGCCCTCGATGTTATAGAGCTTGCCGGCGGTGGCGGGGCGGGTCTCGCAGTGGAAGGCGTAGGGGTCCGTTTTCAGCCGGACCTCCCCGTCGGGGCCGGTGACGGCGTATTTGTAGGAATCGTATTCCTGGAGGCCGGGAATAAAGCCCTCCCAGACCTCGCCCTTTTTGGTGAGGGCGTGGACGCCGCCGGTCCAGCTGTTGAAGTCGCCCACAACGGAAACGCTCTGGGCGTGGGGGGCCCAGACCCGGAAGGTCCAGCCCTCCGCGTCCTTTTTCTTATCCGGGTGGGCGCCGAACCAGCGCCAGCCCTCCGTCAGGGTCCCGGCGTGGAAACGTTCGGCGAAATTGATTTTTGCCATAGTCAACCTCCGTGCATAGCCGCAGTATTTTTGAGGTCCGCGGCTGCCGCTTTTGGGCGAGCGGCCCGCCGATTTCCCTGGGCGTCCCGAAGGGACGCCCCGCCCGCCGTCCGGTTTCCGGCGGTCTGCCTGTTTTTTTAAACAGCGTTTGGTTATTCTAGGATATTATACTTCTTTTCAAAAATAGCGTCAAGGACGCTCCTGTCGAAAATGACGGCCTACTTTTAGCAGGTTCCCCCAAATCCATTTCAAGATTCACAATATTTTTTGTTGATCTTCGGCAAGTTGTTCAAAAGCTAGGAGGAGAAACCGGGAATATGCCACAAAAGAAACGGCCGCCCCGGTTGATTTTGCCGCCGGGGGCTGGTATAGTAGGGGCTGCCGACCATTTTCTTTTCAGGAGGGCTCTCCCATGCTTCAGACCTTGACGGCCCTGCGGATTGACGGTTTTCCCCTCTGGGTGGTGCTGCTGATCTGCGTGGGCGTGTTTCTGGCCTCCTTTATGGACGCCATCGCCGGCGGCGGGGGCATCATCTCCGTCCCCACGCACCTCATCGCCTTCGGCGGCCTCCCCGCACCCTACGCCCTGGGGACCAACAAGGTTTCCGCCGCCATCGGCACCTGCTTTTCCACCGGCCGGTTTATCAAAAACGGCTATGTGGACTGGAGGCTCTTCGGGCCCTCCATTCTCTTCTCCTTGACGGGTTCCGTGGCGGGCACTTGGCTCCAACACCGGACGCCGGACGCGGTTTTAAAATACATGCTCCTGCTGGTGCTTCCGGTGGTGGCCTTCATCACCCTGCGGAACCGGGAGTGGCCCGACGAGCCGGGGGAGATCGACCGCCGGAGGCAGATCGCCATCGTCTGGGCCGCGGCCTTTTTCATCGGCGGCTACGACGGGTACTACGGCCCCGGCACGGGGACCTTCCTGATGATTATTTTCATCCGCCTGGCGAAGCTGGACACCCGCCACGCGGCGGGGGGCGTGAAGGTGATTAACCTCTCCTCCAACGCCGGCGGCCTGGTGACTCAGACGCTCTCGGGCTACGCTTATTGGGGCGTGGGACTCACCGCCGCCGTGGCCTCCATCGCGGGGCACTACCTCGGCTCCGGTTTGGCTATTAAAAACGGCAGCAAAATTGTCCGCCCGGCGGTCATCATCGTGCTGATTCTGCTGACTGTGAAGGTGGGCAGTGAGCTATTATTCCCGGACTTTTGGGGGTGACCTACTTTTTCTCGAGAGAAAAAGTAGGCAAAAAGAGCTTTCGCTCGCTCTGTTTGTCTGGTGATTATCCGGGCCGAAGCGACGGTAGCGAAGATTTATCTGGGGATTGATATTTATGAAAAAATCCATCGGCATTTTAGGCGGCATGGGTCCCATGGCCACAGCGGACCTGTTCCAGAAAATCACGGCCCTCACCGCCGCCGAACGGGACCGTGACCATATCCGGGTCTACATAGACAGCAACGCCTCCATCCCGGACCGCACCGCCGCCATCCTGGAGGGCGGGGAGGACCCGATCCCCGCCATGACGGAGTCTCTGCGGAAGCTGGAGCTCTGCGGCGCGGGCTGCGTCATCATGCCCTGCAACACCGCCCACTACTTCCTGCCCCGGCTGGTGGAGCGGACGGAGCTGCCCTTTGTGAACATGATCGGCGCGGCGGCGGCGGCCTGCCGGGTCCGTTTCCCGGGAAAGACCGTGGGCATTCTGGCCACAATGGGAACGCTGGCGGCGGGGCTGTATCAGAACGCCCTGACGGCCCAGGGCGTGCCCTTCCTGGCACCGGACGAGGTGGAGCAGGACGCGCTGATGGAGGTGATTTATCAGGGCGTCAAGGCCGGGGCCCCGCCGTCCCGATACCGGGAGGCGTTCCTCTCCGTCACCGAGGGCATGACGGGCCGGGGGGCGGAGTGCTTCCTCCTGGCCTGCACGGAGCTGCCCCTGGCGGCCCGGGACCTGGGGCTGGACCTGCCCGCCGTGGACCCCACGGAGGAGCTGGCCAAGGCCGCCATCCGCTTCTGCGGCTATCAGGTCAAGGGCGAGTGAGACATAGAGGCAGGATGTCTGGTGATATTGTCGGACATCCTGCCTTTGTTCACGTTTTTTTCATAGTTATTTCACAATCTTTTCATTTTCCCTTTACATTTCCTGGCAGACTAGGTATAATGTGAACAATTTGGAGCGGACCTTCGGCGGGCGGATGGAACCTCAACGGAAAGCCCTGCCGGAGAGCTCCAAAAATTTTTTATGAGGTGAGCGTATGAGTAAAAAACGCAGCCTGCCGATGAGAATTCTGATCGCCCTGGTCCTTGGTATCGCCGTCGGTCTGATCTGCTATTTCGGGGGTTTTGCCCACCTGACCACCAAATACTTCAAGCCCTTCGGAGACATCTTTGTCAACCTGCTGAAGTTCATCGTGGTGCCCGTGGTGCTCCTGTCCATGATTGACGGCATCCTCTCCATGAACGACATGCGGAAGGTGGGCTCTGTGGGAATCAAGACCGTTGCCTACTTCATGGTGACCACCGCCGTCGCCTGTGTCATCGGCCTGATTTTCGCCAACGTCTTCAAGAGCGCGGGCCTGTTCCCGGTCCTGGACCCCTCGGAGGCGGAGTATGAGGCCAAGGAGTTCGGCGGCTTCATGTCCACGCTGGTGTCCATCTTCCCCACTAATATGTGGAAGTCCTTCACCGACGCCAACATGCTCCAGGTCATCGTGATTTCCCTGCTCTTCGGCGGGTCCATCCTGGCCGCCGGGGAGAAGGCGAGGCTCTGCCGGGACTTCGTCTCCTCGGCCTACGCCGTCACTGAGAAGCTGATGGGCTTCATCATCAGCCTGGCCCCCATCGGCGTGTTCACCTACATGGCCTGGGTTGTGGCCACCCAGGGCTCTAAGATTCTGGTGTCCCTGCTGCTGGTCATCACTTGCGCCTACCTGGGCTATATTGTCCACGCTGTGCTGGTGTATTCCGCGTCCGCCCAGGTCTTCGCCGGCATGAGCCCCGCCAGGTTCTTCAAGGGCGCCTTCGCCGCCATGATTTTCGCCTTTTCCTCCACCTCTTCCGCGGCCACCCTGCCGGTGTCCAAGAAGTGCGCCGCCGAGCTGGGCGCGGAGGACGACATCGCCTCCTTCGTCCTGCCCCTGGGCTCCACCATCAATATGGACGGCACGGCCATTTACCAGTGCGTGGCCACCGTGTTCCTGGCCTCCTGCGCCAACATCAACCTGACCCTGGGGCAGATGGTCATCATCGTGGTGACGGCCACCCTGGCCTCCATCGGCACCGCCGGCGTCTCCGGCGCGGGCATGATTATGCTGGCCATGGTGCTGGAGGCCCTGGGCATCCCCGTGGCCTATATCGGCCTCATCGTGGCGGTGGACCGGATTTTCGACATGGGCCGCACCTGCCTGAACGTCACCGGAGATATCGCCTGCGCCGTCTGCGTCACCAAGTGGGAGGGCCGGAAGAAATAAGCCCGCCCCAAACAAGGGACCGCAGGACCTGCTTGGGAAGCGTATCGTAAGGAAGATAACGCCCGCTGAAAAGAAGTTGCTTTTCGGCGGGCGTTATTCTATAATGGACCGGCCAGCAAATTCCCGTTTAGGAGGACAGTAACTTGCAGCTTATCATATCAAGCGTAACAACAGCCATTACAAATTTGATTGTGTTTTCAATATTGCCGGTTATTTGGTGGTTTTTTAGACATCGGAAAAAGGAGGGCTTTTTTAGATGGATAGGCTTTTTTAAACCTCAATTGAACAGCGAATTGTGGGTATTGCTTCTTTTCGCGATTTTGTATTACTTTTTTTATAATTTTGACTTTACACAATTTGTTGATTCCAAAACGTTGGCATACATAGAAAATAGTTCTTCTGTATCCGCTAACGCTTTCGCAGGAATTGGAGCAGCTGCTATTTTACCGGCTTTAATTGAAAATTTTATTGCTAATGGAATAGCGGAAGAAATTTTGTACAGGGGCTTTCTCTGCAAACGGCTTTGTAAGAAAGCGGGAGTAGTTCAGGGAATTATTATACAGGCAGTTTTATTTGGGCTAATGCACAATATTCTTTATGTTTTAGCGGGACTTGACGTGGGATTATGGTATCATACATTGACCTTTATATTTACTGGAATAGGGGCGTTATTACTGGGATGGTTAAACGAAAAAATTTTTAATGGTTCGATCATCCCAAGTATATTGCTGCATGGCGCGGGTAATTTTATTGCTTCAATGTTAGTTGCATTTGCGTAAATTCCATTTTGTCCCCCTCTTCCACAGACGCATTCCCCGAAAGAGTCATAGTGGGTTGCGCGGTATAAAAGGGCAAGGCAAACCACAGTGGTCTGCCTTGCCCGGATTTTTTTGAGGAAATTTTCAGCTTGGTGAGATAGGATGAAGCCCTGAGGGATATACCCAGTAGAAGGGCCCTTCCAAACCGGACGCGAAGGAGGTGAGACGCGTTGACGGACCAGCGATTCCAAGAGGCCGTGGAGCTTTACGGCGACATGGTGTTCCGGCTGGCCTACAGCTATCTGAAAAACCGGGCGGACGCCGAGGACGTGATGCAGGAAACCCTGCTGAAGCTCTACGTGGAGCCCAGGGCGTTCGAGTCGGCGGACCACGAGAGGCGCTGGCTTCTCCACGTGGCGGCCAACGAGTGCAGGAAGCTCCTCCGCTCCCCCTGGCGGCGGCGGACAGATCCCCTGGACGAGGCGGAGGAGGCCGCGGCCTTCGACCAGCCCGCCCAGTCGGAGCTCTTCCGGCAGGTGATGGCCCTGCCCCCCAAGTACCGGGCGGCGGTGTACCTCTACTACTACGAGGGCTACTCCGTGAAGGAGGCCGCCGGGCTGCTGGGAGCCAAGGCGTCCACCGTCCAGACCTGGCTCATGCGGGCCAGGGGACAGCTGAAAACCAAACTGAAGGAGGCAGAAGCCTGATGATAGACGAAAAACTGTATCGCGAGACCTTCTCCCGGCTCCGGGCCTCCGACGAGGCGAAGAAGGAGGTCCTTGTAAAAATGAACGAGATGAACGGAAAAAAGACCCTGCGGCGGCCCCTGCGGGCCCTGCGGGCGGTGGCCCTGGCGGCCATGCTCACCCTGGCCCTGGCGGTGTCCGCCAACGCCGCCAGCAACGGCGCGCTGTTTGAGAACATGCGGATTATCTTCCAGGACGATTCCCTTATCGTGCTGGAAAACGACGCGGGGGAGCGAGTGGAGGTCAGCGGGACCTTTGCCAAGGCGGAGCTCCGGGACGGGAATCTGATCCTGACTGTGGACGGCGCGGAGTTTGACATCACCGAGGAAATCGTGGAAAACGGGGTCTACCGGGGAACGGTAAAGTCCGCCGGAGGCGAGGACCTGGACGTAACGGTCACGGGCACCCTGGAGGACTGCGAGATTCAGCTTTCCTCCCAGGGCGGGGACGAGGACTATACCATCTCCACGGAGAGCACCGCCGCCGCGGAGACCTACACCAGCGTTACCGTCGTGGACTGAACAAAAGGCCGCCGGAGGCGGAAACCGGTTGAGACCAGAGCGGAAAAAGGAGGACCCGAGAGGGTCCTCCTTTTTTTGGCTGGTGGTGCCGGGCGGAATTCCGGCAAATTTCAAACGTGGCCTAAATATCGAAGTCCAGAATGACCTTAAAGGCCCCGGCCCCGCGCGATTTTTTACTTCCATAGCGAGGACAGATATGATATACTATACCCTGTATTATAATGCGGTGCCGTGCCCGGGCCGGTTTCCCGGCCCATGACGGTGCGATTATTCAGAGAAACGAGGGTTGACGGACATGGAGACAAGGGTATTGATCTTAGGCGTGCGGGGCGGGCTCCCGGCGGCGGACAGGCGCTTTATGGAATATGGGGGGAACACCTCCTGCGTCGCCCTGCGCCGGGGGGACAACGTGCTGTGCTTCGACGCGGGCAGCGGCCTGCTGGGGCTGACGGGCCGCCTGGACGGCGTGAAGCGCCTGGATATCCTGATCTCCCACGTCCATATAGATCACCTCCTGGGCCTGTACGGCCTGAGCGCCTTCCGGGTCCCGGAGATTCACCTCTACGGCGAGGCCCGGCGGAACGCCGGGTTCCGGGACCAGCTGGAGGCGGTGACAGGCAGGCCCTACTGGCCCATCGGGCTGGGGAACCTGTCCGCCCAGGTACATTTTCACGAAATCATCCCGGGGGACCGGTTGACGGCGCCCTGGGAGGGCGGGGAGCTGCGGGTCTCCACCCTGCGGGGGAACCACCCGGACGGCAGCGTCCTCTACCAGGCGGAGACCGGGGGAAAAAGCGTCACCTACGCCCTGGACTGCGAGCTGGGGGGCCCCATGGCGGCTTCCCTGGCGGACTTCGCCCGAGGCACCAGTTTACTGATCTGGGACGCCAACTTTACCCAGGCGGACAAGCGGGACGGCTGGGGGCACTCCACCTGGGAGGAGGGCCTGGCCGTGGGCCGGGCCGCTGGGGCGGAGCGGATTTTGATGACACACTACTCCCGTGATTATACGGATTCGTTCCTGGAGGAGCAGGAGCTTCTGGCCGGACGGGAAAGCGGCGCGTGCGTCTTCGCGCGGGAAGGGATGGAGATTGCCTTATGATGACTCAGGAAGCGATGAAAAAAGTTCTTCAGGCAGGGGTGATGCTTTCCTCCGAGCGGGACCAGAACCACCTGCTGGACGTGGTCCTAGCCAGCGTCATGGAGCTGGCCAACTGCGACGCCGGGACGCTGTATCTCCTGGACGGGGACGCCCTGTGCTTCAAAATCATGCACACCAACTCCCTGGGGACCCACTCCGGCGGGGACGGGAAGGACCCGGACATGCCCCCGGTGCCCCTGCGGCGGGAAAACGTGTGCGCCTTCTCCTTCCTGGAGGGGCGGACCATCCGGGTGGAGGACGTGCACACCAGCACAGAGTACGACTTTTCCGGGCCCATCCGGTACGACGCCATCACCGGCTATCACACCCAGTCCATGCTGGTGGTGCCCATGCGGAACCGGGAGGGGGAGAAGCTGGGCGTCATCCAGCTGATCAACGCCCTGGACGAGGAGGGTAACGTCCAGGCTTTCCCGGAGGACATGATCCTTGCCCTGGAATCCGTGACCTCCCAGGCCGCCGTCACCATTCAGAACGTGCGGTATATGAAGGAGATCCGGGAGCTGTTCCAGTCCTTCGTACGGGTGATGTCCGCCGCCGTCGACGAGCGGTCCCCCTACAACGCCAACCACTCCCGCCGCATGGCGGAGTTCTGCGGGCGCTTCGTGGACTACCTGAACCGGCAGACCGGGGAGCCCCATTTCTCCCACCGGCACAAGGAGGAGCTGGTCATGAGCGTCTGGCTCCACGACATCGGCAAAGTGACCACCCCCCTGGAGGTCATGAACAAGCCTGAGCGGCTCTATGAGGTCCAGAAGGCGGACATCCGCCACAGGATGGAGACCATCCGCCTGCTGGGGAAGGTGAGCCTCCTGGAGGGCCGCCTCTCCGCCGGAGAGCTGGAGACCCTGGACAAGGAGACCCGGGAGGCCGAGGAGACCATCTGGAAAATCAGCGCCGCGGGCTTCCTGCCCGACGAGCGCCTGGCCTGGCTGGAGGAGATTTCCCGCCGGACCTACATAGACGGGGAGGGACAGGAGCGCCCCTGGCTGACGGAGGAGGAGCGGGCTTTGCTCTCCATCCGCAAGGGGACCCTCTCCGCCGAGGAGCGGAAGATCATGGAGTCCCACGTGACGGTGACAGACAAGCTCCTCTCCCAGATCAAGTTCTCCAACGACCTGTCCCGCGTCCGGCAGTGGGCGGCGGCCCACCACGAGCTGCTCAACGGCAGCGGCTACCCCAACCACCTGGAGGCCGGGGCGATTCCCATGGAGGTGCGGATCATCACCATCCTGGACGTTTTCGACGCCCTGGTAGCCGACGAC
The DNA here is from genome assembly GCA_910586735.1 of uncultured Oscillibacter sp. Lineage (GTDB taxonomy): Bacteria > Bacillota > Clostridia > Oscillospirales > Oscillospiraceae > Oscillibacter. Next base: position 18,318 of record CAJUJW010000024.1, on the reverse strand, counting down.
CGGCCCTATAAGCCGGGCATGCCCGTGGAGCGGGCCCTGTCCATCCTGGACGCCATGGCCAACAAGGAGGGGAAGCTGGACCCGGACCTGACGGCGAAATTCATCGAGAGCCGCTGCTGGGAGGGCATCCCCCTGGCCGGAGAGAAAAACCGCTGACGAGGAGAGAGGAGCGTAAATGATGAACAAGATGGGAAAGCGCCTCCGGTCCTCTCAGGGGACCGGGGGCGCTTTCCTGCCCGCCGGGAGATTGTTTCAAAACGAAAAAGGACACTTTCGGGGGCGGCAGGGGGCCTTGTTTCCAGGGAGAGTTCCCAAAAAGCACACATTTTGGAGAAGTTGTGGAAATGTATATTTACTCTCTAATACGAATATTTAATACGGCGGCTATTGCTATTCTGGTACGTTTATGATATAGTTACAAAAGATAGTGCGGTTTACAAAAAAGTGTACTTTTTTGTAAACGGCATTTTCCGCCTCGTAAGGTTTGGGAAGCACGAAAACCCAGAATTTTCAATGCTTTTATTAAGTTTTTCGCGAGCGGCCGGCGGCAACAAAAAGGTACACTTTTGTAAAATCGGTCGCGGGAGTTACGAGCGCATTAAAAAAGTGGGAGATGAATGAGATGAATGTACTATTGATTGGCGGACCCAGCCAGCTCATGGATACCATGGTCGATGTCGTGAACAAAAACGGGCACAAGTCCTACGTGCTGATGGAGGGGGGAAAGCTCTCCTCCGCCTACAGGCACGCTTTCGAGAGGTACAGCTTCCCCTATCAGGACGAGAGCGTCAAGGACATCATCCGCAGCGTGGAGCCCCAGGTGGTGCTGTTCACGGGCGCTCACGATCCCAGCTTCGCCTGGGAGGAGAAGGGAAGCCGGGAGCTGCCCCGGTACACGGCGTCCATCGCGTATATCCTCTCGGTGTACGCCGCCCTGGTCAAGGGGGGACGGTTCATCTACCTGTCCTCCGACGAGGTCTACGGGGATATTTTCGCCAACGACCTCATTGAGGAGACCAACCCTGCGCCGGAGGGCTACCGGGCCATGGCCATTCTCCAGGGCGAGGGCATCTGCGAGAACTACCGGAGGACCCAGGGGACGGACGCCGTGGTCCTGCGGATTGACCACCTGTACGGCATGCCCCGGAAGGACCAGAAGGAGGGAGGCGTCTGCTTCCAGAAATGCCTGGAGGCCCTGAAGACGGGGAAGATCTCCGCCACGGGAGAGGACGTGTTCTCCATGCTGCACGTGAAGGACGCGGCGGCCTTTATCTACGCCCTCATGGCTGCCGAGAGCCACAAGCGCAGCGACTATCAGCTCTCCTCCATGCAGGACATGAGCGAGCTTGACCTGGCCAAGATCATCGCCGAGGAGGCGGACTTCTCCATTAAGGTGGAGGAGCGGGTGATTCCCAAGGGCCGCCGCCGGGTTCTGAACAGCCAGCAGTTCACCAAGGAATTCGGAATGAGCGCCTTCGCCGACTGCCGCAAGGAAGTGGGCGAGATCATCCGCTACATGAACCGCAACAAGTCCTCCTTCCTGAACCCGGAGGAGACGGGAGACGGGAAGAAGAAGCGCCTGGGCGCGTTCATCAAGGGCGCGATTCCCTTTGTGGAGAACCTGATCTGCTGCGTCATCTTCATCTTCCTGAACAGCCAGGCCGTGGGCAGCCGGTACTTCGGCCGCCTGGACTTCCTGCTTTTGTACGTCCTGCTCTTCGCCATCATGCACGGCCAGCAGCAGGCGATTCTCTCCGCCCTTCTGGCGGTCCTGGGCTACTTCGGCCAGCAGGCCGTGGGGCGCAGCGGCTTTGAGGTGCTGCTGGACTACAATACATACGTGTGGATGGCCCAGCTCTTCATCGTGGGCATGGCCGTGGGCATCACCAGGGACCGGCTCCAGCACATCCGGGAGGAGCAGAGGGAGGAGATTCTCTTCCTCCAGCGCCGCGTCCGGAACATCGAGGAAATCAACGACAGCAACGTCCGCATGAAGCAGGGCTTCGAGACGGAGCTGGTGAACCAGCGGGAGAGCCTGGGCAGAATCTACGAGGTCACCTCCCGCCTGGAGAAGTACGCCCCGGAGGAGGTCCTGTTCTACGCCGCCGAGGTTCTGGAGGAGCTGATGGACAGCCGGGAGGTGGCCATATACCTGGTGGCCAACAAGGGCTACGCCAGACTGTTCTCCGCCACCTCCGCCCAGGCCAGGACTCTTGGCGGGTCTTACGCCTACGCCGAGTCGGGCGAGATGTACGAGATGCTGAAGGCGGGCCGGGTCTTCATCAACCACAACATGGACAAGTCGCTTCCCATGATGGCCAGCGCCGTCTTCGACCAGGACGAGATGCAGTTCATCTTTATGGTCTGGGGCATCCCCTGGCAGCGCATGAACCTGGCGGAGGCCAACCGCCTCACCATCGCCGGCGCGCTGATTCAGAACTCGGTGATGCGGTCCCGGCGCTATCTGGAGATGCTGCGTGAGGAGCGGTATCTGGAGGGCACCAACACCATGCAGCAGGACGCCTTCACGCCGCTGGTGAACGCTTTCATGGACGCCAAGAACCGGGATTTGACGGAGTGCGTGCTGCTGGAGGTCATGACCGGCAGGGAGAACTATGTAAAGGCGGACCGGGAGCTTGGAAAGTTCATGCGCCAGACGGACTATATGGGCCTGATGGAGGACGGAAAGCTGTACGTGCTGCTGGCCAACACGAACGAGGAGAAGTCCGAGGGCGTAATTCAGCGGTTCCGCGGGGCCGGATATGAGACCCGGCTCAGGAAGGTGCGGTAGTTATGGAGCTGACGAGAACCGAATATATCATTTTAATAGTCCTGATACTCAACGCCGTGGTGGCTCTGATCTGCCTGATCTGGAACAAGATCAGGGGCACGAAGCAGCATTGGATCAAGTTCTGGATTATGATTATCTGCCCGGTGGCCGGATTTTTGTACTACGTCCTGTCCTGGCTGTTCTGGAAAATCGCCTCGGGCATCGGCATGGAGATTGACCTGAAGGACGTGATCTTCGGCAAGGACCGGGTGAAAACCCAGATCAAGGCCGACGAGAACCGGGAGAAAAACATCCTCCCCCTGGAGGAGGCCGTCCTGGTGGGGGACTCCAAGAACCAGCGGCTGGCCATGATGAACGCTATCAAGGGAGACATCAGCGAGAGCCTGGCGGCGATTTCCCTGGCCCTGGGCTCCAAGGACTCCGAGACCGCCCACTACGCGGCCTCGGCCCTCACCAGCGTACTGAACGAGTTCCGCATCACTGTCAGCAAGATGATGCAGAAGCTGGAGGAGGAAGAGCCGGAGGAAACCCAGGCGGAGGAGGAGCTGCTGAACTACATGGACGATGTTCTGCGGCAGCGGGTCTTCTCGGACCTGGAGCAGGACCGCTTCGTCCACATCATGGAGCGCGCCGCCGAGGAGCTCTTTAAAAAGGACGCCGCCAAGCTCACGGCCGGGCAGTACGAGAGCGTCTGCCTGCGCCTGCTGGAGATTGGGGACACGGAGATGTCCGAGAAATGGTGCCTCCGGCAGGCGGCCCAGTACCCGGAACAGCTTTCGTCCTTCACCTGCAAGCTGAAGCTGTATTTCACCCTGTGGGAGCGGGAGAAATTCTTCCAGACGATGGATGAGCTGAAAAAGTCGAAGGTTGTGATCAACAGCGAGACCCTGGAGATCATTCGGATTTTCAGCGGCGGGAGGGCATCATGATATCACGATGGAATTACGTCTCCATGACCATCGTCATGGGCGTTATGCTGCTGATGTTCCAGCTGACAAACGTGATGCTGGAGCGTTGGAACAACTACGAGGAAAATAACTTTGTCAAAAGCTGGGAGGAGCTGCCCAGGGAATCGGACGCCCACGCGCTGGCGGAGGACAAGGCGGACCCCGCCCGGGGAATGGTCGTGTACATCGGAAGCGGGGACGCCTCCGCCCGGGAGGTCATGCGCCAGTGGGCCGTTTACACCAAGCAGAATTTCATGAGCTGCGAGACCCTGGAGGACTACCGGAACAGCGCGGAGGAGCTGGAACAATACCCGGAGAAAATCGTGGGGGTCCACTCCGCGGACATCGACTGGGAGGACGAGGCGGCCTGGAAGTGCCTGGAGGAGAACGCCGATGGGGACACCAGCCTGGTGTTCTGCGGCCTGCCGGAGGCCGGAACCGTCAAGGGCAGCGCGGCGCTGCGGCGGCTCCTGGGCGTGGTCCGGGTGCGCTCTGAGGAGACCACCGCCGAGGGACTCCGATTGTCGGAGGGCTTCCTGCTGGGCGGCGGCGCGGAGTACCGGACCGTGGACCCGGAGGAGAACGAGCGTCTCCAGGACATGGACCTGACCTTCCCCTGGTATACCCTGCTGGAGGACACGGAGGTCTACCTGCGGGGCGTCTTTGACGACGAGACCCTAGAGGAGGATGATATGCCCCCCGTCATCTGGCGGACCCAGGTGAAGGACGCCAGGGCCTATATGGTCAACGGCGATTACATGGAAGAGGCTTTCGGCCTGGGACTGCTGTCCGCCATGTGGGCCGGCGGGAAGGCTTACGAGATCTACCCGGTGGTCAACGCCCAGAACCTGGTGGCCGTCAACTACCCGGGCATGTCCCTGGAGAACGACGAGGCGATCCAGAAGATTTACGACCAGAGCCTGGGGCGGCTGTTCCGGGACCGGGTCTGGCCCGTCCTCATCGCGGCCTACAGGCAGAACGCCCTGGGCCTCACCTGCATGATGACGCCCCAGTTTGACTACGCGGACGAGAACCTGCCGGAACAGGAGCAGCTTCTGCACTACATGAAGCGGCTGAACGAGGAGCGCGCGGAGACCGGCCTGTCCGGCTTCCGGGTCTCGGACACGCCCCTGGAGCGAAAACTGCTGGAGGACGGCTGGTTCATGGAGGGCACTCTGCCGGACTACCAATTTACCTCCTTCTACAGCACGGAGGAACAGGGCCTGGAGCAGGCGCTGGAGGACGAGCTGCTGCAATCGGTGCGGACCGTGGTCTCCCGGTACGACGGGGAGCTGGATATCTTCGGATATCTCAACGAGAACGTGACCAGGCAGCCCCTGCTGTCCGACGGCGTCCGCTACACCTACCGCCAGGACCTCCTGACCAAGTGCGTGGAGACGGCCCTGGGATACACCAGCGTCATGGTGGACATGGGGCGCATTGCCTACCCGGACAGCGACGACCCGCTGAACGAGATGAACTCGGGCCTGGGCTGGAACCTGCAAAACTACTTTAAGAAGTATGAGAACTTTGAGGGCACCACCTTGTCGGAGAGCGACGAGCGGATTCGTGGCTTCCTGGCGGCGGACTACGCCAAGCGGACGGACGGGGACACCATTACCCTGGAAGTGGAGCATCCGGGCGGGTCGGCCTGGTTCGTCCTGAGAACCGAGGGGAAGCGGGTCAAGTCCGTGGAGGGCGGCCAGTCGACCCTGCTGGAGGACGGCGCCTATCTCATCGAGGCGACGGAGAAGAGCGTGGTCATCACGCTGCGGAATCAAACGCGGAGATGACAAATCGGTTTTGCGGCATTGCCGAATAAAGGATGTGAGAAGATGAAAATTTGTATCGTCGCGGAGGGCAGCTATCCCTACGTGGTGGGAGGTGTGTCCACCTGGACGCATAACCTGATCCGCTCTTTCCCGGAGCACGAGTTTACGATTGTAAGCGTTTTGGCGGACCGCTCCCAGCGGGGGAAGTTCCAGTTTGAGCTTCCCGAAAACGTGTGGGAAGTGCATGAGCTGTACCTGAACGACACGGACTGGAGAAACGGGAAGCGCAGGAAGACCCGGCTCAACAAAACGGAGTTCCAGGCCCTGCGCAGCCTGGTGCTGAACCGGGACGTGGAGTGGGAGGCCATCTTCCAGCTGTTCCAGGAGAAGATCGGCTCTGTCAACGATCTTCTGATGGGCCCCGACTTCCTGAAAATTGTTACCGAATATTACCAGATTTACTATAACCAGCTGGTTTTCACCGACTTTTTGTGGATGATTCGCTCCATCTACCTGCCCATGTTCCTGGCGCTTCAGACGGAGGTCCCCCAGGCGGATGTCTACCACTGCATCTGCACCGGTTACGCGGGCATCCTGGGAAGCATGGGGAAGTTCTTCCACGGCGGCAGAATGCTGGTGTCCGAGCACGGCATCTACACCCGGGAGCGGGAGGAGGAGCTGATCAAGGCCAAGTGGGTGCAGGGCATTTTCAAGAACATCTGGATTGACCAGTTCCGCAAGATGTCCAGTCTGGCCTATGAGAAGGCGGACACTATCGTCAGCCTGTTTGAGCACGCCAGGGGACTCCAGATTGAGGAGAACTGCCCGCCGGAGAAGACCCGGATCATCCCCAACGGCATCGACGTGGAGCGGTTCGAGAACCTCCCGGGGAAGGAACCGGAGGACGCCCGGTGGATCAACGTGGGCGCCGTGGTCCGGGTGGCGCCGGTGAAGGACATCATGACCATGATTCAGGCTTTCCGCTTCGCCAAGGAGCGGGAGCCCGCCCTGCGCCTCTACATCATGGGCCCCTGGGAAGAGGAGGAGGACTACGCCAAGGAGTGCTTCGAGCTGATTCGGATCATGAACATCCCTGACATTGAGTTCACCGGAAAGGTGGACGTGCGGGAGTATTACGGAAAGATGGATGTCATGCTCCTGACCAGCATCAGCGAGGGACAGCCGCTGACCATCCTGGAGAGCTTCGCGGCCCGCAAGCCCGTGGTGGCCACGGACGTGGGGAACTGCAAGGGGCTGATCATGGGAGAGTCCGACGACTTCGGAGAGGCGGGAATCGTGGTTCCCGTCATGGACGTGGCCGAGATTTCCATGGCGCTGTTGCGCCTGGTACACAACGAGGCCGACCGGGCCCGGATGGGCGAGAGCGGCTATAAGCGCGTGACTTCCTTCTACCGGGCCGGGGCCATGTACGATTCCTATCGGGAACTGTACAAAGAGCTGGGGCCGGAGGATTCGAATCAGGAAGGGAAGGAGGGGACCGAGGAATGGCGGGAGTTGGCGTTAAGCTAAAACGCATCTATGAGAAAAAGTCGATTACGGCGAACGTCTTCGGCGTCGGCTACAGTATCCTGATTACCATCGCGCCCCTGCTCTTCATCGCCATCTGCATCTGGGTGATGGAGTACGTGCTGGGCTTCGGCAGTGAGAGCTATCTGAACAGAGAGCTGTTCTCCAGCACCATTTTGTATATTTTCATCTTCTCGCTTCTGGCGGTCCACCTGCTGTTCAGCCCGGTGCTTGCCCGCTATATGCAGGACGCCATTTTTGAGGAGCGCTATGAGGACGTGATGCCCAGCTATCAGATCGGCCTGCTTCTGACGCTGATTCTGGGCAGTATCCCCGGGGCCCTGTTCTCCGCGTGGGTACACTACGTGGGCGAGGTGAGCGCGGTTTACGTACTGCTGGGGTACACCGGCTTTGTGACCATGATTTTCCTGCTGTACTCCATGGCCTACCTCAGCGTCTGCAAGGACTTTGAGAGAATGTCCATGTTCTGTCTGGCGGGCATGATCGTCACCTTCCTTCTGTCCCTGGTCCTGCGGTTCTGGCTGCATTGGAGCGTTATCTACAGCATGCTCTTCTCCCTGGTGGTGGGCTTCCTGCTGATCGGGTCCCTGGAGTTCATGGCCTTCAGAAGGTACTTCCCGGAGAACAGCGGCCGGTACAGGCTGGTGTTCACCTACTGCCGGAAGTGGTGGAAGCTGATGGCGGCGAACTTCTTCTACATGCTGGGTCTGTATATCCACAACTTCGTCTTCTGGACCCACGAGACCGCCGAGATTGTGGTGAAGAGCTTTATCTGGAACCAGAACTACGATATGGCCTCCACCATAGCCATGTTTACAAACATCTCGACCATGGTGATCTTTATCTCCAACGTGGAGATGAACTTCAACAAAAAATACAAGTCCTATTCGGAGATGGTCATCGGCGGCAAGTGGGGAGACATCGACGCCTCCTCCTCCCGGATGTTCCGGCAGCTGTCGGATGAGCTGGTGAACCTGGTGCGGCTGCAATTTACCATCACGGTGGTGGCCTACCTGTTCTGCATCGTCATTCTGCCCCAGTTCGGCTTCGCGGGAAGCATCATGCGGATCTATCCATGTCTGGCCGCGGGCTTCTTCATGCTGTTTATCATGTATGCCACCATGCACCTGCTGTACTATTATAATGACTTCATCGGCGCGGTCTTCACCTCCGGTTCGTTCTGCATCATCACCTTCCTGGTGAGCCTGATCGCCCTGGACCTGCCGGAGATCTGGTACGGCGTGGGCGTGGTGTGCGGCGCGTTCACCGGCTGGACCGTGGGCTATTTCAGGCTCCGTTGGGTGGAGCGGCATTTGAATTCCAACATGTTCTGTACAGGAACCATTGTGCGCCGGGAGAAGGCGCGCAAGCCGGACAGCAAGGTTTATGACAAGAGAGACGGAACCGTGTCGGAGGCGGAGTAAAGGGAGAAACACTCATGACCATAGACATCCTCTATGAGGCGGTGGAATACGGGAAGGTTCTTCTGGGATATATCTTTATCATGTTCCTGATGCCTTCGGTGATATTCTACAAGCACCTTCAAGGTAAGTCCCCGGTGTACCGGTTCGGCTTCTGCGTGACGGCCGTTCCGGTATGCCTCAACGCCCTGGTGCTGTTTTTGGGGCTTTTCCACATCCTGAGTATGCGCCTGACGGCTTTGATTCTGGCGGGCGTGTTTCTGGTGTGCGCCCTTCGCCTGGCGTGGGAGTTCCGGCATAAGCTGGCGGCGTGGAAAAAGCCGCGCCGCTTCCATCCCCTGAAAGCCCTGCCGCGGAAGGACCGGGTTTATATCGGACTGTGGGCCGTGACCCTGCTGTTCGGCGCGGTGTATTTTACCTATGGTGTAATACGAATTTCCTGTTACGGGTGCGGGGATCTATACGTGCATCACTCCTGGATTTACGGCCTTATGGAGGGGAAGGTTTTCAGCGCCGGTATTTACCCGGAGGCGATGCACTGCGTGATCTATTGCATGAGATCGCTTTTGGGCATTTCTGTGTTCAGCTGTCTGCGGTTCATCCAATGCTTTCATGTAGTAACTTATCTAGTGTCTGTCGGCTGTCTGCTCCGGGAGGTATTCCGTTGGCGGTATACGCCGGTTTTGACGCTCCTTCTGTTTCTGATCTTGAACGTAAGAGGAGCAGAGATGGTAAATTCCATGTCAAGACTGCAATGGACGCTGCCCATGGAATTTGGACTGCCCTGCGTTCTGATGTGCGTCATGTTCCTGATACGGTATATCAAAGGAACGCTCCAAGAGAACGGCAAAAAGGATGCGAGGGTATACTGGAAGAACGAAAATCTTCTGATATTCATGCTTGCCGTGGCAGCTACGCTGACTACGCACTTTTATGCAACCATTATGGCGTTTTTCCTGTGTGTTCCGGTGGCCCTGTGCGCCTGCCGGAAGGTCTTCCACTGGAAGCGCCTGCTGCCGCTGACGGCGGCGGCCATGTGCAGTCTCTTGATTGCGGCGGCGCCCATGGCTTGGGCCTTAGCTGAGGGAATGAGTTTTCAAGGTTCCATCAACTGGGCGCTGGAATCCATGGACAGTGAAACCGTGAAAGAAAACCGGGAACTTTTGGAATCCGAGGGAGAAAAGGAAGCCGCCATAGCCCAGAAGGCGACAGAGATGGAGGAAACAGGCCAGGTTAGAACGCTGGCTGTGAGCGTTCCGGCAGACAGACCCGAAAAGGCGGCTCCTATGGCGGAGACCGCCGGGGTCAAGGGGGAAACGACAGATCGAAAGGGTATCGAAGGGATTTACCGTTATGGTTACGTGGGGCTCTATGGAGAGGGCAGAGGAACCTTGCTCCTGGGGCTTACCTGTCTTGCCCTTGCCCTTTCCATGGCGGGAAAAGTTCGAAAGTCCAAATGGGCCGAGGGCGTGGGATACAGTTATGTCCCGATGACCCTGATGTCTGTGGTATTCATTGTGACCTATGCCATGCCCTATATAGGCTTGCCTCAGTTTATTGCGGAGGGACGTTTCAGCGTTATCGGACATCCGCTGACCTTGGCGATGGCGCTGATCCCACTGGATATTGCCGCGCCTCTGGCTGAGGAACGCTGGGGGGAAACGTTGCTGCGGAGGCTGGCCGTGGCCATGGCAATTGGGATTTATGTGTTTGCGTGCCTTACGGGGAATTACCACGGTTTTTTGTACAATGAATTATCCCGTTATCCTGAGGCTGTGACCATGACCCGCACGATTATGAAGAACTTCAAGCCCCACACCTACGCGATTACATCAACGACTGATGAGTTATATCAGGTGGTGGAAAAGGGGACCCATGTAGAGTTGCAGACCTTCCTGGAAAATATAGAGCAAGAAGAATACTACCTGTGGATGCCGCATGTGTTCTTTTACGTGGAGAAGAAGCCGCTTTGCTACGCGCAGCTTTATTTTGGGGAAGGTCCGGCCTGGCTGGGGGAGGAACGTTATCCAGACGAGAGCCGGGAAGGATTTAAAATTCTGCGTCCTACAATGAGAGTGAGTCAAGAGCCGTATGTGATTGCGTCGGAGATTTCCCCCGACAAGGCGGAAAGGGAAATTGTAGAGCCTGATGTTTGGTTGAGATATACACAGTTGGAGAACCGGGAGGTGCTGGAATCCAGGGCGTATGAACAGTATATGCGCCTGATGGAGACCTACCCGGACCAGATGGAAATCTATTTCGAGGACGAGAACTTTATCTGTTTCCATCTGGAGCAGGATATGAAGAACCCCTGCAATTTGGCTGTCCCGCAGGAGCGGTAGCCGCTTACAGGCGGAGAACGCCCTGGGGCAGCCGGGCGGCGATTTTGCCGGCTGAAAATAAAAACGTTTTTGCGGTACATGGAAACAGGCTGCTGGGAAATGGAGGCTGCGTGGCAGGCCCGTTGACCTGGGCGGCCTGTTTTCATACCGGCCGAGCGCGGGGACCTCGGTTCGCCGGGCTCAGGCTGGCGGTGGTCCCTGTTGGAGGGTTCGGAGGCGTATGAGTCATGGGTAGAAAAATCTCGGTGATTGTCCCGGTTTACAATTCCGCGCCCTATTTGAATTTCTGCGTCGAGTCCGTGTTGAGGCAGACCTGGGCGGATTTTGAACTGCTCCTGATAGCCGATGGGCCCACGGACGGCTCGGAGAAGCTGTGTGAGGAGCTGGCCCGGCGGGACCGGCGGATTCGCTTCCTGCCCCGGCCCCATCAGGGCGTGTCCGCAGCGCGGAACGCCGGGCTGGAGGCGGCGGAAGGGGAGTATGTCTTTTTTCTGGACAGCGACGACGCCATTCATCCCAGGCTTTTGGAGAGGCTCCTGGAGCTGGCGGAGAGGACTAGGGCGGTGGTGACCGCCGTGGGCATTCTGGAGCTGCCGACAGAGCGCTTTGAAAAGAGCGTGTCCCGGCTTTGTGTCTCCGATGAGGAGCTTCCGGGGAAGAAGTACAGGTATCTGAACCAGGAGGAGGCCCTGCAATATTTGCGGATGTATGTGCTCGGGGGAAAATTCATTCGGAAGTCTGCCGCCTGCGGGGTCAAATTTGATGAGAACCTGTCAAGCGGCGAGGACTCGAAATATGTATATCAGATTCTGGCGGATGGAGCGGACGCCGCCGTCTTGTATGAGAATGGGTATTATTACAGAAAATACCGGGAGAGCCTGAGCAAAGAGCGTTCAATAAAGGCTTGTGGAAGCCTATATGAGTGCTATGAATATATCTGTGCCCAAGAGAAAGAGGCGGGGCGGGAGCGGTCTTTTTTCACATGGAAAGAAATTGTCTTAGGACAAATTGCCTCGTGGCATGTAGAGGGCCATGTGAGAAGCGACCCTGATTTGATCAGCTACACGCTGAAGCTGAGAGAGGAGAACAAGGGATTTATTGGGAAAAAGCAAATAGATTGGAAAACAAAACTGGGATACTTCCTGGCTTTTTACTGCTATCCGGGATATCAAGTTTGTTATATACTGTACAAAAAACTAGAGAGATTATGGGCGTCAGAGGACGGCACTTGACAGAGTTTCGGAACATGGTCCCGTAACCCTCGGGACGCCACCTGGAGAGCGAAGAGCCATAAAATGCATTCTACAGCGCCCCAGCGGAAGACGGGAAAAGGAAGCGAATCGTATGAGTTTGGCAGTGGTTCCAGCAGCCGGGATCATTCTGATATTGATCAGTATCCGGCTTCGGGCCGGGGGAAAACTGAATACGAACTTGTGCGCCCTGTGGGGCATAGCGGGGACGCTGCTGATTTTCGCGGAGGCCCTGCCGCCCGTGCGGGCCTTTCTGAGAGGGCTTCGGGCCGGGACGGCCTGGGGACTTCTTGTCTGCGGAGGCTGTGCTGTGAGTCTTGGGCTCTGGGCCAGCGTGAGGCGGGCCCTGTCGTGGGAACGGAGGCAGGAGCGGAATATGGAAGATACCCTGCGAAGAGACGGGAAAAAGAGTCTTCTGCTGGTGGTGAACACCCTGGGAAAGGCGGGGGCGGAAACCCTTCTGCTGCAGGCTTTGCGGCGCGTTCACGACGCCTCCTACGAGGTGTATCTCTACGTGCTTATGGGCCAGGGAGAGCTCTTCAATCAGCTGCCCGATTATGTGAACGTGCTGAACCGCCGGCCCAGCGCCATGTCCGTTTTGTCGGGGGCGGGACGCCGGCGGATGATCGGAAGCGTCCTGAGGGCCTTTTTTAGAAACGGCGGGCTGTGCCGCAAGGCGGCTTACATTGTCCGTACCCTGGCGGCGATGTGCAGGAAGAGGCGGGTACAGCTGGACAAACTGCTGTGGCGGACCATGGCCGAGGGGGCCCCGCGCTTCCCGGCGGGCTTCGACATGGCGGTGGCCTGGATGGAGGGAGGAGCCGCCTATTATGTGGCGGACTATGTAAAGGCGGAGAAAAAGGCGGCGCTGATTCACGTGGACTACGAGAGCGCCGGGTACACCCGGGCCATGGACCAGGACTGCTGGCGGGCCTTCTCCAGGATTTTTGCCGTCTCCAGAGAGGTGAGCCAGGGCTTCGAGGCCCTGTACCCGGAGTACGCCTCCCGGCTCAGGCTGTTCCCCAATATGATTGACTTGGAGGGCATCCGGGAGCGGGCCCGGGAGGGCGGGGGCTTTTCGGACAGCTGGCAGGGAAAGCGGCTGCTGACCGTGGGGAGGCTCACGTATCAAAAGGGCTACGACATGGCGCTGGACGCCTTGGATATCCTGAAGAAGCGGGGCGTCCCCGTCCGCTGGTACGTGCTGGGCGAGGGTGAGGAGCGGAAGGCCCTGGAGCGGAAGCGGGCGAAGCTGGGCCTGACGGAGGACTTTGTTCTCCTGGGCGCGGTGGAGAACCCCTATCCCTACTACGCGCGAACGGACGTTTACGTACACGCCACCCGCTTTGAGGGGAAGAGCCTCGCCCTGCAGGAGGCCCTGGCCCTGGGCTGCGCCGCCATTGTCTCCGACTGCAACGGCAACCGGGAGGAGATTACGGACGGTCAAGACGGGCTTCTGTGCCCCTTTGACCCGGCGGCGCTGGCGGACCGCGTCAAGCGGCTTTTGGAAGACGAGGAGACGCGGAAGGAGCTGGGACGCCGCGCGGGCTCCAGAAAGGCGGAGAGCGGCTGCCGCAGGGATTCCTGGGAGGAGCTGTGGGAGCAGAAAGGGTAAAAGTCGGCGAAGGACATGAGGGAACGGAAGGAACTGCTGGTGCTGATACCGGCGCGCAATGAGGAAGAGAACATAGGGGCCGTCCTGGAAGAGGTGGCCCGCCGGCGGATTCAGGACCTGGCGGACATCGTGGTCATCAACGACGCCTCGGAGGACGGCACGGCCCGGGTCGTTCGGAAGTGGCCGGTACATATGCTGACGAACCTGGAGCGGATGGGCTACGGGACCTCCCTGCAAATCGGGTATCGGTACGCCCTGGAAAAGGGATACCGCTACATAATCCAGATGGACGGCGACGGGCAGCACGATGTCTGCAACATCCCCCAGATTTACCAGCGGCTGCGGGAGACGGAAAACGCCCCGGACATCGTGCTGGCCTCCCGCTTCATGGAGGGAAGCACGGAGTTCCCGGTGATCTTCCTGAAATGGGCGGCGTTCCGCTGGTTCCGGTTCCTGATCCGCCTGATTGCCGGGCGGCGGATCGCCGACCCCACCACCGGCCTCCAGGGCCTGAGCAGGAGGGCCTTCGCCTATTACGGGGAGAAGGGGCACTTTGACGACAAATACCCGGACGCCAACATGGTGATTCAGATGCTGCTTTTGGGGTTCCGTGTGACGGAGATTCCGGCGGTGATGCACGCCAGGAAAGAGGGCCAGGGCATGCACAAGGGCCTCCAGACCGGCTGGTATATGTGCAGAATGCTGTTTGAGATTCCGGCGGTCATCTGGCGGGTGAGGCTGGAGAAGCGGCGGGGACCGGCGCGGTGAGCGCCGCTGGTGGAGCGAGAGATGAGGTTTTACAAGGCGCGTTTTGAGGAGAGCGGGGAACCGCTGGGAAACCCCGGCTGCGGGTGGTATCATATCTATTCCTACGCGTTCAAGGAGGTCTCCGGGAGGGTGTTTCCGTCCCCGGACCTCCGGCTTTTGTCCGGGGACCTCTGCCAGAGCGGGGAGAGCCTGGCCCTTTTGCAGTTTGACATCGGCTTTTTCCGGGAGGAGGACCTCACCGCCGGGGTCCTGCGGCGCATGGAGGAGCTCCTGGACTGTTTCCGCCGCTGCGAAAAGCAAATCATCCTCCGGGTAACCTACGACCTGGAGGGTCGGGGCCTCTGGCGGGAGCCGGAGTCCGAGGCGCTGATTCACAGGCACATGGAGCAGCTTGGCCCCCTGATTCGCGCCCGCGCCGGGGACATCCTGACCCTCCAGGGGATTTTCGTGGGAAGCTGGGGGGAGATGCACGACTCCAGATTCCTCTCGGAGTCCGCCATGTCGCGTCTCGTCCTCACCCTGTACCGGGCCGTGGAGGGAAAATGCTTCCTGGCGGTGAGGACCCCGGCCCAGTGGCGGGCCATCGCGGCCCGATTGTCCGGGGAGCCCGGCCTTGTGGAGAAGCTGACCCTGTTTAACGACGGTCTCTTTGGGTCCGAGACGGACCTGGGCACCTACGCCGCCGTCCACGGCCCCGACGCCGCCGGGCGCTGGAGCCGGAGAAGAGAGCTGGACTGGCAGAGCCGGACCATGGCCGGGCGGCCCGTGGGCGGGGAGGCGGTGGCCTCCAATCCGCCGGTGAGTTTCCGCCGGGCGGCGGCGGAGCTGGAAAAGCTCCACCTGTGCTATCTGAACAGCGCCTACCACAAGCGGCAGCTGGATTTCTGGAAACAGGAGACCGTGGACGCGCCGGACTGCTGGCGGGGCGTCAGCGGCTATGACTACATCGGGCGGCGTCTGGGCCCCCGCTTTGTGGTCCGGGACGCCGTGAAAATGGGCCGGGCCCTGCGGGTCGTCATCGAGAACCGGGGCTTTTCCGGCGTGTGCGGGGAGACGGACTGCTTCCTGATTGTGGAGCGGGAGGACGGAACCCGTGAGGAGCGCCGCCTGGACACGGACGCGCGGGCCTGGGGGAAAAAGACAAAACTGCCGGTCCCCCTGCCGCCGGAGAGCGGACTGTCCGGCCCGCTGTTCCTCTCCCTGGCGCTGAGGAGCCGGGCGGACGGCCGCCCCCTCCGCTTCGCCAACCGGGACGCCGCCGGTTCGGTCCCCCTGGGGCGGCTGAAGGGGCGACAAAAGTGAACTAGAAAATTTTTAGGGAAAAGCCTTAATTATTTCCTGGCGCATCCGATAGAGTTATCGAAGACATTCCAGCGCACCCCCGGTTTCACCCGGTCCTAGGCCGGTTGGAATATTGTCCCGCGCTGAACAGCCGCGCCGCTGTGGCCACAGCGGACGGAGGAACGGCGCTCCACCCATGTGTGCCTTGGGAAAGGATTCCCTCCGGCACGTTAAAAATTTGAAAGGAGTCACTTTCATGCGTATTCAGCATAATATTATGGCAATGAATGCCTACCGGAACTACAACACCAACACCAGCGCTCTTTCCAAGAACCTGGAAAAGCTGAGCTCCGGCTACAAGATCAACCGCGCCGGTGACGACGCCGCCGGCCTGGCTATTTCCGAGAAGATGCGGGCCCAGATCACCGGCCTGAACGCCGCCCAGAAAAACGTCAAGGACGGCATCTCCCTGGTGAAGACCGCCGAGGGCGCCATGCAGGAGATCCAGGACATGCTCAACCGCATGGACTACCTGGCCACCCAGTCCGCCAACGGCACCTATGACGACCCCGTCGACCGGCTGAACCTCCAGAAGGAAGTCAACCAGCTGCGTTCTGAAATCAACCGCATCGCCGACTCCGCCAACTTCAACGGCATCAAGCTCCTGGACGGCTCTCTGGATGGCTCCGCTAAGGCCGCAGTCGTCGGGGAAGTCAGTGAGCTGGACATCGCGTCTACGGGCAGCGAGCTGGGCGTGAATACCATTCTGCACAAAGATGGAGCGGGAAACAACAAGCCTACCACCTTCAAGGTGGACCTGGCGGACTTCCAGTTCTCCGGCAAAGACGGCGAAAGCATGACCATCAAGGTCGGGGACAAGGAAATCAAGGTGACCGCCGACGGAGCGGATCTCGGAACGAAGACAGGCGGAGATGTTGCCTCTGAGATTGCGAAGGCGTTCTCCACTACTGGACCGGCCACCGGCTGGAAGGTAGAGATCGACGGTACGGCCCTTACCAATGCCCAAGAATATATCCAGTTCAACGGCCAGGACTTCGAGGTAACTGCCTCCAACAACCAGCTGGTCTTCACCCAGAAAGCCGCCCCCACTGACGCCTCCGAAAATGTGGACGGCAAAATGAAGGTGGAGATTGGCGGAGACGGAACCGCCGCCACCAAGGGCAAGTGGGTTACCGGGGCCTATACCGCTGGTGTCCTGGGCACTGGCGCGTCGGATTCTACTGGCACAAATACCGATAAAACAAATGCGATTGCGGACTCCCAAATTGAAATTACGGCTAAACTGGCGGACGGCGCCACGGCGGTAAAGTTCTCCAAGACTGACCTCTCCGCGACCACCTCTGCGGCCGATCTGGCGGCTGCCTTGGGCGCTCTGGCGGCTCAAAAGACGGATGGCTCCGGCGCTTATCAGGACGCCGACGGTAATAATGTCACTCTGGGCGACTTGTTTAACATCTCCGCTGCCGCGGACGGGAAAATCACCTTCGAGGCCAAGACCGATGGAGCCCAGGAAATTGAGGACGTAACCTTCACGGCGGGCGCTGTAACGGATAACTCCGCCGCAGATGCCGCAAACGGATACGACACAGCTGGAACCGCTCCCGCTGCGGCTGCTCTTGCGGATGCAGGCTCCTGGACCGCCGGCGCGGCTGAGGGAACGGCTGGCTCCGGCGGCGACTGGAACGTCCAGACCATCGAGGTCGAAAACGGCTACGCTCAGACTAGGGACCGCCTGGCCAGCACCGTTGTCACGCTGACCGAAGACATGTTTGTCGACGGGGCCAAGTTCACGATTGCGGACAAGGAAATCACGGTCTCTACAAAGGATGCCGACAAGGACAAGGCCGGAGTGCTCTATGTGGGCGACATGGTGGGTGATGGAAAGACCTTTGACCTGGGTAAGGTTACCGAGCGGCTTTCCAAGGCGGCTGCCGGAAACAACGCCTGGACCGTATCCGCCAAGGCTGACCGGACCGGCATCACCCTGATGGAAAAAACCAAGGCGGATGGCACCAGCGACGCCGACAGTAAATGGGACCTGACCACGGAAGCGGGAATTAAGGAAACCTTGGGCTACAAGGCTCCCGACACCGCTGCCGTAGCCGCTGACGATACCAAGGGCCTGACCCTCCAGATCGGCGACACCTCCGACAAGTTCAACCAGTTGTTGGTCAAGGTTGGCGACATGCACGTCAGCGCCATGGGCCCCGGAACGGTCATGGTAGATGGCAAGGAAGAAACTGTGACCAAAACCATTGCGGACATCAATATCAAAACTTTCCTTCTGTAGATAAAAAAGATGCACCTGGGTAAGCGTTGCAGCGCAAGGGGTTCAGGTATATACCGCCCAGCCTGCGGCGAATTGTGGCTACAACGGAAAAACGTCCGGCAAGGTGGGAACCTATTGCGCTCCCGCCCTGCCGGACGTTTTTCACAGTTTCAATCGGATGATCTTTTCGTACAGCATCGCATATTTCTTTTCTATGACCATATCCTCGTGGTAGTGTCCGAAAAACCAGTATTTGAACCGGCACCGTTGGCGTACCTCATCAAAGAACTCTG
>CAJUJW010000023.1 GCA_910586735.1 uncultured Oscillibacter sp. | reverse complement strand
GTCCGGCGGCAACCAGCAGAAGGCCATCATCGCCCGGGAGATCGACAAGGACCCCGAGCTCCTCATCGCCGTCCAGCCCACCCGGGGCCTAGACGTGGGGGCCATTGAGTACATTCACAAGCAGATCGTGGCCCAGCGGGACGCCGGGAAGGGCGTTCTGCTGGTGAGCCTGGAGCTGGACGAGGTCATGAACGTCTCCGACCGCATCCTGGTCATGTACGAGGGGGAGATCGTGGGCGAGTTCGACCCCAAGGAAGTCACGGTGGAAGAGCTGGGCCTCTACATGGCCGGCGCGAAGAAGAAGGGGGCGTAAGGCATGAAAAAAGAAAAGACCGCCCTGCTGCGCAACGGCGCGGTCCAGTCCCTGCTGGCCTCGCTGCTGTGCATCGTCCTAGGCCTGATCGTGGGCTATATCGCCCTGCTCCTCATCAACCCCGCCGGGGCCAACGGGGCCATTCTGGCCATCGTGGAGAACTTCATGACCTACTCCAAGTCCACAGCCCAGCTGCGCTACTTCGGCAGCACCCTGGTGAAGACCGCCCCCCTGCTGATGTGCAGTCTCTCGGTGCTCTTCGCCTATAAGGTGGGCCTGTTCAACATCGGCGCGGCGGGGCAGTACGTGGTGGGCACCGGCGCGGCATTGTACTGCGCCCTGGGCTTGAAGCTGCCCTGGTATCTGTGCCTCATCGCCGCCGTTCTGGCCGGGGCCGCCCTGGGGGCCGTCTCCGGCGTGCTGAAAGCCTACTGCAATGTGAACGAGGTCATCTCCTGCATCATGCTGAACTGGATCAGCCTCTACGCGGTGAACATGCTGCTGACCAAGGTCAAGGAGGAGACCAGCCCCTATACCTACACCCTGGCCAGCACCAACGAGGGGGCCATCCTCCCCTCCCTGGGTCTGGGCGCCCTGTTCAGCAAGAACCAGTACGTGGGCCTGGCTATCCCCCTGGCCATCATCGTGGCGGTTCTGGTCTGGGTCCTGCTGGAGAAGACCAAGCTGGGCTATGAGCTGAAAGCCACGGGCTGCAACAAATTCGCCGCCAAATACTGCGGCATGCGGGAGCGGAAGAACCTGATCCTCACCATGGCCATCGCCGGCGGGCTCGCCGGCATGGGCGCGGCCATGCTGTTTCTCACCGGGTTCGAGCAGTGGCAGTGTACCCAGTCCGCCGTGCCCGCCATGGGCTTCAACGGCATCGCCGCCGCTTTCCTGGGCGGGCTGAACCCCATCGGGGCCATCTTCTCCTCCTACTTCATCCAGCATATCACCAACGGAGGGGCCTATGTGGACAAGACCATGTACTCCTCCCAGATTTCGGACTTCATCTCCGCCCTGATTATCTACCTCTGCGGCTTCGTCCTCTTCTTCAAGACGGCGCTGAACGCCTGGCTGAACCGCCGGGACGAGAAGAAGGCCGCTGAGAAAGGAGGCGACGGGAAATGATCCTTCTGCTGCAATACACCCTGATCTTCGCGTCGGTGCTTCTGCTGGTGGCCCTGGGCGGCTGCTTCTCCGAGCACTCCGGCGTCATCAACATCGGCCTGGAGGGCATCATGGTCATGGGCGCTCTGGGCGGCGCGCTGATGATGAAGTTTCTCCCGGACGGCACCCCCGCCTTTGCCATGATTCTGCTGGTGGTCCTGGCCGCCATCGCCCTGGGCGTGGTCTACTCCCTGCTGCTGGCGGTGGCCGCCATCAACTTCAAGGCGGACCAGACCCTGGTGGGCACGGCCATGAACCTGCTGGGCACGGCGGCGGCCACGGTCTTTGTCAAGGCCATGAACACGGCGGAAAGCGTGGACAATGTGTCCTCCACCATCCAGTATATCAACGCGAAAAAAGCCTTCCTGGTGAACCTGGGCGGCTTTGAGTTCAACTGGTTCATGCTTCTGGCGGCCCTGGCCCTGGTGGGGTCCTACGTGTCGCTGTACAAGACCCGGTTCGGCCTGCGGCTCATGGCCTGCGGCGAGCACCCCCAGGCGGCGGACAGCGTGGGCATCAACGTCTACAAAATGCGCTACGCCGGGGTGCTGATCTCCGGCATGCTGGGGGGCTTAGGCGGCATCGTGTACATCACGGCGGGCGTCAGCGAGTGGAAATTCGAGAACGGCGTGGCGGGCTTCGGCTTCCTGGCCCTGGCCGTCATGATCTTCGGCCAGTGGAAGCCCACCCGCATCGCCCTGGCGGCCCTGCTGTTCGGCTTCTGCCGGGCCCTGGGCAACGTGTACTCCGGCTTCGACTTCCTCAAGGCCCTGAACCTCCCGGCGGCCATGTACAACATGCTGCCCTATATCATCTCCCTGGTGGTCCTGGCCTTCACGTCCAAGAAGTCCAGAGCGCCCAAGGCGGAGGGCGTGCCCTACGACAAGGGGCAGAGGTAAAAGCAGACTGCGAGGCCCCCGGCGAGAGCCGGGGGCCTTTCGTGCCGCGGCGGAGTGAGAACTTTCCTCTATGTGCTTGCGGTGCCCCCCAACAAGTGCTATGCTTACGGCAGGGACTGAGAGACGTAGACCCCTGAAATTTTGGGATGGGAGAGCGGATATGAAAAAGCTGATATTTTGCGCGTTGCTGACTGCAATGCTTTTCTCACTGGCGGCCTGCGGAGGAGGCCCGGACACGGAGGCCCCCGCCTCCCAGCCGGAACCCGCGCCGGAACCGGAGGTGCATCTCCTGGACCTGACCGGGCAGTGGAAGGAGGTGGACCCCGCCTTTGAGGGCGCTTACTACGGCGCGGTCATCGACGGGGATAAAATCGAGCTCCACCGGGTCAGCGGCGGCGGCGGGACCCGCTACCTGTACTGGGCCGGGTCCTATGTCCCGCCGGAGACCGAGGAGGAGACCTACGCCTGGACCTCCCAGGTGGGCGGCCGCCGGACGGACAGCGAGGCCATCGCCGCCGCTGAGGTGAGCAAGGACTTCGCCTATGAAGACGGCCGGCTCAGCTGCACCGTCAAGGACGACGGAACGGAGAGGACCCTCCTGATGGAGCGGGAGGAGTGGGAGCCGGGCCTGGGGATCAGCAATGTGCCGGACGAGCTGAAAAGCGGCTTTGACCCGGAGACGAACCAGACCTTTACCATTGGGGGCGTCACGTTCTCCTACCCGGCGTACTTCAATGTGCGGGACGAGGGGGGAGAGCCCGCAGATTTTGTGAAGGAAGACGCGCACTTTTATCCCGAGGAGGCGGACACCCATTGCAGCCTCCTGTTCTGGTCGCAGGTTGAGAAGGGCCTGACCCAGAGGGCGTTTGACGGCACAAAAGCGGATTACAACAACGCCATACTGGAGAGCATGAAAGAGGACATCGCGGACGTGGAAACGGGAGACGTGACCATAGCGGGCCTGTCCGGCTGTATGAGCAGGTTCAGGAACAATGTGCGGGGCGAACAGAAGTCCACCGTGTACAAAGCCTTTGCCTTTAACCCCGCCAATCAGGAGCTGGTCACGGTCATGATCTCCTTCACGGACGGAGACATGTCCGGCTATGACTACGCCGGGGATTTCCAGAAGATTCTGGACTCCGCCCAGCTGGCCTCCTGAGAATGACCCGATTTAGAAAGCGGCCCTGACTTCCACAAGTCAGGGCCGCTTGCGCTGTCAGAACAGGTAAACGCTCACCGCCGCCGCCAGGACCCCCGCCAGGAGGCCCTGGACCGCCTTGCCCAGCACGCAGTTCCGCAGCCTCAGGCCGCTGCCCTCCAGCACCGCCGCCGTCTGGCAGAGGATGGAGACCCCGCCCCAGCCCGCGCAGGCGGAGGCCAGGATAAAGCCCGCCCGGTCCGCCGCCAGCAGGGGCGTCAGGGAGAAGAGCTCCAGGAGGCCCGTCAGCCCGGCCCCCAGGGGGCCGCCCAGGGCCGCCAGGGGGCTGGCCAGCACGTAGAAGAAGAGGACGAAGCCGCAGACGGAAACCATGTTGGACGAGGCGCTTTTCACCCCCTCCACCAGGGCGGCGGAGAGGGAGTCCGCCGGGCGGAGGGGCGGCGGGGCCCGCCGCCGGGGGGGCCTGCCGCTTCCTCGGAAGAAAAAGCCCGCCAGCAGGGCCGAGAGCAGGTGAATCAGCCACAAATACACCCCCGCCCTGGGGCTGCCGAAGATGCCGCCCCCCAGGACGCTGATGAGAAACACCGGATTGGAGTTGTTGCAGAAGCCCAGGAGCCGTTCCGCCTCCTCCGCCGTGAGGAGGCCCTTTTTGTGGAGCTCCGCCGCCGTCCGGGCCCCGATGGGATAGCCCCCCACCAGCCCCAGCAGCAGGGCGGACCCGGCGGGGCCCGGGAGGCGGTAAAGGCTCATGAGCCCCGCCAGACGGGGGGCGGCCCACTCCCCGAAGCCCAGGGACACCAGCATGGTGGACACCGCCATGAAGGGGAACAGGGCGGGAATCACCGACCGGGCACAGAGGCCCAGCCCCGCTGCCGCCGCGGCCCGGACCCGCTGGGCGTCCGCCAGGAACCAGATTAAAAGACCGCAGAGGACCAGACACGCGTCGGTCCGCCAGCGCCGCTTCATACACATCACCTGGGAATCTCTATGCGCCGGGGGAAAAGAACATGCGGAAAACCGGGGAGGGGACAAGCAGATTTTCCACTCCCGCCGCATAGGCTTTCTCTGAGGTGAGACAAGATGGAACGCAATCGGCGCGACCGGGACGGCGGCGTCCTGGACACAGTGGCGGAGCTCTTCGACCTGCCGGCGGACGTGGTGGCGGGCCTGCCCCGGCTGGAGATGGTGGGCAGCCGCCAGCTGTATTTGGAGCACCACACGGGCCTTCTGGCCTATACGGAGGAGCAGATCGACGCCAACACCGCCGCCGGGGTCCTCCGGGTCCGGGGGCAGGGGCTGAACCTCATGGCCATGACGGCGGGAGAGCTGCGCATCGGCGGGAAAATCGCCTCCGTGGAGTGGGTGGGGCCATGCTGAGGGGGATGATCAACCGCCTCCGGGGGCAGGTGCGGATACGGGCGGAGTGCGCCTTTCCCGAGCGGGTGCTGAACCTCTGCGGGGCCCAGGACCTGGCTTTCTGGGACCTTCAGTGGGAGTCCCCCACGGCCTTTACTTTCCGCCTGTCCCGGAAGGACTGGAAGACCCTCCGCCAGGCGGGGCGGAACCTGGACTGCGAATTTGACCTGGTGGGCCTGGAGGGCGCGCCCTACTTCCTCCTGCGCTTCCGCCACCGCCAGGCCCTGCTGATCGGTTTGATGGCCTGCGCCCTGGGGCTGTTCCTGGGGTCCTTCTTCATCTGGGATTTCCAGGTGGAGGGCAACGAGACGGTCCCCACGGAGCGCATCCTCCGGGCCCTGGAGAAAAACGGCGTGGGCCTGGGGACCTTCGGCCTCTCCCTGAACGGGGAGGACATCCGCAACCACGTGCTGCTGGACGTGCCCGAGCTGGTGTGGATCGGGGTCAACGTCTCCGGCTGCCGGGCCAGCGTCCAGGTCCGGGAACGGACGCCGCCCCCGGTGATGATCGACCGGCGGGAGCCCTGCAACCTGGTGGCCCGGCGGGCGGGGCTGGTGAAGCGGGTCCAGACCATCGGGGGCGTCAGCTGCGTGGTCCCCGGCGTGGCTGTGACGGAGGGGCAGATCCTCATCTCCGGCGTGGAAGACACGGACACCGTGGGGGCCCGGGTCCTGGCGGGCATGGGGAAGGTTGAGGCCCGGACCTGGTACAGCCTGACCGCCGCCATGCCCTTGACAAACATGGAAAAGCGGTACACGGGCCGGGAGAAGACGGGAGTGTCCCTGATTTTTGGAACCCGGCGGATAAAATTCTTTTCAAACAGTAGCATTGAAGGGGCGGAATATGATAAAATAACCAGCAGGTACCCCCTGAGTCTCCTGGGCGTACCCCTGCCGGTGACGGCGGCGGTGGAGAAGTGGCGCTTTTATGAGACCGTTCCCGCCCCCCGGACCGCCGCCCAGGCGGAAAAGGCCGCCGAGACCTTCCTCACCGCCCAGCTCCACGAGATGGTGGACCCCTACGGCGAGGTGAAGTCCACCCTCTGCTCCGTCCGGCAGAAGGGGGACGCGCTGCTGGTCACGCTGTCGGCGGAGTGCCTGGAGGAGATCGGGGAGACGGCGCCCATTTATACGGAAGAAGAAACGGGCTGAGGCCCGCGGAAATACGGGAGTGAAGTTTTTTTGGAACAGCGAATCAGCATCGAGCGGCTGGAACAGGCCATCAACATTTTCGGTTCCTTTGACGAGAACATCCGGCTTCTGGAGCAGGAGTTTTCCGTCACCGTGGTGAACCGGGACAGCGAACTCCGGGTGGAGGGGGAGGCCGAGGACGTGGCCCTGGCCTGCAAGGCCGTCCAGGCCCTGCTGACCCTCTCCAGCCGGGGGGAGGCCATCGGGGAACAGAATGTCCGCTATGTCATCAGCATGGTCCGGGCGGGGAAGGAGGAGAAAATCGCCGAGCTCACCGGCGATGTCCTCTGCATCTCCGCCAAGGGCCGGCCCATCAAGCCCAAGACCATCGGCCAGAAGGACTACATCGCCTCGGTGCTGAAAAACACCGTCACCATCGGCGTGGGCCCGGCGGGTACGGGGAAGACCTACCTGGCCGTGGCCGCCGCCGTCATGGCCTTCCGGGACAAGCAGGTGAACCGCATCATCCTCACCCGCCCCGCCGTGGAGGCCGGGGAACGCCTGGGCTTCCTGCCGGGGGATTTGCAGTCCAAGGTGGACCCCTACCTCCGACCGTTGTACGACGCCCTCTTTGACATGCTGGGGGCGGAGACCTACCAGAAGTACTTGGAGCGGGGCAGCATCGAGGTGGCCCCCCTGGCCTACATGCGGGGCCGGACCCTGGACGACAGCTTTATCATCCTGGACGAGGCCCAGAACACCAGCCGGGAGCAGATGAAGATGTTCCTCACCCGCCTGGGCTTCGGGTCCAAGATTGTCATCACCGGCGACGCCACCCAGATCGACCTGCCGGACGGGAAGACCTCCGGCCTCCGGGAGGCCATGCGGGTTTTGAAAAACGTGGAGGGCATCGGCATCTGCGAGCTGACCAACGCCGACGTGGTCCGCCATGTGATGGTGCAGAGAATTGTACAGGCTTACGAGGACTACGAAAAGCGGGACCAGCGGAAGGACCAGGGAAAGGGGCGGAGGAGATGAAGCGCCACTATATCCCCGTCACCGCCGCTGTCCCCGGCGTGAACGAGAGCCAGATTGCCTTTATCCGCAAGGCCATCCGCGCGGCCCTGGCGGCGGAGGGGGTGGACTTCCCCTGTGAAGTGGACGTGCTTGTCACCGGGGACGAGGAGATCCGCCGGCTGAACCGGGAGGCCCGGCAGGTGGACAAGTCCACCGACGTGCTGAGCTTCCCCGCCTTTGACCTGACCCCCGGAGAGCTGCCGGGGCCCGAGGACGCGGACCCCGGCACGGGGCTGGTCCCCCTGGGGGACATGATGATCTCTCTGGAGCATGTGAGGGCCCAGGCCAAGGAGTATGGGCACTCCAACCGGCGGGAATTGGGGTATCTGGTGGTACACTCCGTGCTCCACCTGCTGGGGTATGACCATGTGGATGAGGGGGAGATGAAAGCGCAGATGCGGGCGCGGGAGGAGGCCATTCTGGCGGGGCTTGGGATTATGCGGTGAAGCTGTCCGCGAGACCCTTTCCGGTGCGGAGGCCCAGCTGGAAGGCGTGGAGGGCGGCGAACTCCGCCGCCTTGTCATAGTCCGCCTTTGCCTGGGGGCTGATTTCGTTTTCCACCACCGACAGCGCCTCGGCGTACTCCCCCCGGGGAGAGGCGTCGATTTGGGGCTTGATGTAGCTGGCGTAGAGCCACTTCATGAAGTCGGACATAATTTTTCTCCAGTTATAACACTAATAATTTGGGCTGTTAACTATAGTATAACACTAATTTTTTGCCGTGTCAAGGGGGATAGAATGGAAATTTTGGTTAAACAGAGACTCCGGGAACTTCGCAAGGAAGAATATGAGACACAGGTGCAGGTAGCCGATGCGATTGGTATTGCGGAATCCCACTACCAAAAATATGAAAGAGGAGCAAGCCTCCCCAATCTGGAAAATATCTGGAAGCTGGCGGACCACTTCGGGGTGAGCATCGACTATCTGGTGGGGCGGTCTGAGGAGAGATAGGCGGTCGCGGAAGGGGGGCCGCCGGGGGCGGCGGCCCCTACGGGGAGCGCGATCGATAGAAGGGCGAACTAACAGAATCCTCCGGTTCCGCATAAGCTGAACAGAGGTGATTCAAATGCTGCTATTGCAAGACGGCGTTCTGGCCTTTCTGTCCGCCGTGGGCCTGACCACCATCGTCTGGGCCCTGGCGGGGACACTGCTCCATTTGGGGGGCCGCCCGGCTGTGCCGGGTCTCCTGCTGGTCCTGCCCTTGAAGGGGGAGGCGCTGGCCATGGAGGCCGACGTTCGGGAGCTCCGGCGGGTTCAGGGAAGCCTGCCGGGGGCCAAAATCGTCCTGACGGACTGCGGGCTGACCCCCGACGCCCAGGCCCTGGCCCGGTATCTGACGGACCGGGAGAAAAACGCCGCCCTGGTCTCCCCTGGAGAGCTGGCCGGGGAACTCTGATTCCCCTTGAAACGAAAAGAGAGGACATCTGAAATGGAAGAGCTGATCTGCCGGGAGGGCACGGTACATAGCGTCATCTTTCAAAACGCCGAGAACGGCTACACGGTCCTCCGCCTCCTCACCGAGGAGGGGGAGGCCGTCACCGTTGTGGGCTGCATCCCCTGCGCCGCCCCCGGCGAGCACCTGACGCTGACCGGTGTGTGGGAACAGCACCCCCAGCACGGGGAACAGCTCCGGGCCGTGGAGGTGGAGCGCAGCCTCCCGGAGGACGAGGAGGAGATGTTCAGCTACCTGTCCTCCGGCGTTTTGAAGGGCGTGGGCCCCGCCACGGCCCGGAATATGGTGGACCGGTTCGGCCTGGAGACCTTCGACATTCTGGAGACCGCCCCGGAACGGCTGACGGAGCTGAAGGGCGTCACCGCCCGGAGGGCCCAGGAGATCGCCGAGGGCTTCCGGCGGCACATGGGCCTGCGGCGGCTGATGGCCTTTCTGGCCCGGTACGAGCTGCCCCCGGTGCTGGCCATGCGCCTGCGGCGGCAGTACGGGGACGCGGCGCTGGAGAAGCTGCGGGAGGACCCCTACCTCCTGGCCGGGGACGACTGCGGCGTGGCCTTCTCCGTGGCGGACGAGATCGCCATGAGCATGGGCTTCCAGCCCGACAGCGGCCAGCGGCTCCAGGCGGCGGTGAGCTTTGAGCTGAGCCACAACGAGAACAACGGCCACGTCTTCCTGCCCCGTGGGAAGCTGGTGGCCGCCACGGCCCAGCTCCTCCAGTGCGCCGAAGAAGGACCGGAACAGGCCCTGGACGCCCTCATCGACCGGGGGCTGGTGGTGCAGGAGCGGGTGGCCAACGTGGACGCCTGCTACCTCCGGCGGCTGTGGGAGGCGGAACGGACGGCCCAGGTGCGGCTGGAGGCCCTTCTGGGGGCCAAGCCCCAGGGGCGGGCCTCCGCCGCCGGGACGGTGGACGAGCTGGAGCGGGTCCAGGGCATCACCTACGCCCCCCAGCAGCGCCAGGCGGTGGAGCTGGCGGCGGGGGAGAACGTGCTGATCCTCACCGGGGGCCCCGGCACCGGCAAGACCACCACCGTGCGGGCCATCGTGGCCCTGTTTCGGAAGATGGGGCTGGAGGTGGTCCTGGCGGCCCCCACGGGCCGGGCGGCCAAGCGCATGGGAGAGCTGACGGGCATGGAGGCCCAGACGGTCCACCGCCTCCTGGGGATGAGCTGGAACGAGGACGCCCGGCAGGTGACCTTCGCCAAGACGGAGAAGGAGCCCCTGGAGGCGAACGCCGTCATTGTGGACGAGATGTCCATGGTGGATCTGCCCCTGTTCGCGGCCCTGCTCCGGGCCCTGCGGCCCGGCACCCGGCTGGTCCTGGTGGGGGACGCGGACCAGCTGCCCTCCGTGGGTGCGGGAAACGTGTTCTCGGACCTGATTCGCAGCGGGCGGGTGAAGACCGTGGCCCTCCGGGAGGTCTTCCGCCAGGCGGAGCAGTCCGCCATCATCCGGGGGGCCCACGCCGTGAACCAGGGGCAGCCGCCGGACCTGACCAGCAACCAGGGGGACTTCTTTTTCCTCTGCCGCCGGGACCCGGAACGGGCGGTGAGCACCCTGGTGGAGCTGTGCAAAACCCGGCTGCCGGAGAACATGGGCGTTCCGGCGGACCAGATTCAGGTGCTGACCCCCACCCGGAAGGGGCCCGCCGGGACGGTGAATCTGAACCGCTGCCTCCAGGAGGCGCTGAACCCGCAGGCGGCGGAGAAGAGAGAGCTCTTGTGGGGCGAGCGCCTCTTCCGGGAGGGGGACCGGGTGATGCAGACCCGGAACGACTACGACGTGGTCTGGGAGAAGGAAGACGGAACCGTGGGAACCGGGATGTTCAACGGGGACGTGGGGCGCATTGTAAAGATCGACGACTCCGGCGAGTGGCTGGAGCTGGACTTTGACGGCCGCCGGGCGGTCTATGGCGTGGAGCAGCTGAACGAGGTGGACCTGGCCTTTGCACAGACGATCCACAAGGCCCAGGGCAGCGAGTACCGCTGCGTGGTGCTCTCGGCCATGCCCGCGCCCACGTCTTTGATGGTCCGGGGGGTGCTGTACACGGCTCTGACCCGGGCCAGGGAACTGCTGGTGGTGGTGGGGGACGACGCGGCCATCCGGGCCATGGCGGCCAACGACAAGCGGCAGAGACGGTACTCCGGGCTGCGGTGGAGGCTGGCAAAGAAGAGAGTGGAGAGTAGAGAGTAGAGAGAGGACAGCGTTTTTAAAGGGACCGCCGTTTTTAAACGGCGGTCCCTTTTTGGCGGGGCTTGCAGGTTCTTAGCTGCTGGAGGGCAGCACCGAGGCGATGGAACCGGCGAAGGCGCTCAGGGGCATGGTCTGGAGCACCACCCGGCCCGGCCCGGTGACGACGGTGTTGAACATTCCCTCCCCGCCGAAGAGGACGTTTTTCACCCCCTTGACGGACTGGATTTCGATGGAGCAGGTTTCGTCCATCATGGCCAGATTTCCTGTGTCCACAATGATACGCTGGCCGGGGGCCAGGTCGTACTCCACGGCGGACCCGTCGATTTCCAGGAAAGCGGTCCCCCGGCCGGAGAGCTTCTGCATGATGAAGCCCTCCCCGCCGAAAAAGCCCGCGCCCAGCTTCTTCTGAAAGAACACGGACAGCTCCACCCCCTGCTCCGAGGCCAGGAAGGCGGACTTCTGGCACACCAGGGTCCGCCCCGGCCCGATCTCCACCGCCCGGATGGCCCCGGGGAAGCTGGAGGCAAAGGCAATCATGCCCGGCGCGCCCTTGGCGGTGTAAAGGTTCTGGAACATGGACTCCCCGGAGAACATCCTGCCGAAGGCCCTGCCCAGGCTGCCCCCGGCGGAGGTCTGCATCTCCATATTGGGGCTCATCCACACCATGGACCCCTTTTCCGTGACCATGGTCTCCCCGGCGCTCAGCTGGCAGATGACCACGGGCATGGGCTCGCCCTTGATTTCATAGTTCATCCCGCACACTCCCTTTCGTTTTATCCCCCTTCAGGGTTTGTTATATCTTACTATAGCAAAGTCCCCTTTTCTCCGCAAGAGCCGGAAGCAAAGAGGACACCTTTTGCCTTTTTCTCCCGCATAAAGCGCCCGCCCGCGGGCATCCTAGGAGGAACACCACTGACACAAGGAGGCGCGCTATGAGCAGCAAACGAATCGGGCGCCGCACCGTCGCCCTGGAGCATCCCCCCTCCGTCATCTCCTACGCCAACATCGGCGGCAAGCTGGAGGGGGAGGGCCCCCTGCGGGAACACTTCGACGAGCTGGAGCAGGACTCCTTCTTTGGGGAAAAGACCTGGGAGAAGGCGGAATCCATGATGCAGAAGCGGGTTCTCCAGCGGGCCCTGGACCAGATCAAGCTCAAGCCCGGAGACCTGGACTTTATCTTTGCCGGGGACCTTTTGAACCAGTGCATCGGCTCCTCCTTCGGCCTGCGGGAGTTCGGCGTGCCCTTCTACGGGCTCTACGGGGCCTGCTCCACCATGGGGGAATCCCTCTCCCTGGCGGCCATGGCCATTGACGGGGGCTTTGCGGAAAAGGCCGCCGCCATGACCTCCTCCCACTTCTGCACGGCGGAGCGCCAATACCGGATGCCCGTGCCCTACGGCAACCAGCGGACCCCCACCGCCCAGTGGACCGCCACCGCCGCCGGGTGTACCATCCTGGCCTCCCAGGGGGAGGGACCCTATATCACCCACGTCACCTGCGGAAAAATCGTGGACAAAGGCATCGCGGACGCCAACAACATGGGGGCCGCCATGGCCCCGGCGGCCTACGACACCCTTTCCGCCTTTTTCCAGGACACAAAAACCAAGCCCCAGGACTACGACCTGGTGGTCACCGGGGACCTGGGAGAGCTGGGCCACGCCATCGTCCGGGACTTCTTCTCCAAGGACGGCATTGAGCTGGGGGACAACTTCCAGGACTGCGGCCTCCTCCTCTACGACCGGGAAAAGCAGGACATGCACGCCGGGGGCTCCGGCTGCGGCTGTTCCGCCTCGGTGCTCAACGGCTACCTCCTCTCCGGTATGCGTCAGGGGAAATGGAAGAAAATCGTCTTCGCCCCCACCGGGGCCCTGCTCTCCCCCACCTCCAGCTTTCAGGGAGAGTCCATTCCCTCCATCTGCCACGCTCTCTGCATCTCCACCACAAAGTAACCAGGGGCCCGGATTCCGGGCCCCTTTCTACATGTCCTACAGGGAGTTCCCCAGTATCCTTGTGCAGATTCACGGTTGACCTTGGTATGAAATCAGACTATACTACCATTTGTCCTCAGCAAGTCCGATTTCATACCATAATAAGGAGCCCGCACATGGACCATTACACGCTGTTTCAGGAATACCTCAAGGCCGACCACCAAATTGATGAATTTTACCACACCCTGGCCCAGGCCCTGGGCCTGTCGGACAGCGCCCTCTGGGTACTGTGGTGCCTGGTGGAACGAGGGGACGGCTGCACGCAGAAGGACATCTGCCGTCAAGTCTCTATCAGCAAGCAGACCGTCCACTCCTCCGTCCGGAAGCTGGAGCGGGACGGCTTTCTCTCCCTCCGTCCCAGAGAGGGCCGGGAGGTTTCCCTCTTCCTCACGGCTCAGGGCCAGGAGCTGGTCCGCGAAAAAGTCCTTCCCATCATGGCGGCCGAGCGGGCCGCTGCCGGGGGGCTGACCGAGGAGGAACTGCGGGATATGATCCGCCTGTCCCAGAAATGGCTCTCCCTCTTCCGAAAGGCGGCGGCCTCCCTTCCCAAACCATAAAACCGCCGGAATCCCCGGCGGCCCCTGATATAAAGAGAAAGGAACTCCCTATGCACATCCATTTATCCGATCATTTCAGCTATGCCAAGCTCCTGCGGTTCACCTTCCCCACCATCGTCATGCTGATCTTCACCTCCATCTACGGGGTGGTGGACGGGGTGTTTGTCTCCAACTTCGCGGGCAAGACCGCCTTCGCGGCGGTGAACCTCATCATGCCCGCTCTGATGATCTTCGGCACCGTGGGCTTCATGCTGGGCGCCGGCGGCAGCGCCGTGGTGGCCCGGACCATGGGGGAGGGGGACCTGCCCAGGGCCAGCCGCTACTTCTCCCTCATCATCTGCACCGGCCTCATCGCCGGTTTGGTCCTGATGCTTGCGGCCGAGCTCATCATGGAACCCCTCTGCGTCCTCCTGGGGGCGGAGGGGGAGATGCTGGCCCAGGCCGTTTTATACGGGCGCATTCTCATCCTGGCCCTGGTGCCCTTCATTTTGCAGAACATGTTCCAGAGCTTCCTGGTGGCGGCGGAACGGCCCAAGCTGGGGCTGTGGCTGACGGTGGCGGCGGGCCTCACCAATATGGTGGGGGACTGGCTGCTGGTTGGCGTCCTGCCCTGGGGCGTGGCCGGGGCGGCCATCGCCACGGTGGCCAGCTCCTTTGTGGGGGGCGTGGTGCCCCTGGTCTACTTCCTCCTGCCCAACAGGACGCCCCTCCAGCTGGTCCAGCCCCGGTTTGAGGGCCGGGTCCTGGCCCAGACCTGCTCCAACGGGTCCTCGGAGATGATGAGCAATCTGTCCACGTCCCTGGTCAGCATCCTCTACAACTTCCAGCTGATGCGCCTCATCGGCGAGGACGGCGTGGCGGCCTTCGGGGTCATCATGTATGTGAACTTCATTTTCATCGGCGTCTTCATGGGCTACTCCATCGGCGCGGGGCCCATCGTCAGCTTCCACTACGGCGCGGGAAACCAGGAGGAGCTGCGAAGCCTCCTGCGCAAGAGTCTGCTCCTGATGCTGGCGGGCTGCGCCGGGCTCACCGCCGCCGCCGTGGCCATGGCGGGGCCGTTGTCCCGGATTTTCGTGGGCTACGACGCGGAACTGCTGGCCCTGACCACCCGGGGCTTCCGGCTGTACGCCCTGTCCTTCCTGGCCATGGGGTTCAACATCTTCGGCTCGGCCTTCTTCACCGCCCTGGGCAGCGGCGTGATTTCCGCCGCCATCGCCTTTCTGCGGACCCTGCTGTTCCAGACGGCGGCCATTTTCATCCTGCCCCTCTTCCTGGGGCTGGACGGCATCTGGCTGGCGGTGACGGCGGCGGAGATTCTGACCCTGTTTATTACGGCGGCCTTTCTGGTCACCCAGCGGAAGCGCTACGGCTACGGCTGAGCCTTTAAATCCATCCCTGCCGTGCCCCCCACGAGGATGACGGCGGGGGCCTCCGCCCCGGCAAGCCGCGCCCTTTCCGCGATGTTTCCCAGCGTCCCCCGGACC
The DNA here is from genome assembly GCA_910586735.1 of uncultured Oscillibacter sp. GTDB lineage: Bacteria > Bacillota > Clostridia > Oscillospirales > Oscillospiraceae > Oscillibacter. Next base: position 22,619 of record CAJUJW010000023.1, on the reverse strand, counting down.
TCCATGGGCCGGGGGGCGCTTTCGCCTGAGATTACGGCGGCGGGGGTCCGGGGGTCCAGCCCCGCCTCCGTGAGGCGGCGGGCCAGGTCCTCCAATTGGGCCAGGCCCATGAGAAACACCAGAGTCCCCGGCAGGCGGGCCAGGTCCTCCAGGTCCTCCGGCAGACCGTCCGGCGTATCCGCCGTATGGGCCGTGACCACGTGGAAGCCCCGGCTGGTTCCCCGGTGGGTGACGGGAATGCCCGCCGCCCCCGGCACCGCCACGGCGGAGGTGACGCCGGGCACGTACTCCCAGTCCACCCCGGCGGCCTGGAGGGCCAGGGCCTCCTCCCCGCCCCGGCCAAAGACGAAGGGGTCCCCGCCCTTGAGGCGGACCACGGTTTTGCCCTCCCGTGCCTTGGCGATGAGCAGGGCGTTGATGTCCGCCTGGGCCATGGAGTGGCGGCCCCGCCGCTTGCCCACGTAGATGCGCTGGGCGCTCTCCGGGGCGGAGTCCAGGAGGCCGGGGTCCAGCAGGCCGTCATAGACCACCGCGCCGCAGTTCTCCAGCAGACGGAGGCCCCGGACGGTGATGAGGTCCGCCGCGCCGCAGCCCGCCCCCACCAGATAGACCTTGCCGGTCTCCGCCGTCCCCGCCAGAACCGCCGCCAGGGCTTCCTCTCCCAGGGGGAAGCCCCTTTCCATACACGCGGAGAACAGCCGGGAGAAGGCGGCGGCCCGCCGCTCCTCCGGCACCCGCTCCCGGACCAGGGGGCGCAGGGTGGCCAGGTAGTCCAGCAGGGCCCCGAAGTCCTCCGGTATCCGGTCCGCCGCCCGGTTCCGCACCCAGACGGCGGCGCTGGGGCTGGCCCCGGCGGTGGAGACGCCCACGGTCAAATCCCCCCGCCGCAACAGGGCGGGGAAGAGAAAGGTACAGGCGTCCCGGTCGTCCGCCGCGTTCACCAGGACGCCCCGCTCCCGGCAGAGGGCGGCGGCGGTGCGGTTGACCGCCCGGTCGTCCGCGGCGGCCACGGCGAAAAACTTGCCCTCCAGCATGGCGGGATCGAAGGCCCGGCGGAGGAGGGTCAGGCCCGGCAGGGCCTCAATTTCCGGGAGAATCTCCGGCGCGGCCACGGTGAGCCGGGGGCCGAAGGGCAGGAGCTTTTGAATCTTCCGGGCGGCCACGGCCCCGCCGCCGACCACCAGGCCCTCCCGGCCCGCCAGGTCCATGAAAAAGGGGAAGTATCCCATAGCTCAGCCCTCCCTTGGCAGCTCGCAGAAATAGCGCCAGCCGCCCTCCCCGGCGGTCCGGCCCAGGCGGACGCCCATGACCCGTTCTAAAACGCCGCTTTGATAAATCTCCTCCGGCCCGCCCAGGGCCAGGAGACGGCCCTCCCCGAGAACCGCCGCCTCGTCCGCCAGGGTCAGGGCCAGGCAGAGGTCGTGGAGGGCCAGAACCACCGCCCGGCCCGAGTCCGCCAGGCGGCGGGTGAGGGCCAGGGTCTCCAGCTGGTGGCGGATGTCCAGGTAGGTGGTGGGCTCGTCCATCAGGAGAATCTCCGTCTCCTGGGCCAGGGCCATGGCCAGGTACACCTTCTGCCGCTGGCCCCCGGAGAGCTCGGGCAGAAACCGGTCCGCCAGGTCCCCGGCGTCCGCCGCCTCCAGGGCCCGATCCACGGCGGCGCGGTCCGACGGGCCGTAGCGCCGGGGGTAGGACAGGTAGGGGAACCGGCCGTGGAGGACCAGCCGCCGGGCCGTGATGTTGGGGACCGTCCGGGACTGAGGCAGATAGGCGATTTTCCGGGCGGCCTCCCGTGGGCTCCAGTCCTCCAGGGCCCGCCCATCCAGCAGAATCTCCCCCGCCAGGGGGGCCAGGAGGCCGGAGACGGTCCGCAGGAGGGTGCTCTTCCCGCAGCCGTTGGGCCCCAGCAGAGCCAGGACCCGCCCGGGCCGGAGGGTCAGGGACACGCCCTCCAGCACCGCCAGGCCGGGGTAGCCCGCCGTGAGGTTTCTCAGTTCAAGCATGGCGCGCCCCCTTTCCCCGCCGCCTCTGCCGTAACAGCAGATGGAGGAAGAAGGGCCCGCCCAGCAGGGACAGCACCACCCCCACCGGCAGCTCGTAGGGGGCGAAGAGGGTCCGGGCCAGGATGTCGCAGAGGGTCAGCAGGGCCGCGCCCCCCAGGGCAGAGGCCCACAGCAGGCGGAAACAGCTGTCCTCCCCCACCAGGCGGCGGACCATGTGGGGGGCGATGAGCCCCACAAAGCCCAGGAGGCCCGCGAAGCTCACCGCCGCCCCCGCCAGGGCCGCCGCCAGGGCCAGCAGGACCAGCCGCAGCCGCCGGGCGGGGAGGCCCAGACTCCGGGCCGTCTCCTCCCCCAGGAGGAGCACGTCCATCTCCCCCGCCAGGGACAGGGCCAGGAGGAACGCCGCCAGAATCACCCAGAAGGCCGGGGACACCCGGCTCATGGAGAGGTTGGCCACGCCCCCCACCCGGAAGTCCGCGTAGCCGTTCAGGGCGTCGGGGAAGAAGGTGAGCACGGCGTCCACGCCGGCGCTGAACATGCCGGACACGGCCACCCCCGCCAGGACCAGGGTCATTTTGGACGCGCCGGTCCTCTGGGCGATGAACAGCACCAGCAGTACGCCTCCCAGGGCCCCCGGAAAGGCGGCCAGGGGGACCGCCGCCGTCCACGCGGGCCAGAGGGCGGCGCACAGGGCCGTACACAGCCCCGCCCCGGCGTTGACGCCGATGATGTTGGGGGCCGCCAGGGGGTTCCCCAGGACGCCCTGGATGACGGTGCCCGACGCCGCCAGGGCCGCCCCCGCCAGGAGACAGCCGCAGGTCCGGGGCAGCCGGGCGTACAGGACGATTTGGGCCGCCGTCCCGCCGCCCCGGCCCGCCAGGGCGGCCAGGACCTCCCCCGGGGTCAGGCCGACGGCCCCCAGGCACAGGCTCATAAGGGCCCCCAGCGCCGCCAGGGCCCCCAGGGCCGGGAGGACGTGTTTAGTTGGGATAGAGGATGTCGGCGAGGTTTTCATAGGCTTCCCCCCAGCGGGCGTTGGGCTTCAGATTGTAGAGCTTGTGGTCCAGGGTGTAAAACCGCCCCTCCCGCACCGCCCGGAGGGTCCCCCAGGCGGGGTTGGAGAGGAGGGCGGCCTCCAGGGACGCTTGGGCGGCGGAGGCGTCCACCCCCTGGAGGACGGCGAAAATATAGTCCGGGTCCCCGGCGATGATCCCCTCCAGGCTCAGGTTCTCCAGGAGGCCGCCGCCGTCGGCGATATTGACGCAGCCCAGGTCCGCCAGCATCTCCCCCAGGACGCTGCCCTCGCTGCCCTTGGCCTTGACCCCGCTGCCGGCGGCCCGGACGTAGAGGACTCTCGGCGCGCTGCCGTCCTGCCGGGCGATGGCGGCCTCCACCTGGGCCCGGACGCCCTGGCCGTAAGTCTCGTACCGTTCCGGCTGCCCCGTCAGGCGGGCGCAGACCTCCAGCATGCGGAGGTAGTCGTCAAAGCAGTCCACCTCGAAGTAGGCGGCGGGGACGCCCGCCTGGGCGAAGGTCTCCCTCAGCTCCAGGTCGGCGGCGGTGTTGACGCTGGCTAAAATCAGGTCCGGTTCCGCCGCAAGGAGAACCTCCAGGTTGGGCTCCTTCACGGCCCCCAGGTCCGCCGCGTCCTCCCGGAGCCCTAAGTCGAAAGAGGTCCAGGCGTCCCCGGCGGCGGCGACCAGGGTGTCCCGCCCCCCGGCCAGGCACCAGATGTCGGCAAAGCTGCCGATCATGGCCGCTACCCGCTGGGGCGGCTCCAGTTCAAAGTCCTGGCCCAGGTCGTCTGTGAAGGCGGCGGTTTCGCCGGAGGGGGGCGGCGTCTCCCCGGCGGGTTCCGGCGGTTTTCCGCACCCGGCCAGCAGCAGGAGCGGGACGAGCAGGAGGCAAAGTCGTTTCATAAAGTTCTCCCATCGGACGGCAGAGGAGGCGGGCCTGGGGCCCGCCTCCTTCCGTCAACAATCGTATTAGGCGTATTTCGCCACAATGGCGTTCAGGTCCTCCCGGTGGCTCTCGGACCACGCCGCCCAGGGCTGGCCCGCGGCGGCGGCGGCCCTGCCCAGCTCCACCAGCAGGGCGGGGATGTCCCGCTCCAGAATCACCGGCCCGGCCTCGCCGAAGCGGGCGGCGTCCAGGGCGTCCCCGCCGTCCAGGAACAGGCGGAAGGCGGGCTGGGGCTTCTTGTCCTCCAGGCGGACGCCCCCCTGGAAGCCCATGGCCCCCGCCTGGTGGGCGGCGCAGCTGGAGGGACAGCCGGAAATCCGAATCCTGGGCAGGGCCCCGTCGGGGATGCCCGCCTCCCGGACCGCGCTTACCGCGGCCCGGAGCAGCCCCTGGCTGTCCCGGACGCCCTGCTGGCAGACTGTGGCGCCGATACAGGCCACGCTGTACTCAAACCCCGTCTTCGCCCCGTCCTCCGTGAGGGCCAGGACCTGTTTCGCCCCGGCGGCGGGGAGGTTGACGATATACAGGGTTTCATCGGGCCCCACCCGGCACTCCGCGTTGCACAGGTCCTTAATGGCGGCGTACAGCTGGGCGGGCTTTTCCACAGGCAGGAGGCCCCCGATGGGGTGATACTTCACCGCGTACATCCCCGGCTGCTTCTGCCGGATGGCCCGGGGGTGGTCCAGGGTTTCGTCTCCCCCGCAGACATCGGCCAGGGCCTCCAGCCGGGGCAGCTCCAGCCCGCCCTGGGCTTTCAGGGCCTCCAGGTTCTTGAGGAACGCCTCCTTGAGCCCCTGGGGGCCCAGGGTGTCCTGCATGAAGCGGGTCCGGGCCTTGGCCCGGTTCTCATAGTTGCCGTGCCGGCAGAAGGTGTCCACCATGGCCTTGACGTAGTAAAGGACCTCCCCAGGCTGGACAGCCTCGTCCACCAGAACGCCCATCCGGTGCCCCTGGGCGCCCAGGCCCCCGGCGATGCGCAGGGAGAAGGTCCCGTCCGCCTGGGCCCGGAAGCCCATGTCCCGGAAGGCGCTGTGGACGGAGTCGTCCGCACCGTTGGAAAAGGCGATTTTCAGCTTTCGGGGCATGTGGATCTCCCGGCAGATGGAGAGGAGATAGTCCGTCACGGCCCCGGCGTAGGGCGTGGGGTCGAAGCACTCCCCCTCCTGCACGCCGGAGAGGGGGCTGCACATGACGTTCCGGGGGTTGTCCCCGCCGCCGCCCCGGCAGAGAATGCCGCAGGAGGCGGCCTCACCCATGATGGCGGGGACCTGGTCCGCCGGGAGGTCGTGGAGCTGCACCGTCTCGCAGGTGGTGAGCTTCATCCTCTGGACATGGTACTTCTCCACTGTGTCCGCCAGGAACGAAAGCCGCTCCAGCGTCAGCCGCCCGCCCGGCAGGCGCAGACGGAGCATGTGCTTCGCCGGGTCCCGCTGGGCGTAGCTGCCCATGCCGCCGGAGTACCCCTTGTAGTCCTTCTTCTCAATCTTGCCCTCCTGGAAGTCCTGTATCTTCCCGGAGAAGGTTTCGATCTCCTGCCGGTAGGCTTGAAGCCAATTGGAATCTACCATAAAAGCCGCCCTCTTTCCAAGTGTCCCGCCTTGGCGGCGGGGAATCTTTGGGCCTATTTTACCACAGAGCCGGAGGGGGCCGCAATCCCCAATCTCAGGTTTTTATTGCAGGTCCTCGGGTTTTCACGCCCTCACTCCGCCAGGCCCTCCAGGTAGTGGACGAACTGCTGGGCCGTCCGGCCGGAGAAGCCCCCGTGACGGACCTCCCAGGCGTTGGCCTTCACCATCAGCTCCTGCTCGTCCATCTGGATGCCCTGCCGCTGGGCCAGGGCCTTGACGATGGCCTGGAATTCCTTGGGGCTGGGGGCGTTGTAGTTGATGGTCACGCCGAACCGGGCCGCCAGGGACAGCTTTTCCTCCATGGTGTCGGAGCGGTGGATGTCCCCGTGGTGCTCCATGTCCTGCCGGTCGTTCCAGGTCTCCCGGATCAGGTGGCGGCGGTTGGAGGTGGCGTAAATCAGCACGTTTTCCGGCCTGGTCTCCACGCCGCCCTCAATGACGGCCTTGAGGAATTTGTACTCCACCTCGTTCTCCTCAAAGGACAGATCGTCGATGAAGATGACAAAGCGGTAGTTCCGGTTCTTGATTTCCGCCAGGATGTGGGACAGCTCCCCGAACTGGTGCTTGTATATTTCAATCATGCGCAGCCCGCAGTCGTAGTATTCGTTGATGAGGGCCTTGACGCTGGTGGATTTTCCTGTGCCCGCGTCCCCGTAGAGGAGGACGTTGTTGGCGTGCTTCCCGGAGAGGAACGCCTCCGTGTTCCGGCGCAGCTCCGCCTTCTGCCGGTCATAGCCCAGAAGGTCCTCCAGCCGGACGCCGTCCACGTTGCTGATGGGCAGGAACTCCAGTTCCCCCCCGTCCTCCCGCCGGATGCGGAAGGCCCGGTTCATGGCGAAGACGCCGTAGCCGTACCGCCTGTAATACTCCGTCACCAGACGGAACATCTCGTGTCCGTCCGCCGCCGCCGCCAGGTCCCCCCGCAGGGCGCGGACCTGGGCGCTGACATCCCGGTTATAGGTCCGTTCCCGCTTGGGGATGGCCCGGTAGTCGGTGAGGATGGAGAAGCAGTCCGTCAGCAGGTACTGCTCCAGGAAGGAGAAGTCGTAGTGGAAGAGCTGGTAGAAGACGGAAAAGTCGTTTTCCGCGAAGCGGTTCACGCTGCCGCCCTCCGTGGCCCCCACCCGCTCGCAGGTCCGGGTAAAGGAGTTGTCGTTGGTCATCAGCACCCAGGTGAGGCAGCACTGCCAGAGGTTCCCGTCGAAGCCGCAGGCGGTGGAGAGGTCCAGGATGCGCTTGACCTCCGCGTTGGTCCGCTGGAGCAGGGCCTCCTTGGCCCCGCCGTTCCTGCACTCCTGGATGATATCCGCCAGGCGGACCAGGATGCTGTCGGACCCTAAGTCGCTGTAGAGGACGAGATGAGGAAGAATACGATTCATAGCGGTCAGTCCTTTCCTGCCGAAAAGCCGCCGTCTCTCGGGAGGCGGCGGCTCTTGCGCATAGAATCAGTTGGAGGCGGTATCCGGGTCGGTGTCGTCGCCCCAGAGCATGTTGCGGCGCAGCTCCGCGCCCACGGTCTCCATCTGGTGCTGGGCCAGCTGGCGGCGCTTGGCGTTGAAGAAGGTCCGGCCGTTCTTGTTCTCGGCAATCCATTTTCCGGCAAAGACGCCGTCCTGGATGTCCGTGAGGACCGCCTTCATGTTTTTCTTGGTCTCCTCGTAGGGGAGAATCCGGGGGCCGGAGACGTACTCGCCGTATTCCGCCGTGTCGGAGATGGAGTAGTTCATCATGGCCACTCCGCCCTTGTTGATCAGGTCGATGATCAGTTTCATTTCGTGGATGCACTCGAAGTAGGCGTTCTCCGGGGCGTAGCCCGCCTCCACCAGGGTCTCGAAGCCGCACTTCATCAGCTCCACCACGCCGCCGCAGAGGACAGCCTGCTCGCCGAAGAGGTCGGTCTCCGTCTCATCCTGGAAGGTGGTCTCCATGACGCCGCCTCTCGCGCCGCCGATGCCCGCCGCGTAGGCAAGGGCCAGGTCCAGGGCCTTGCCGGTGGCGTTCTGCTCCACGGCCACCAGGCAGGGCACGCCCTTGCCGGCCACGTAGGTGGAGCGGACGGTGTGGCCGGGGCCCTTGGGGGCGATCATGGAGATGTCCACCCCGGCGGGGGGCACGATCTGCTTGAAGTGGATGTTGAACCCGTGGGCGAACATCAGCATATTTCCCGCCTCCAGGTTGGGGGCGATGTCCTTTTTGTACACGTCCGCCTGGACCTCGTCGTTCACCAGAATCATGACGATGTCCGCCCATTTGGCGGTGTCCGCCACGGTCTGGACCTTGAGGCCCGCGCTCTCGGCGGCGGCCCAGTTCTTGGAGCCCTGCCGCAGGCCCACGCACACGTCGCAGCCGGAGTCCTTCAGGTTCAGGGCATGGGCGTGGCCCTGGGAGCCGTAGCCGATGATGCCGATTTTCTTTCCGTCCAGCTTGCCCAGGTCGCAGTCCTTCTCATAGTACATTCTTGCCATATTCATATTCCTCCTTCAGTTTGCTCTCGTCATATATTGTGCTCCGCCCTCTCTCGATGGCGATAGTACCGGTTTTCGCGATCTCCAGAATGCCGAAGTCCTCCAGCATCTGAATCAGCGCCGCGTTCTTGCTCTGGGAGCCGAAGACCCACACGGTCAAAGACTCCTTGTCCACGTCGATGATGTGCCCCCGGAAGATGTTGGCCAGCTGGATGATTTCATCCCTGGACCCGTGGTCCGTGGCCCGGACCTTGATGAGGGCAATCTCCCGGCGGATGCAGGTCTCTTCGTCGAAGATCTTCACCGCCTGGACCCCCAGGAGGCGGCGGCACTGGGTGGCCAGCTGGTTCACCACCAGCTCGTCCGCCAGCACCTCAATGGAGATGCGGGCGGTGCGGGGCCGGTCCGTGGCCCCGGAGACGATGGACTCGATGTTATAGCCCTTCCGGGAGAAGAGCCGGGCCACCTGGCTGAGGATGCCGGGGGTGTCCTCCGTCAGAATGCAGAGGGTGTACAGCTTCTTCTCCGTGTCCCATTGCTTTCTCATGACTCTCCTCCTTCGCTCAGCAGGAAATCCGTGATTTCGGACCCGGAGGCCACCATGGGCCGGACCATCTCGTCGATGTCCAGCCGGCAGTCGAGGACCGCGGGCTCTCTGGAGGACAGGGCCTCTTTCAGGGCCCGCTCCATGTCCGCCGCCGTCTCCACCTTAAAGCCCCGGATGCCGTAGGCCCCCGCCAGCTTCACGAAGTCCGGCCCCCGGTCCAACGTGGTCTCGGAGAAGCGCCCGCCGTAAATCAGGCGCTGCCACTGGCGGACCATGCCCAACGTGCCGTTGTTGAACACCACGGTGATGATGGGCAGATGGTAGTGCTCCACCGTGGCCAGCTCGTGGCAGTTCATGCGGAAGCACCCGTCGCCGGTGATATGGAACACCCGCTTGTCCGGGTGGGCCGTCTGGGCCCCGATGGCGGCCCCCAGGCCGAAGCCCATGGTGCCGAAACCGCCGGAGGTCAGCATCTGGCCGGGGTACTGGAAGTGCAGGTATTTGATGGCCCACATCTGGTGCTGGCCCACGTCGGTGGCGACGATGGCGTCCTCAGGCATCTGGACCCGGATGGTCTCCAGCACCTGCTGGGGGGTCAGGTGGTCGCTGGCCTCGGCCACGGAGGGGGCCCGGAGGGGCAGGATATGGGCCTTCCACTCGCTGTGGTCGTACCGGGGCAGCTTTTCGTTCAGCATGGCCAGCACCTTCCGGGCGGACCCGATGATGTGGTGGTCCGTCAGGACGTTTTTGTCAATCTCCGCCCGGTCAATGTCGATCTGGACAATTTTGGCCTGCCGGGCGAAGGTGGCCGGGTTCAGGGCCACCCGGTCGGAGAAGCGGCAGCCCACGGCGATGAGCAGGTCGCACTCGTCACAGGCGGTGTTGGAGGCTTTGGACCCGTGCATGCCGATCATGCCCGTGGTCAGGGGGTGGCTGCCGGAGAAGCCGCCGCCGCCCATGAGGCTGATGGCCACCGGGGCGTCCAGCTTCTCGGCGAACTCCTTGAACTCCTTGTCCGCCCGGCCCAGCACCACGCCGCCGCCGCAGATGACAAAGGGCCGCTGGGCCTCGGCAATCATGTCCAGGAGGATGTCCGCGTCCTCCTGGCTGGGGGTGGGCTTTTTCAGCTCGTGGTCCCGGTTCAGCTCCCGCATGCCGGCGCAGCCCCGGTTCTCCCGCCAGGGGACGAACTCGTACTCAATCTCCACCTTGGGCATGGTCACGTCCTTCAAAAAGTCGATGAGCACGGGGCCCGGCCGCCCGTTGGCCGCCACGGCGAAAGCCTGCCGCATGACGGCGGGGATGGTGGCCGCGTCCCGCACCAGGAAGGTGGCCTTTGTGATGGGCATGGCGATGCCCGTGATGTCCACCTCCTGGAAGGCGTCCTTGCCCAGGGTGGCCTCGGTGACGTTGCAGGTGAGGAAGACCACCGGGGAGGAGTCCAGGTGCGCGGTGGCGATGCCCGTGGTCAGGTTGGTGGCGCCGGGGCCGGAGGTGGCGAAGCACACCCCCACTTTTCCCGTGGACCGGGCGTAGCCGTCCGCCGCGTGGGCCGCCCCCTGCTCGTGGGCCGTCAGCACGTGGTGAATCTTGTCCTTGTAACGGTAGAGCTCATCATAGACGTTCAGGATGGTGCCGCCGGGGTAGCCGAAGACGGTGTCCACCTCCTGCTCCAAGAGACACTCCATGATGGCCGCTGTGGCTCTGATTTTCATTCTGCCGCCTCTTTTCCTTGATCAGTTTCATAGCGAACCATCCCCCACCAGTCCGGCAGGAGGGTTCCCAGGCGCACGGTCTCCCGGCTCTCGTAATCCACCAGAATTTCCATGTCCCGGTTTCGCGGGTTCAGCTGCATGAAAAACTCCCGGCACGCGCCGCAGGGCATCCCGCTTCCCTTTCCGAAGGGGGGCCGGTCCCGGAAGACGATCAGCCGCTTCACCAGCGTCTGGCCGCTTTGGAGGTACATGTTCAGCGCCGCCGTCCGCTCCGCGCACAGGTCCATGACTCCGCAGCAGCTCTCAATGCAGAAGCCGGTGTAGATTTCCCCGTTCCCGCTCTCCAGGGCGCAGGCCACGTGGTGGGCCTGGATGAAGGGCGTCAGCTCCTCCGGGTGATACTGCGCCCGGGCCTTCTCATACAGGACTTCCCAGATATCCACGGCAGCCGCCTCCTCAATGGTCATTTCCAAATCTTCACGGCCTTGGGGGCCTCCGCAAGGCACAGGTCCCGCAGGGTCTCCAATTCCTCTGTATGGTCCTCCAGCGGGTCCTCGTACTCCAGAACCGCCGCTACGGTGAGGTCGAAGCCCTCCTCGCCGTACTGCTTCCAGAGCTCCTGAAGCCGCTTGTTGGGGTGCAGGCCGCCGTTGAGCTTGGCCCGGATGCTGTTGAAGCCGGCCTGGGTGTCCCCGGCGGGGCCCAGGAAGGTCTCCCCGGTCTCCTTGCACCGGAGGGAGATGACTCCCATCTCCGGGCGGCGGTTTTTCCACGCCTCCGCCAGGGCTTTTTTCTGCGCTTTATCCATAGGTTCGTTGCTCCATTGTTCCGTCAAATTTTCCCGCCGCCCTTTTGCAGGGCGATGACGCCCGTCCGGGCGACCTCCAGGATGTTGAAGGGCCGCATCATGTCCTCGAACACGTTCACCCGGTCCGGGGTGTCGGAGATCTCCAGGGTTATGGAGGTGGGCGAGATGTCCGCCGCCTTGGCCCCGCAGATATTGCAGATGGTCATGATGTGTTCCCGGTTGTTTTTGTTGGCGCTGACCTTGATCAGCATCAGCTCCCGGCCGATCTTGCTTCCCTCGTCCAGGGTGCGGACCTTGATGACCTCGATCAGCTTGTTCAGCTGTTTTTCCACCTGCTCCACCACGTTGTTCCCGTTGTCCACAATGATGGTCATCCGGGAGAGGGAGGGGTCGTCCGTCACGCCCACGGCCAGGGAGTCGATGTTGAAGGCCCGGCGGGAGAACAGGCTGGCCACCCGGTTCAGCACGCCCGCCCGGTTCTCCACCAGGATGGATATGGTCTGTTTCATCGTTCGCTCCTCCCTTCGTTAATCCGTGGTCTTCCACTCGGGGCTGACCTCCGCGATGAGGAGGCAGGGCCCCTCCGTCCGCAAAAAGCGGTCCAGGGTTTCCTCTGCCAGGTATTCGCTGCGCAGGGGAATGCTGGGGATCCCATAGGCGGCGGCGATGACGGCAAAGTCCGGGTCCCCGTCCAGCCGCACGCCGAAGGGCCCGTGGTAGGGCTCCTTGCGCTGAATCTGGTTCACCAGGCCCAGGACGCCGTTGCGGAGCAGGACGATCTTGAGGTCAAAGCCCCCGGCCTTCACGGCGGCCAGCTCGTTCATGGACATCTGGAAGGACCCGTCGCCGCAGACGGCCACCACCTGCCTCTCCGGCTGGGCGGTTTTCACGCCGATGGCGCAGGGGATGGCGTAGCCCATGGTGCCAAGACCGCCGCTGGTGAGGAACCGGGCCCCGCCCAGCCGCAGGTGCTTGCAGGCCCAGATCTGGTTCTGCCCCACGTCCACGCAGATGGCGGCGTCCCGCTCCAGCCGCTCTCCCAAGAGCCGCAGGAGGCGGCCCGGAAACACATACCCCTCCTTGGCGGGATAGCCCCGGCCCAGGTTGGTCCGGCGGAGGTCCTGGAGCATCTCCCGCCACTCGCCGCAGTCCGCGCAGGCTTCCCGCTCCATCAGCTGCTGGAGGATGACCTTGGCGTTGCCCACCAGGGGGAGGGTGGACTGCATGTTCTTCCCGATTTCGGCGGGGTCCACATCGATGTGGATGTTGGCCATGCGCTTTTGAATCTCGTCCGGGGAGACGATGGCCCGGTCCGCCACACGGGTGCCGATCATGATGAGCAGGTCCGATTTTACCAGGGCCTTGTTGGCCGTGGTGTTCCCGTGGGCCCCGATCATGCCCATGTTCAGCGGGTGCTCCGTGGGCAGGAGGCTGAGCCCCATCATGGTGGTCACCACCGGGATGCCCGTCTCCTCGGCAAATTGGCGGAGCTCCTCCTCCGCGTGGGCCAGGAAGACGCCGCCCCCGGCGCAGATCACCGGCCTCTGGGCCAGGCCGATGGCCATGGCCACGTTGGCGATCTGCTTGTCGTTGCCCCGGACGCTGGGGTTGTAGCCCCGGATGCGGACCTCTTCGGGAAACTCCACGTCCGCCACCAGCTGCTCCTGCACGTCCACGGGGATGTCGATGAGCACCGGGCCGGGCCGCCCGGTGGAGGCGATGTGAAACGCCTCCTTCAAGACCACGGGCAGCTGGCGGGCGTCCTTCACCAGGTAGCAGTGCTTGGTAAAGGGCGTCACCGCGCCGGTGATGTCCACCTCCTGGAAGATGTCCCGCCCGATGAGGTTGGAGGGCACCTGCCCCGTAATGGCCACCAGGGGGATGGAGTCCATATAGGCGGTGGCCACGCCGGTGATGAGGTTCGTGGCCCCCGGGCCGGAGGTGACGATGCACACCCCGGTCTTCCCCGTCACCCGGGCGTAGCCGGAGGCCATGTGCCCGGCGTTCTGCTCGGTGCGGACCAGGGTGTAGTCCAGGTTGGGGTCCTCCCGCAGGGCGTCGGCAATGGGGCAGATAGTGGCCCCGGCGTAGCCGAAGACACGCTCCACGCCCTCCCGGGCCAGACCTTCCATTAAAATCTGCGCGCCTGTCAATTCCATGCTAGAAGCTCCTTTCAAAAGCGGGGTCTCTCCGGCGGAGAGGAAAGAGAAAAAGCCCGTGTCCCCGGCCGGGTCACGGACTTGCAAGAGTTTCGGTTTCGGCGGTCGCCGGTTTCACGAGGCGCTGGGGAGGAAACCTTTGATCGCGCCCTTGTTTCGCGCATGACCAAACGCACTATTCTTTTTCAGGACCGGAAATACCAGTACCAGAACCAGAATAATGTACAGGCCCAGGATGCTGTTGAGAACATTGGTCATCCACATAGGGCTTCCCTCCGCCGCCTTCCGGCGGCCTTTTGGCGTCCCTCCCCTGGGGGGAGTTTCTCCGCCTGTCTTGGTTCGCTATTATACATGTCCGGTCGGAAAAGTGCAATAAAAAAATAACCTGCCTCCCGTTTTCCGGATGATTTCACGAAAGGAGCCGGCCTTTTCCGCTTTGCTCTGGTGAAAAGCCACAAAGAATTTCCCAGAATCCGGCATCAGACAGCTGAACTTTCCAGCAGACAACGCCCGAGAAAGGCGCTTCTCCCCTTGCGAAACGGCGGAGAGGGTGCTATCATGAGGAAAACGGAAAGGAGAGATCACCCTATGAAGAAATTCCTGTCCCTGCTTCTGGCCCTGGCGCTGTGCGCGGGGCTCAGCGTGCCCGCCCTGGCTGCGGAGTTCTCCGACGTGCCGGGAAGCCACGTCTTCCACGACGCCATCCAGGACTGCGCTGCCAAAGGCATCACCTCCGGCTACAGCGACGGAACCTTCCGGCCCGGCAACTCCGTCACCCGGGCCCAGTTCTGCGTCATGCTGTCCCGGGCCTTCTACCCGGAGGCCGTCCAGAAGAACAGCACCGAGGCCAACAAGGCCCTGGGCTGGTTCGTGCCCAACGCCGAGGCCCTGGCCCAGGCCGGGGTGCTCAAGAACACCCTCTTCGCCTCCAAGTACCAGGACGCCGGGGCCATGGACCAGCCCATCGACCGCTATGACATGGCCCAGCTGATGACCAACATTATGGCGCAAAAGGGCTCCACCGCCGGCGAGGCGGAGAAAACCGCCGCCGCCGGGAAAATCGCCGACTGGTCCACGATCCACGACGAGTACCAGGACGCGGTGGCCAACGTCTTCGCCCTGGGCATCATCGGAGGGTACTCCGACGGGACCTTCACCGGCACGAACGTCATGAACCGGGGCCAGGGCTGCGTGGTCATCTACCGCATGGCCCAGTTCATGGGCCAGGGCTCTGGAGAGACCCCCAAGGCCCCGGAGAAGACGCCTGAGAAGACCCCGGAAAAGACCCCCGAAAAGACTCCGGAGAAGACTCCGGAGAAGACTCCCGAGAAAACCCCCGCCGCCCAGACGCCGGAGGAGGCCGCCGCCGAGCTGGTCCGGCTCATCAACGACCGGCGGGCCAAGGCGGGGCTGAAGGCCCTGGGGTCCATGGACGGGCTGACCCAGGCGGCCCGGGCCAGGGGCAAGGACCTCTCCGGCGGCTATGTTGAGACCAGGGCCGACGGAAGCGACTGGTCCTCCGTGCTGGAGCAGTTCGGCGTGAGGCCGGAGTACGTGGACGAGAGCATGGTGGTGGGCTCCGGCTATACCGACGCCGACACCGCCCTGGAGATTCTGCTGTCCACGCCGGGGGCCAAGGCCGCCCTGCTGAACGAGGAGTACACCCATTTGGGCGTGGGCTATGTCCACACTGAGAAGGGCTACGGCGGCTATCAGGACTTCTGGTCCGTCATGTACATCACCCAGTCCGACGGCAAGACTCCCAGCAAGACCCCCTCGGAGACTCCCGCCGAGACCCCGAGCCAGACTCCCACTGAGACCCCCGCCCCCAGCGGCGACGACCTCCAGGCGGCCCGCCAGGGCGTGCTGGACCTGGTCAACGCCGAGCGGGCCAAGGCGGGCCAGTCCCCCCTGTCCCTGAACGACTCCCTGTGCGACGTGGCCCAGCTGCGGGCGGAGGAGATCGTCCGTTCCTTCTCCCACACCCGGCCCGACGGCACGACCTGCTTCACCGCCATTGACCAGGCGGGCATCTCCTACAGGACCGTGGGCGAGAACATCGCCGCCGGGCAGAGCTCCCCGGCCTCGGTTATGAACTCCTGGATGAACTCCGACGGACACCGGAAGAATATCCTCAACGGGGATTTCAGCTCCATCGGCATCGGCTATGTAAAAGCCCCCTCCGGCTACGGCCACTATTGGGTGCAGATGTTCATGGGCTGAGAGCCTGGCATTCCAAGAGAACAAAAGGACCGCCCCGCTGGGGCGGTCCTTTTTCACCTGTTCAGCGCGTCCCTCAAAGGGAGATGGTGGTGCCGGTCTCTCCGGCGACGCCGGCCCCCGCCTTCTCCAGCAGGGTAATCAGGGCCTGCCGGCCCGGCCGGGATTCGGCGAACTTCACCGCCGCCTGTACCTTGGGCAGCATGGAGCCGGGGGCGAACTGGCCCTCGTCCATGTAGTTCCGGGCCTCCTCCGGGGTCAGGCTGTCCAGCCAGCGCTGGTCCGGCTTGCCGAAGTTCACGGCCACCTTCTCCACGGCGGTGAGGATGATCAGCACGTCGGCGTCCAGCTCCTCCGCCAGCACCTCGCTGGCAAAGTCCTTGTCGATGACCGCCGCGGCGCCCTTGAGGTGGTGCCCCTCGGTCTTGAAGACGGGGATGCCGCCGCCGCCGCAGGCCACCACCACCAGGCCCGCCTCCACCATGTCGTGAATGGACTGGATTTCCACAATGGACACCGGCTTGGGAGAGGCCACCACCCGGCGGTAGCCCCGCCCGGCGTCCTCCACCACCTTGTAGTCCCGCTCCTTCACCAGGGCGTCGGCCTCTTCCTTGGTCATGAAAGCGCCGATGGGCTTGGTGGGATTCTGGAAGGCGGGGTCGTGGGGGTCCACCTCCACCTGGGTGAGCACGGTGGCAACCCCCTTGTTGATGCCGCGGTCCAGCAGCTCCTCCCGCAGGCCGTTCTGAAGGTCGTAGCCGATGTAGCCCTGGCTCATGGCCACGCACACGGACAGGGGGCAGGGAATGTACTTCTCGGGGTCCGACCGGGTCAGCTCGGTCATGGCGTTTTGAATCATGCCCACCTGGGGGCCGTTGCCGTGGGCGATGACCACCTGGTGCCCCTGTTCAATCAGATCCACAATGGCCTTGGCCGTCTGCTTGACCGCAACCATCTGTTCCGGCAGATTGCTGCCCAGGGCGTTGCCGCCCAGGGCGACTACGATACGTTTACCCATGACGCACGGCTCCTTAGAAGAACTTACGCTTATCGGCGGCGTCCAGAGCCATCAGGGCGGACACGGGGTCCTTGACCTTGCTCATCATGATCATGGCCGCGATGATATAGGGCTTGAAGCTGGCCTGCTTGTACAGGGGGACCAGATAACGGTCAAACACGGAGTTGTCCACCTCGCCCTCGGGGCAGCTGAGGCCGGTGATGTCGGCGGGGAGGCAGTGGAGGTACAGGGCGGAGCCGTTCCGGGTCTTCTTCATCATCTCCTCAGAGCAGGTCCAGTCCTTGTGCTGGGCGTTCTGGGCCAGGAGCTTCTGCTCCAGGGCGTCGATGCCCGCCTGGTCTCCGGCCTGGTAGAGCCTGGTGCGCTCCTCCATGGCGGCGAAGGGGGCCCAGCTCTTGGGATACACGATGTCCGCGTCCTGGAAGGCCGCTTCCATCGTCGCGACCTTTTTGTAGCTTCCGCCGGTGGCGGCGGCGTTTTTCCGGGCGATCTCCTCCACCTCGGGCATGACATCATAGCCCTCGGGATGGGCCAGGACCACGTCCATGCCGAAGCGGGTCATGAGTCCGATGACGCCCTGGGGCACGGAGAGGGGCTTGCCGTAGGAAGGGGAGTAGGCCCAGGTCATGGCGATTTTCTTGCCCTTGAGGTTTTCCACGCCGCCGAACTGGTGGATGATGTGGAGCATGTCGGCCATGCACTGGGTGGGGTGGTCCACGTCGCACTGGAGGTTCACCAGGGTGGGCTGCTGCTCCAGGATGCCGTCCCGGTAGCCCTCCTTCACGGCGTCCATGAAGGTCTTCTGGTACTTGTGGCCCTCGCCGATGAACATGTCGTCCCGGATGCCGATGACGTCGGCCATGAAGGACACCATGTTAGCGGTCTCCCGGACGGTCTCGCCGTGGGCGATCTGGGACTTCTTCTCATCCAGGTCCTGGACGGTCAGACCCAGCAGGTTGCAGGCGGAGGCAAAGGAGAAGCGGGTCCGAGTGGAGTTATCCCGGAAGATGGAAATACCGAGGCCCGAGTCAAAGATGCGGGTGGACTTGTTCCGCTCCCGGAGGTCCCGGAGGGCGTCGGCCACGGTGAAGATGGCGTCCAGCTCCTCGTCGGTCTTGTCCCAGGTCCAGTAGAAGTCGGACTTGTACATGTTGTTGATGTGCAGCTTTTCCAGGTGCTGCGCCAGCTCGATGGTCTTAGACATATGAATAATCTCCTTATTTTTTATTTGGTGTCCCGGCTTCAACAGGTGGAAACCGTAGGGGCCGCCGCCCTCGGCGGCCCGTCCCCGCCTTGCCCCTGTGCGGCATTTCGTCCCTCGCATGGGACCGTTTCCCGTTTTGCGGTGGTTCTGGGGGGAACGGGACGGCCAGGGGGCCGTCCCCTACGGGGTGATTTACCGAAAAATTTATTTGATGTCGTTGTCCGTCAGGCTCTGGCGGAACTCCGTCACGTCGGCGGTCTTGTTCTCCGGCTTGTACAGGGGGATGGCGGCTGCGTACAGGGCGGCGCAGGTCACCAGGTCCTGCTTCCAGGTAATCTCATTGGGGGCGTGGGCCTGGCTCTCCGCGCCGGGGCCGAAGCCTACGCAGGGGATGCCGTACCGGCCCTGGATGGACACGCAGTTGGTGGAGAAGGTCCACTTGTCCGTCAGGGGGCGGCCGGTGCGCAGGTGCATGGCGTCCTTCTTGGGGTCCTCGTCGGCGTGGCCGATGCGCTCCTCGCCCCACAGGGCGTGGTGGGCGTCCACCAGGGCCTGGACGTGGGCCGCGCCGGCCTTGTTGATCCAGGTGGGGAAGAAGCACTCCGTTTCATAGACGGTTCCCGTCCAGGCGGGGCGGTCGTACATGTACATGGAGACCTTCACGTCGTCCCCGTATTTCTTCACGCTGGGCAGCTGGCGGATTTCCTCCAGGCAGGAGTCCCAGGTCTCCCCGGCGGTCATGCGCCGGTCGATGGAGATGGAGCAGCTGTCTGCCACGGCGCAGCGGCTGGGGGAGGTGTAGAAAATCTGGCTGGTGGTGCAGGTGCCCCGGCCCAGGAACTGGGCGTCCTCGTAGTGCGCGGGGTTGAACTCCGGGTTCAGCATCTTCACCAGGCCCTTGACAACGTTGGAGGGGCCGTCGCCGTTTTCATTCAGGGCCCGCACGTCCTGGAGGATGTCGGCCATCTTGTAGATGGCGTTGTCGCCCCGGTGGGGGGCGGAGCCGTGGCAGGAAACGCCCTTCACGTCCACCCGGATCTCCATGCGGCCCCGGTGGCCCCGGTAGATGCCGCCGTCGGTGGGCTCAGTGGAGATGACGAACTCGATTTTGTTCCGGGCGTCCTCGGGTCCCTGGAAGTATTTGTTGACGATGTACTGCCAGCACATGCCGTCGCAGTCCTCCTCCTGAACAGAGCCCACCACCATGATTTTGTAGCCCTCGGGGATGAGCCCCAGGTCCTTCATGATTTTGGCCCCGTAGACGGCGGAGGCCATGCCGCCCTCCTGGTCGCTGCCGCCCCGGCCGAAGATGATGTCCTCCGTCTCATAGCCCTTGTAGGGGTCCGCTTCCCAGTTGTCGATGTTTCCGATTCCCACGGTGTCGATGTGGGAGTCGATGGCGATGATTTTTTCGCCCTGGCCCATCCAGCCGATGACGTTGCCCAGGCCGTCGATCTCCACCTGGTCAAAGCCCAGCTTTTCCATCTCGGCCTTGATGCACATGACCACTTCTTTTTCCTCGCAGCTCTCGCTGGGGTGAGAAATCATGTCCCGCAGGAACCGGGACATCTCCGCCTTGTAGCCCTCCGCCGCAGACTTGATCTTCTCGAAATCCATGATGCAGACCTCCATTTTATTTTTATTTTGACGGCTTCGCGTTTTCACCGTCTGTTCCTTACAGCCTTATCATATCACAAGATTTCCCGTTGTCAAACAAAATTTTTGAAAACCAAAAAAATTTTTTGAATTGATGTTGATTTCTTCCAATGACTGTGGTATGATGCTATTGTGAATCGGTGGCTTTATCCAAAAAAACAGCCTGAAAAGGGGGGATCACCCACGGAAAACAGCAAGCTGGACCTTCTGCGCCAGGTGGCCGCCGGCATTGCCGCACAGTTTGGCGGCAGCTGCGAGGTGGCCATCCACGATCTGAGCCGGGACCCGGACCGCTCCATCGTCTTCATCGCCAACGGGCACGTGTCCGGGCGGAAGGTGGGGGACGGGGCGTCCAACGTGGTGATGGAGCAGCTGCGCACCCAGGACCCGGAGCCCAAGGACCACCTGTGCTACCTCACCAAGACGCCGGACGGGAAGATTCTCAAATCCTCCACCGTCTATATCCGGGACCGGAAGGGGAAGGTCTCCGCCATCCTGGCCATCAACTACGACATTTCCCGCCTCATCCTCATGGAGGAGGCCCTCCACGACCTGGTCTCCACCGGGGAGGAGGTCCCCGCCGAGCCGGAGAGAATCACCAATGTCAACGACCTGCTGGACGAGCTGATCCAGCAGTCCGTGGCCCTGGTGGGGAAGCCAGCCGCCGTGATGAACAAGGAGGACAAGGTGAAAGCCATCCAGTTCCTCAGCCAGAACGGGGCCTTTCTCATTACGAAATCCGGGGACAAGGTGGCCAAGTATTTCGGCATTTCCAAGTATACCCTGTATTCCTATATTGATATGAATAAACAGGAGGGCAATTGACATGATCGATCTCACCATCAACCGCCAGGGGCTGGAGCACAACCTGAAAAAAGCCCGGGAAAACAACATCCTCATTCCCACCATCGCCCAGATGCAGCACCCGGAGACCATCCCCGGCAAGGTTCAGGACAAGCTGAAATCCGTGGGCCTCTGGGACGTGAACCCCCTGAACCTCTTCCGGGTCACCTGGAAGAACGAGGCCAAGGAGTCCGGCGGCCTCTTCCAGGCCGTGCCCAACTATATCGAGCTGCCGCCGGAGCTCACCGGCGTGCCCTGCCGTATCATCGCCATGGTGGGCAAGTGGTTCCCCACGGGCTGCCACAAGGTAGGGGCCTCCTTCGGCTGCCTGGCCCCCCGGCTGGTGACGGGGCAGTTCGACGTGGACAGGCACAAGGCCGTCTGGCCCTCCACCGGCAACTACTGCCGGGGCGGCGCCTTCAACTCCAAGCTGCTGGGGGCCCAGGGCGTGGCCATTCTCCCCGCCGAGATGAGCCAGGAGCGCTTTGACTGGCTCCACGAAATCGGGGCGGAGGTCATCGCCACCCCCGGCTGTGAGTCCAACGTGAAGGAAATCTTCGACAAGACCAACGAGCTGAAGCTGGACCCCCAGTACATGATTTTCAACCAGTTCGAGGAGATGGGGAACCCCCTCTGGCACTACAACGTCACGGGTACGGCCCTGGCCGACGTGTTTGAGGCGGTCAAACGCCCGGGCGAGCGCTTCGCCGGGGCCTGCTTCACCTCCGGCTCCGCCGGGACCATGAGCGCCGGGGACCTCCTCAAGGAGCGCTATCCCCACCTGAAACTGGGCGTGGGCGAGGCCCTCCAGTGCCCCACCATCCTGAACAACGGCTTTGGGGGCCACCGGATTGAGGGCATTGGAGACAAGCACATCCCCTGGATTCACAATGTAAAAAATACGGATATGGCCATCGCCATTGACGACGAGGACTCCCAGCGGCTTCTGCGCCTCTTCAACACCCCGGAGGGCCAGGACTACCTGCTGCACACCCTCAAGCTGGACCCGGCGCTGGTGGAAAAGCTGACCTGGCTGGGCATCTCCGGCATTGCCAACGTGCTGTGCTGCATCAAGATGGCGAAGTACTACGAGTTCACGGACAGGGACGTGGTGGGCACCGTTCTGACGGACTCCGCCGTCATGTACCAGAGCCGCGTCCAGGAGCTGAACGAGCTCCACGGGGCCTACAGCGTCCACGAGGCCCGGCTGGACCACTGCCTCCACATCCTGGGGCTCAAGACGGACAATCTCATGGAGCTGACCTACGCGGACCGGAAGCGGGTCCACAACCTGAAATACTACACCTGGGTGGAGCAGCAGGGGAAGGACATGCACGAGCTCAACGCCCTGTGGTACGACACCGAGGGCACCTGGGACGCGGTCCACGCCCAGGCCAAGGACCTGGACGCCCTCATCGAGGCGTTCAACGAAGAGAGCGGCGTATTGAAGAATCTGTAACTCGCGCCTGAAAATGAAAGAGGAGGCCGCCCCGGGGCGGCCTCCTCTTTTGCGCTTACCGTCTCCTCCGGCTGCCCCGGTAGCTTCCCCGGCGGCTTCCGCCTCCTCCGCCTCCCCGGCGGCCGCCATAGCGGGAGCGGCGGCGGCTGAACAGCAGCCTCCAGCCCCCGAAGAACACTGCCAGGACCGCGGCGGCAATCAGCCCCGTCTTGGCGGCGGCGGTGGAGAAGAAGTTTTTCAGGTCCCGCCAGAAGATCCGCAGGCGGGACGCCTCCACGCTGGTAAAGGCCAGCAGGTCCACCTCCGCCAGCTCCTCCCCGTCCAGGGAGACGGTCAGAGTGCCCAGCACGTCCCCCTCCTCAATGGGGGCCTCCGCCGGGTCGGCTTTCAGGGCGACGCGTTTCTCCAGCTCCTCCAGCTCCACCCCCTTGGGCAGCAGAAGCTCCACCGCTTTGGCGGGGCGGAGGGTCACGTGGTCCTTGGAGGACAGGGCCACCCGGGCCTCCCCGGCCACGCCGTCCTCCTTCAAGACCGTCTGGTAGGCGAAGTTGTCAAAGGCCCAGTTGTAGAGCTTGTCGGTGTACACAAAGCTGTAGGTCCACCAGGTGCCCTTCTCGTCCTGGGTCCGGTCCGCCCCCAGGATGACGCAGAGCAGGTCCATTCTGGCGTGCTGAGCCGTGGTGACCAGGCAGTTTCCCGCCGCCGAGTGGGACCCGGTCTTGACGCCGTGGACATCGGCGTTGTAGTATTCCCGGCCGCTTCGGATCAGGAAGTTGGTGTTGTTCAGCACCCGCTCGTCGGACATGTTGGTGGCCGGGACCGTGTGGGAGCTGGCGTCGCAGATGGTCATGAACATGGGGTATTCCAGGGCGGCTTTGGTGATGAGGTACAGGTCCCAGGCGGAGGTGTAGTGCTGGGAGTCGTGGTAGCCG
>CAJUJW010000022.1 GCA_910586735.1 uncultured Oscillibacter sp. | reverse complement strand
GGGGCGGGCTCCGCCGGCGGGGGCGGGGCGGGGACGTAGTTCCGCTCCTCATAGGAGTGGACGGACCCGGCGGTCATGACGATGGGCACGGCCCTGGCCCGGTCCGCGTCGCTGCGGAACTGGAGGAGGAAGCCGTGCTCGATCACGAACTCGGAGAGGGAGGAATCGCTCTCCACGCCGGCGGGCTGATAGGTAAAGTCCGCGTCGGCGCAGAAGCCCTGAACGGAGGTGACCAGCATGAAGGCCCGGAGATTCTCCATGCCGCAGCCCTCGTCGAAGAAGACCCGCAGCTCGTAGGGGAACTCGGCGTTGCCCTCCGTGGTCTGGGCGGGGGCGAGAACCTCCGGCGCCGCCTCCTGAGCGGGGGCCGGGGCGGGGGCCGCCGGGGCCGGGGCCTCCGCTGGAATTTCTTCCCCCTTAATTTTGGCGATCAAACTATTAATATTTCCAAGGAAACTGTCGACATCTTCATTAAGGGGCTGTTCTGCCTCCACCTTCTCCATTTCCTCCCGGAAGTAATCCACGGAGTGGAGCATCACGTCGAAGAGGGCCGGGCGGTCCTCCTCCTTGACGACGGACATGGTGCCCTCCCGGATTAAGAAGAACATGTCCTCAATGCGGTGGGAGACCCTGGCCAGCGTGTCGAATTCCATCATGGCGGAAGAGCCCTTGATGGTATGCATGATGCGGAAAATCTCGTTGACATTGTCCTGGGAAAATGTATTTTCCTTTTCCGCGTCCAGAACAATGCTCTCCAGCTGTTCAAGAAGCGTATTGGTTTCATAGATATACATATCTAAGATATCATTGTTGCTCACGAAAACACCACCTTATCAGCCTTTTTCATTACTATCGACCTGTTGCGCTAAAAAAATAAGTAGCGGCGGCAAGTTTTTTCTGTGAGGTGTCACGAATGCCCGATCTTCTCGGCGCCACCAACCCGGTCCCCGGTTATGACAAAACCGCAATCAACCGGAATATCACGGTTTCACCGGACAACACACAAATCCAAAATGTTCCTGATCCCAGTAAGGTTGTCCGCGCTGACGGGCGGACCGAACAGCAGGACAGCAATCTCCAGGGGGACGGCGGAATCCGGTACGACTCCAATTTCCAAACCTTCCTCCAGCGCCTGCGGGAGACCCCCAGCCTGGCGCAGAGCCTCTCCCTCCTCTTCTCGGGGCGGGAGAGCGTCGTCGTCTCCTCGGGCCTCAGCGCCGGCATCGCCGAGGAGATGGCCCGGCTGCTGGAGATGCTGCGGATGGACGAGAGCCAGCTCCTGGACTTCCTCCAGGGGCAGTTCAAAACCGGCACCCGCTTCGGCGGGGCCCTCTTCGCCCTGCTGCGCAACGCCTACGACCGGGCCTCCTCCGACGGGGTGAGGGCGGATATTCTGCAATTCTTAAAAGCCTACGTGGACTTCGACTCCACCAAGCACATCGAGGGCAACCTCCTCCGGGACCTCCAGTCCATGGCGGACGCCATGCCCGCCAGCTGGGCCGAGAAGCTCCGGGAGCTGACGGCCCGGCTCCAGAACGGCATCGCCGCCGGAAACCGGCAGGGGAACCTCCAGCTGCTCCAGCGGGAGATTTTCCCCTACATGTCCTCCTACGTGGAGCGGACCCACGACATGGGCACGCCCAGAAGCCTTCTGACCATGCTGGCGCTGAACGTGGCCCGGTATGAGAACGGGTCCGAGGAAAAGCTGCTGGAGGGCTTCCACCAGCTCAGCGGCTACGGCACTCTCAAGGGCCAGCTGGGGGGCATCGACGACCAGTCCCTCCTGCTGTTGCTGCGAAGCCGGGGCGGGGGAGAGAACGGCGGGGCCGTCCAGTTCGCCGACCAGCTTGCCGCCGCCGCCGCCCGGGCCTTCCGGGGGGAGGGCAGCGCCGAGGTGCAGCAGGCATTCCAGAACCTCATCGCCGCCATGCTTTTGAACGAGAGCGTCTACATGCCCGTCAACCACTATATCCTCCCCCTGGAGTGGGACGGGAGGATGCTCTTCTCCGAGCTGTGGGTGGACCCCGACGCCGAGGACGGGCAGGGCCGCGGCGGGGGCGGCGGGAAGAACATCATGCGCCTGCTCTTCAAGATGGACGTTCAGTCCCTGGGGATGTTCGACGTGATTCTCACCGCCCAGGACACCGACGTGGACGTGCAGATTTCCTGCCCGGACAAGGCCGTCCCCTTCTCCAAGCAGATCGGGGACGCCGTGTCCCAGATTCTCACCCGGAACGAGCTGAAGCCCGCCCGCGTGGCCGTCCGCCGGATGGACCGCCCGGTCACCCTGACCGAGGTGTTCCCCAAACTCTTTGAAGGGAAGAACAGTGTCAATGTCAAGATCTGAAGGAACCACCCGGGCCAAGAAGGCCGTGGCCCTGCAATACGGGCCGGGGGACACCGCGCCGGTCATCGTGGCCTCCGGCATGGGCTACATGGCGGAAAAGATCGTGGAGACCGCCGCCGACTGCGGCGTGCCCATATACGAGGACAACTCCCTCTCCACCATCCTCACCCAGCTCCAGCTGGGGCAGGAGATCCCGGAGAGCCTGTATCAGGCCATCGTGGAAATCTACGTGTACTTCCTCCACTTCGACCCCACCGGGAATTTGAAGGCCCAGGAGGAGCGCCGCCAATCCAGAGAAACGGAGGAACCCACATGACAGCCAACCGTACATACCTGATTCTGGACACCCAGAACCACGCCCTGGCCAACGGGGAGCTGGCCACTCCCGCCGGAACCTCGCCCATGCGGCTGAACATCCTGGGCAACAAGGTGGACGACGTGATGGCCCACGAGGTCATCACCCTGTTCAGCGCCAGCACCGAGGAGCTGCCCATCCAGTGCCGCATCCTCCGCCAGCGGGGGGACGCCGTGCTGGTGGAGAAGATCGCCACCCTGGACCCGGAGATCCGGCGGAACCTGCGGGTGCCGGTGAAATTCGACACCTTCCTGTACCCGCTGCCCGGCTCATGCCGGGCGGGGCGGCAGAGCGCCCAGTCCATCGACCTCAGCTGCGGCGGCGTCGCCTTTTACACCGATTGTTCGCTGGAGCTCCACGAGCTGATGGAGATCGTCGTCACCCCCACGGAGGAACCGGTGATCCTTCGCTGCGAGGTTCTGCGCAAGCAGGAGCTGCAAAACGGCCGTTTCATGTACGCCACCAAGTTCGTGGACATGTGCGAGGACGAGGAGGTCGTGGTGCGGGAGGCCGTGTTCAGCCTCCAGCTGCAAAGCCGCGACGCTCAGGAATGACGGATTGAGGAGGTATCGTAAAATGTCTGACCAAACCCGCGCCCGCCGCGCCCGCTTACCAGGGTCCGTCTCACTGGCGGCCCTGGTTCTTGCCGCCCTGACCCTCTTCTCCCTCCTGGCCGTCCGCCCCGTCCGGGCGGCGGAGTGGATGGAGCCCTACCTGGAGATCGTCCAGGAGTGGGGCGTCATGCGGGGGGACTCCCAGGGCAACCTTCATGAGGACCGGAACATCACCCGGGCGGAGTTCGTCACCCTGGTGAACCGGGCCTTCGGCTATACCGACGTGGGCCCCCACACCTTCGCCGACGTAAACCCCAACGACTGGTTCGCCGAGGACATCAGCATCGCCCACCAGGCGGGCTATTTCAACGGCTCCAGCCCCACCACCGCCGCGCCCTACGCCCTGGTGACCCGGGAGCAGGCCGCCGTCTTCCTGGGCCGGTGCCTCCGGTTCCAGGGCGTCACCGGCGCCGCCAACTCCACCTTCACCGACATGTATGAAATCGGCGGGTGGAGCCGGGGGCTGGTGCAGGAGGCCGCAGAGCTGGGCATCATCCAGGGCTACTCCGACGGCAGCTTCCGCCCCAAGGAGCCCATCACCCGGGGCCAGATGGCCTGCTTCCTGGTCCGCGCCCTGGGCACCCTGATTCAGGAGCCCGGCGAGCAGACCTCCGGCGGCGTGTACGGCAACCTGACCATCACCACCCCCGGAGTCAAGCTGAAAGACACCATCGTCACCGGGAACCTCTACCTCACCGGCGGCGTGGGCCTGGGCAACGTGGAACTTGAGAACGTGGAAGTCCTGGGCAAAATCGTCATCTGCGGCGGCGGAGAGGCCGAGGGCGGCAAGCACAGCGTCGTCCTCCGCAACGTCACCGCCGGGGGCCTGGAGCTGGACAGCATCTCGGGACAGTTCCTCTCCCTGGAGGCCGAGGGCCTCACCAACATCGACGAGGTCACCATCCGCTCCTCCGCCTACATTGAGGACCGGACCGAGGACGGCCTGGGCCTCCAGACCATCCGGCTGGACGGCACCGACGGCTCTCAGTTCCAGCTGGCGGGCAACCTCAAGCGGGTCATCAACTTCACGCCCAACTCCAAGCTCCAGATCGCCCAGGGCGTGGCCGACGTGGTCACTGTGGACGAAAAGGCCGAGGGCTCCACCGTCACCATCGACAACCTGGCCTCCATCCGGGAGCTGAACCTGGACCGGGCCACCCAGGTCACGGGAGACGGCAGCATCAGCCACCTGAACGTGAACGCCCCGGGCTCCACGGTCTCCATGCTGCCGGACACCATCTACATCCGGCCCGGCATCACGGCCAATGTCCACGGGCAAAATATGGACAACAAAACCGCCAACGAAGCCTCGGAGGACCCCCGCATCCTGGCGGGCTATCCCAAGGCCCGGAACATCGCCCCCACCTCCGCCAACGCGGTCTTCCGCACCAACAAGGCGGGCACCATCCGCTGGGCCCTCACCGCCCTGATGGACGGCTCCGTGGGCGAGGAGGAGCTGCTGGATCCCAGCTCCTATCCCAAGATCATCCGAAGCGGCTCCATCAACGCCACGGCCGCCAACACGGACTTCACCGCCCGGCTGACGGGCCTGACCCGCGAGGGCTCCTACTACCTCTCCGCCATGCTGGAGGACGCCAGGGGCCGCCGCAGCCCCGTGAAGGTCCTGGCCTTCACGACGCCGGACGACTCCGCGCCCAACTTCGCCGCGGGCTATCCCCAGACGCCCATTCTCACCCTGGACGCGGACAACGAGCAGGTGGCCCAGGTCATGGTTATGGCCACCAAGAACTGCCAGATGTACTACGCCCTCTTCCCCAGAGGCTCCACGGCGCCCACGGCGGCGGACTTCCGCACCGGGGCCCTGCCGGGCAACCTGGGCCACGGCGTGGTGGACCTGCGGAAGAACACCCCCTTCCTGGTCTCCCGGATCAACACGTCCCACCTCCAGGAGCAGACCCAGTATGACCTCTACCTCTGGCTGAACGACGCGGACAACGGAAAGAGCTCCACCGTCCGCAAGCTCACTTTCACCACCAAGGACCTGACCCCGCCGACGATTCAGGACCTCCACATGGTCAGCAACGCGGCCAGGAGCGTCACCATGTCCTTCACCCTGGACGAACCCGGCACGCTGAACTGGGTGGTGGTAAAGCAGGGGGACAACTTCGGCATCAACAAGGAGAACCCCACCAAGCTGGATCAGATCCGCATCGAGGGCGTCCTGGTGGGCGGCCGGGTCATCCGCAAGGGCGGCCCCGTCCGGGCCGCCAGGGGCGGAACGGCCTACAGCTTCACCGTCACCGGCCTGGAGCCCCAGACCTCCTACGACCTCTTCTACACCGCCAAGGATACCGCCGGGAACTACTGCGTCTACAACAAGACCATTGACTTCCCCTATCCCATCAAAACCCTGGACAATGAAAATCCCACGGCCACGCTGGATTTCAGCGACAAAACCACGGACGCCAACAACGTGGACCGGCCCTGGGCGGAGAGCGACGTGTACATTGAGTTCAGCGAGGTGGTCCAGGGCATCGGCGACCGGAACCTGGCCCAGCCCGACGATCTCTACGCCCTCTATCAGCGGGTGGAGAACAGCTCCGGCAGCGACAAGGACGCCGCCAAGCGGGACCTGGCCACAGTGCTGCAAAAGTACATTTCCTTCTACACCGGCAATCCCCCGGCCAACGCCAACGGCCGGCCCCGGCCCGAGAGCAAGGTGACGGTCAAGGACGGCTCCCAGTCCACGGAACAGCTGGAGGCCGCGGCCGCCTGGATTGATTACCGGGAGGCCAAGGTCTCCCGGGAGGACGGAAAGACCGTCATCACCTTCCCCGGCGACGGCGTGGGCTTGAAGCTCCAGAGCGGCGCGTCCTACTACTTCATGCTCCAGAACATCGAGGACACCTCCTCCAACCCCATGGTCAGCCCCACCTACCTGCACTTTACCACGGCGTTTGCGACGATAAACATCTTCGACAACACGTCGGAGGAATCCGTCACCTACAACGGGGAGACCCGGCCCGCCGAAATCTTCTACATGGTGCCCGAGGGCACCGAGGCCGTCTCCCGCGACACCCGCTGGGACATGATCATCTGGACCAACGCCAGCATGAAGTACGACCTCTTTGTCCGGCCCCACGTCCCCGGCTCCTCCTGGACGCTGCTAGGCACCGTCCGGCCCAACCTCAGCGGCTCCGGCGGAAATGAAGTCTACAACAGCCTGAACGGAAACTTCAACAGCAGCGGGTCCACCACCCTGATCTCCAGCGGACTCTTCGGCAGCATCACGGCGGATAAGGGCCGCCCCTACCTCAATGAGTTCGTTGACGAGCTGGAGTTCGCCGTGGTGCCCACGGAATCCACCGTGACCCAGCGGGTCAACATGTACGTCCAGGTCTTCGCGGGCACCAACACGGAGCTGGCCTCCATCGCCCGGACCCAGGGCACCGCCGCCAACCTCACCGACCGGAACATCACCGCCATCGGCGACCCGGACCGCTTCCCCATCACCATCGACCCGCCGGACAAGGCCCCCGTGGTCTCCGTACAGGGAGAGGGCATCATCCTGGGCAGCGAGCGGGTCCAGGTCCACGTGAACGTGAACAACTTCGGCACGGTGTACTGGATGGCCATCCCCCTGGAGAACGTACAGACGGACTCCGACGACAAGCCCATAGGGAACACCTACACCATGCGGGAGGAGTACCCCGGCGTCGACGCGGCGGGGACCAAGCCCAGGCTGGAAATCATCCCCACCAGCTATGACGCCAATCCGCCCCTGTGGCTGCATCAGGACCATCCCATGCCGGAGTACGTGGTCAACGCGGAGGAATACGTCCAGAACGCCCTGACCACCAAGTTCGGCGACACCGGGGACACCCTCAAGCGGGTCCGGGGCACCCAGCTGGACATCCAGGGACTGATTCCCAACCGGACCTACCTCCTCTACCTGGCCACCACCAACACCGCCGGAACCATGTGCGACCAGGTGCTGTGCTATAAGTTCACCACCACGCCGCCGGACCCGCCGGTCATCACCATCGACCCCAGCGGCACCACCGGGGCCACCTTCACCGTCACCCCCTCGTCCACCCTGTCCTTCGTGCTGGTGCGGAATACCTACTTCAACCCCGGCAGCAGCAACGTGTTCAACCGGGCCTTCTCGGGCAGCATGCTGGACACCACGAACCCGCTGCCCTCGGGCTGGAGCGGCACCGTGCTGGACGCTATGCTCCAGAGCTATCCGGGGTCAGACAACAGCATCTTTGACAAGTGCGCCTCCACCAATACCAAGCGGACCTATGCCAACTATATCTCGGTGAACCCCAACGAGATCTTCCTGGAGTTCGGCTACTGGGGACGGAACAACCTCCCCGCCCGGAACAGCACGGGACTCATCGGCTTCTCCGAGCATATGTCCGGCACCAACTACTACACGGTCATCGCGGTAGCAACGGCGGACAACTCCACCATCACCGGCTTCCGGGCCAGCCAGTCCTACTACAACACCCACAGCAGGGTCTTGAAGGTGCAAAGCTGCCTGCTGAACCCCGTCAACACCAGCAACAATCCGGCACAGATGTACACGGGCACGCTGGAGCTGACCTTCAGCGACGACCTGCACTACCGGGTGAGAGTGGGCAGCCAGGAGACCGGCAAACCGGTGGATACCTGCCAGGACGCCCACGGCATGCACGTATCCACCAACCACCTGGGAAATAATGACCATGTAAATATCGGGTACGTTATGCATCCCTCCATGGGAATCGAACTGACCAACCCGGCTATCAACACAAACAATTCCAAGCACGGAACCACGGTAGGCCCGAAGCTGACCTTCCGGCTGGTCAACGCGGGAGCCGGCTCGAACATCTCCTTCCGCGCGGACATCTGCGGCCCCAACGGCGTGGTCCGGGAGAACACCCCCGACCTGCAGGTGATTCTCAAAGCTCCTGACACCACCCATCCAACCTGGTGGGTTGATTGGGACCGGGCCTGGAACGTGGACGAATAATCTCAACCTCGCAGACTTCCCCCCGGAGGGCGGGCGCTTCCGCCCGCCCTCCTTCGTTTTTCTCGAACTCGAAAAGGAGTGTATGCTTTTATGAAACTGCGATTCCTCCGCCGGGCCGGAGCCATGCTGCTGGCCCTGACCCTGGCGTGTTCTTTGCTGACCGTTCCCGCTTCGGCGACAGTCACGGACGTTTCATTGAGAGAAACTAGCCTCTCTTTGAATAGTGGCGATACAGGAGACCTTCACTGTGACATTCAAGCGGATCCCGGAGATACCTACACCGTTGTATGGGAAAGTAACAACCAAGCTGTCGCTACAGTCGACCAAAACGGCAAAGTCACAGCCGTGTCAGCGGGAAGCGCCACGATCACAGCTAAGGTGGACGGCTTATCTGCCTCCTGCACTGTCACAGTAACAGACCCCACTCCCATAACCGTCCCTGTCACCGGCATATCTCTGTCTCCGTCCCCTCTGACTTTAGACGTAGGAGACAGAGACGACCTTAACGTTCTGTTCCAGCCCGCCAATGCTTCCAACAAAAATTTCACAATCACAAACAACACCAACCCCGGCGTAGTATCCGTAACCAAATCCGGCGGGACCCTCCTTCGTGTCACCGCCCTCTCCGCCGGTTCCTCCAGAATTACCGTCACGTCAGAGGATGGAAACCATACTGCCGACTGTGTGGTCACAGTAAACGGCACCACACCCCCCGCAACGCCCATCACCATCACCCTGGACCACCAGGGCGCTTCCATCCCCCTGGGGGAGACCCTCATAATCAAGGCCACGGTGGACGCGCCGGCGGGCGTCAGCAAGTCTCTCACCTGGCGCTCCACCAACCAGGGAAAAATCAACTACCGCTACCCCAACTCCGACGACACCAGCACCGTGGAAATCTACCTCACCGGCTCGGCCAAGGTGGGGGACGAGACCACTATCTACGCCACCTCCACGGCGGACCCCAGCGTCAGCGCCGTCTGCGCCGTGCGGGTGGTAGGGGCCAAGCCCCCGAAAATCTCCAGCGTGGAAATCACCACCAGCCCCACCAACAACGGCCGGAACTACGTGGACCCCGGCGCGGGCAGCGCCCTGAAGCTCCAGGCCGTGGCCTATCCCGCCAGCGCCGCGGAGGAGGACCGGCGCATCATCTGGTCCTCCAGCGACCCCTCCATCGCCTCGGTGGACCGCAGCAGCGGCACCGTCACCGGCCACGCCCCCGGGGAGGCAGTCATCCGGGCCACCGCCCAGGGGGACTCCTCTAAGTTCGCCGAGCGGACCGTGGAGGTCTCCGGCCTGCTGCTGAGCTATACGAAACGGTCCACCACCGGCGGCCAGGGCACCACGGTGGAGCTGACCAAGGATACCGAGGTGGAGATTTTCCAGTACCGGGACATCGTGGTCAGCTATAAGGCCTTCGGCAACGCCGTGGGCAAAACCATCAACTGGGAGAGCTCCAACCCCACGGTGGCCCAGGTGGTCAACGGCCGGGTCACGGGCAACTACCCCGGCAGCGGCGTGACCATCACCGCCTCGGCGGCGGGGACCACGTGCAGTTCCAGCTTCAAGGTCCGGGTGTCCGAGGACGTGGCCGACGCCATCTCCGTCAACATGGGCACCAGCCCCTCGTACTCCTTCTCCGGCCTGCTGAGCCAGCTGAACGCCCGCTCTCAGAGCAAGGCCAAGGCGCCCCTGGACTGCGTGTACAGCCTGAAGGTCTCCACGGCAAACGGCGCCCTTTACTATCAGTACAAGACCCCCGAGACCCCAGGCCACGGCGTGGGCGGCGCGGAGCGGTACTACTACCAGCCCAACGGCCAGACTCAGCGGGCCCTGCGGGAGGTGTCCTTCGTCCCCCTGCCGGGCTTTGACGGCACCGCCGTGGTAGAGTACAGCGCCATGGCCACCAACGGCTCCACCTTCTCGGGCACCATCCGCATCGAGGCCGCCACCACCGGGGACGTGTCCTACTCCACCGGGGCGGGACAGCCGGTCTCCTTCTCGGCGGATCACTTCTCCTCCATCTGCCAGAGCCGCAACGGGAAGGCCCTGCGCTATGTCACCTTCACCCAGCCCCCCGCCAGCCAGGGCACGCTGTACTATAACTACAGCCCCTCCGGCCAGTTCTCCCAGAAGGTGGGCAGCGGAACCCGCTACTACGCCTCCAGCACCCCCTCCATCGACAACGTCTCCTTCGTCCCGGCGGAGGGCTTCACGGGGAACGTCACCGTCTCCTACCAGTGCGTGGACAGCGCCGGAAGCTCCTACAGCGGCTCCGTCACCATCCGGGTGGGCGCGGGCGGGGGAAGCGCCGTCTCCGGCACCACGGTGGAGTACACCCTCGGCGTCAACCAGCGGCAGACCTTCGGCATCGGGGACTTCGACAGCGCCAGCATGCGGGCCACCGGCGTGGGGCTGAACTACATCCGCTTCTCCCGCCTGCCCGCCGCCAGCGCCGGAACCCTGTACCTGAACTACACCAGCAGCTCCAGCACCCGGGTCTCCACCGGCACCAATTACTACCTGGCCTCCAATCCCATGATCTCCAGCATCACCTTCGTGGCCGCCTCCGGCTATTCCGGCACCGTGACTATCCCCTACACGGGGACCAACTCCAGCGGGGCGTCCTTCTCCGGCAATGTGATTCTCCACGTGGGAAGCGGCGGCCAGGGAACGGTGCATTACACCATCTCCCGGAACCAGACCGTCACCCTCCGGGTCTCGGATTTCAGCGACGCCTGCCGCCGCCTCACCGGCGAGAACCTGGGCGTCATCCGCTTCACCAGCCTGCCCGCCGCCAGCGCCGGAACCCTCTACTACGGCTACGTCAGCGCCACCTCCACCGGCTCTCACGTCCTGGCCAACACGGACTACCGCCGGGACGGCACCCCCGCCCTCTCCAGCATTACCTTCGTGCCCGCCTCCGGCTACTCCGGCACCGTCACCATTCCCTTCACCGGCTACAGCGAAAAGGGAACCCGGTTTGACGGCACCCTCACCATCGCCGTGGAGGGCGGCGGGTCCTCCTCCGGCTCCTACGCCATCTACTACACGGGCTCCTCCCTTCCCATCGACTTCCTGGCCAGGGACTTCCAGAGCCTCTGCCAGTCCACCCTGGGCAGCTCCCTGTCCTACGTCAAGTTCACCGCCACGCCCACCGTGGGGCGGCTCTATCAGGGCTACAACGGCCCCGCCAAGACGGGGGCCGTGGTCAACACCGTGGCCCAGTACAAGGTGCAGGACCTGGGCCAGATCAGCTACATTCCCAAGGCGGAGTACCAGGGAACCGTCACCATCCCCTTCACCATGCACGACGCCCAGGGGGCCAGCGCCTCCGGCGTGCTGGGGATCGACCTCTCCAGGAACTACTGCCGGGCCACCTTCACCGACACCGCCAGCGGCTGGGACTGGGCCATGCCCTCCATCGAGTACCTCCGGGACAGCGGCGTCACCAGCGGCTATAAAAACAACACCTACCGTCCCGGCCAGTCCATCAGCCGGGGAGAGTTCACCCTGATGATCTGCCGGGCCTTCCAGTTCCCCACCTCCGGCGCCTCCAGCTTCCGGGACGTGCCCCGGAACAGCAGCTACGCCGGGGCCATCGCCTCGGCCCAGCGGCTGGGCATCGTCCAGGGCAGCAACGGCCGCTTCCGGCCCGACCAGCCCATCACCCGGCAGAGCGCCATGACCATGATCTGCCGGGCCATCCAGGCCGCCGGGCAGACCCTGCCCGAGGCCGATACCTCCGTCCTCTCCAACTACGCCGACGGGTCCCGCGTCTCCGCCCACGCCCGGGCCTCCGTGGCCGCCCTGATTGAAATGGGCGCCGTGCGGGGAAACAGCGCCTCCCGCCTTAACCCCGGCGCGTCCATCAGCCGGGCGGAGATGGCCGTGATCCTGCACCGGGTTCTGACCCGGTAAAAGGAAGGAGGCAGATACATGTCATTCTTTAAATTCTTGAAAAAGGAACCGCCCCCGCCCTCCGCCCCCGGCACCTGCGACTATGAGGAGCTCTACGACGGCATGCGGGCGGAGGTGCTGAACCCCTCCGGCGAGCGGCTGTACCTCGGCAGAATCCGTCTCTACGCCGGAGACAAGCTGGACGTTCTGGCGGACCCCGGGGACTACCTCCCCCGGGCGAAGTACAACCAGCCGGTAATCCTCCGCTGCGCCCCCCGGGAGGGAAAGACCTTCTCCCTGATCGGCACGGTGGGGCCCAACGACCGGAAATTCTGGCGGGTGGAAAAGCTCCAATACCCCCAGGCCCCGGAGAACCGCAGCTTCTTCCGCCAGCCCATCGACGCGGAGGGCTACGTCCGCTCCACCGCAGGGGGACAGCGCTTCCCCTGCAAGCTGGTGGACATCAGCGGCGGCGGCGTCCGGGTGGTGACGGAAAAGCTCTTCCAGCTGGAGAGCACCTTCCTCCTGGAGTCCACCCTCCTCCCCACGGAGGACCCCTTCTCCATCACCTGCATGGTCAAGCGCATCAAGGTCCGGCCCCAGGCGTCCGCCAACGTGAAAAAATTTGAGTACGGCTGCCAGTTTGTGGACACCCCTCCCAGCGTGCAGCAGCGCCTGCTCCAGGTCATTTTCATCCTCCAGCGAAGGGCCCGGCAGGACCAGGACAGGGAATAAAAAAACCCCGGCGGCGCTTCCGCGCCGCCGGGGTTTTGCTGTCCGATTCTAAAATTTTCCAAATCCGGCAATACTGGGAGACGTGAAAGGAGGAGGCGTCTATGCGCGTCACGTTTTCCCAATTCTGTTCCGGCGGGCCGGAGGTCCGGCAGACCCTGCGGCGCTGTGTCGACACCCTGGGCCGGCAGGGCCGCAGCTACGAGTTCCCCGACTGCCGGATGCCGGAGGGCTGCGTCCCCCGGCAGGCCGTCCTGGGCTTTTTAAACCGGGGCGGGGAGTACCTGCTCTACTGGCGGCCCACCCTCTCCTACCAGGGCAACAGCCCGGTGCTGGCGGCCCTCTTCGCCAGGAGCGTCTGGCGGTTTGACAGCTATGAGGCCCTGACTGACCGGCTGGCCTCCCTTCGCCGGGAGACGGAGGAGCCCGTCCCCTTCCGTCCCCCGGCCCTGGAGGCGGAGGAGCCCGTCCTCCGGCCCTTCCGCCCCCCCGCCCTGGAGACGGAGGAGCCCCGCCCCGGCCCGGCCCCCTGGCCGCCCCTCTATCTGCGCTTGCGGGAGGAGCTGGCAAAGCAGGTCCTAGGGCAGGAGCGGGCCGTCCAGGCCGCCGCCTTCCGGCTCTACAGTTACGCGGGAAAGCGGGCCCCGGTCCGGCCCCTGTCCCTGATCCTCCACGGCCCCACCGGCGTGGGGAAGTCGGAGCTGGGGAAGACCCTGGCCCCGGCGCTGGAGCGCTGCTGCGGCCAGCGCTGGCAGTTCGTCTGGACCGAGCTGAACACCTTCACCCAGGCCCATTCCGTCCACCGGCTCACCGGCGCGCCGCCGGGCTACGTGGGCTATGAGGATCAGCCCATCTTCGAGGCGGTGCGCCGGAATCCCCGCACCGTCTTCATGTTCGACGAGCTGGAGAAGGCCCACCCGGAGGTGCTGAAGGTCTTCATGTCCATTCTGGACGAGGGCCGCTGCACCGCCCGGAAGGCCGACGAAAAGGGCGATCGAGAGCTGGACTTCCGGCGCTGCGTCCTGGTCTTCACCACCAACGCGGACCTGTCGGCGGCGGCGACCCGCCCCCTGGGCTTCACCCAGGAGCGCCCCGCCCCCCAGGCGGAGGAGGAACCGGAGGAGGCCGCCTCCCCGGCGGACCTGGCCCGGCGGCTCTTCCGGGAGAACGAGGAAGCACGCCGAAACATGGTGCGTCTCGGCGTGCTTCCTGAAATCGCGGGCCGCTTCAGCGGCATCATTGGCTTTCGTCCCCTCAGTGAGGAGGCCCGGCGGACCGTCACGGTCAAGCAGATCATGGCCCTGGGCCGGGAGTACGGCCTGGACATCGCCCAGGTGGACCCGGACACCGCCCGGGCGCTGACGCCGGGGCAGGACGCCCTCTCGGTTCGTTCCTCCGTCTGCGTGCTGGAGAGCCTGCTGGCCCCCCTGTTCACGGCGGCCTCCGGCCAAAGGACCTATCGCCTGGCGGGCCTGCCGGGCAGTTTACGGCTGCTGCCCGGTCAATCCCAGTCCAGTTCCACCACGGCGTTGGCGGCCTCGTCCAGCTTGTAGAGCTTTCCGTCGTTGGACAGGAAGTAGCTTCCGGCAATCT
The DNA here is from genome assembly GCA_910586735.1 of uncultured Oscillibacter sp. Lineage (GTDB taxonomy): Bacteria > Bacillota > Clostridia > Oscillospirales > Oscillospiraceae > Oscillibacter. Next base: position 23,758 of record CAJUJW010000022.1, on the reverse strand, counting down.
GGCCGCCCGCCTCATAGATGTTGACCCGCATGCACACGGAGCCGGCGATGCGGACAGAGCCCTCCTGGGGAAGCATGGTGTACGCCTCCATGGAATCGCCGGGGAGACCCAGCTTGGAGGGGTGAATGGCCTCCAGGTCCGACAATCCCCGTCTGGGGGCCGCGGGGGCGGAAGCCGCCGGCTTCGGGTCGTGAACGATGCCGTCGGGCATATCCAAGGTCACGGAGCAATTGCTCCCCCCCCAGTCCAGCAGCAGGGAGTGGACCCCGCCGCCGGTGCCGTCCTCCGCCTTGGGGACGTTCCGGGCCAGCTGGAGGCTGCCCCGGGCGCTCAGCTCCTCCGGCGGGTCGATGCGCAGCAGCGTCTCATCCACCACGGAGAACCCCGCGTCCTCCGTGGTCATCAGCGCCGCGTAGGCCGAGACCAGGCTCACCGGGTTCTGTAAGCCCTCGTAGCGGTAGAGAATCTTGGTGAAGCCCGCTTCTCCCTCGGCGGCGGGCTGGGCCGCCTCTTCGCCCTCTTCGCCCTCCTCGGACTCTGCCGGGGCCTCGGGCACGATTTCCTCCTGGTAGACCAGCACCGTGTCCCCCCACACCGGCAGGGCGGTGATGTGGGCCTCGTTCAAAATGTACTCGGCGGGGGCGGCGATGGGCTCCTGGGGCTCCTCCTCCTCTTCGCCGCCCTTCAGGAAGAAGAAGGCCCCCGCGCCCACGGCCACGGCCAGAACCGGAACCGCGATCAGCAGCAGCTTCTTCTTGCTCTTCTTTTTTTTGCCTCCGGCGGCCTCGCCCTCCTCGGAGGCTTCCACCGCCTTGGCGGCCACCTTCGCCATGGCCTTGGCCTTTTTCTCCTCGGCCTTCTGGGCGGCCATCTGGGCCTTTTTCGCCACGGCGTCGGCCTTTTTGGTTTTGGCGGCGGCCTTTTTGCTGGCGGCGGCGGCAATCTTGGCGGCCCGCTTCTGGGCCTGGGCCTCCTGCTTTTTCTTGGCCGCCTCGGCCTTTTTCCCGGCGGCCTCCACCTGCTTGGCGGCCTTGGCCGCCTTGCGTTCCGCCTTTTGGATGATCTTATCAGCCTTATCCTGTTTCAACGCTTCACTCTCCTACTGACAATATACGCAAGCGGCCCGCCTCAGCGGATGGTGATGGAATCCCGGTCCCGCACCACCTGGCTGAACCCGCACTCCGTCCCGTTCACCGCCAGGCGCACGGGGCCCTCCAGCTTCTCGAAGTCCACACCGGAGCGCTCCAGCAGGTCCATCACGTAATAGGGCTGGCCGTTCTCCTTGGGGTGCAGGACCAGGGGCTTGCCGTTCAAAAGAATTTCCACCTCCCGCCTGCGGATCAGGGGCTTTACCGGTTCCAGGGCCTCCGGCGGCGGGGCCGGGGGCGCGGGGGGAACCGCCTCTGTCTCGGGGGCGGGGGGGTCCGGGGTCTCCGGCTCCGGGGCGGGGACCTCCTCGGGTTCCGGGGCCTCCTGGGGCCGCATCTCCTCCTCCTGGGAAGGCAGGGGCGGAATGGGCACCCCGGCGGGCCCCTCCAGGGTCAGAATCACGTCCCCCTGGTGGAGGGAGGCCCGGAGGTCCCCCTCCCGGTTGTTCAGGAGAACCCGGCCGGAGAAGTCCTTTCCCAGCAGTTCTCCCAGGGTCTTGGCGGCGTCCCTGCCGCCTCGGGCGGGCTGGAAGCTGATGCTGTCCCCCGCGTGGACCACGGCGTTGATGGCCGCCTCCTCCCCGTTCACCCGCAGGATGGCGGGGGCGGCGGGCTCGCCCCGGAGAACCATGCGCCGGCCGTTGAGGGTCACGCCCAGGTTCTTCCCGGATCGGCCCAGCATGTCGGCGTAGGTATAGCCGTTCATCAGCAAAATGTCCCGGACCGTCAGGGTGCCGCTGCGGAAGAGCTTGGCGGTTTCCCCGTTGAGGGTGATGACATAGCTGTCGTTCAGAAGACCCAGCCCGGCGGAGACGGCGATCCCTAAGGGCGTGGCGTACTCCGGGTTGTTCAGGTCCAGCTCGTCGGCAAAGGCGCTTTTGGCGAAGTTGTTCCCGGCGATGGCCACCCGGCGCTCGTCCATCCCCATGCTCTGGGCCACCCGTTCCCGGAGGCCGTCCAGCTTGCTGCCGCCCCCCGCCAGGAAGAGGGCCGAGGGCGCGCCGCCGTTGAGCTTGGAAACCTGGGCGGCGATGGCCTCCGCCAAGCGGCCCATGGGCTCCTGGATGGCGGCGTGAATCTCGTCGAAGGCGGCCACGTTCTCCAACCCCAGAATGTCCGTGTAGTGGGCGTCCTCCCCGAGGCGGAGGTTCCGCTTCATGGTCTCGGCGGTCTGGAAGTCCACCAGGAAGGTGCGCATGATGGCCTCGGTGATTTCGTCCCCGGCGATGGTGGCCATGGTATAGCCTGTGACGCTGCCGTCCCGGCAGACGGCGATGTCCGTGGTTCCCGCGCCAATGTCCACCAGGGCCAGGTTCAAGAGCCGCAGCTCCACGGGGATGGCGGCGTTCATGGCGGCGATGGGCTCCAGCGTCAGGCTGGAGACCTGGAGCCCCGCCGTCCGCATGGCGGCGTACAGGCTCTCCACCACCTCGCCGGGGAGGAAGGTGGCCACCACGTCGGCCTCCGCCTTCTGGCCGTTGTGGTCCAGGAGGGAGGCCAGGGGATAGTTATCCAGCCGGTACTGGGCCACGGTATAGCCCACCATGAAGAACTGCCGCCGGACCTCGTCCTCCATTTGCAGCGCCTCCTCGGCGGCGGAGAGGGCCCCCGCCTCCAGGCGGCTGATGGTCTCGGCGCTGATGGTCTTTTCCTGGCTGATGTCCATGGTGAAGCTGCCGCTCTGGGTCCGCAGGGCCCGCCCGGCGGCGGCCACGCACACCCGCTCCAGATGGACGCCCAGGCGCTCCTCCAGCCGGTCCGTCACCGTCCGGGCCAGGGAGCCCACCTGATGGATGTTGTCAATCTGTCCGTCCAGCATAGCGCGGCTGTTGTGTTCCGCCATTTCGATATCCAGGGCCTTGAACCGGCCCCCGGAGGGCTTGCCCACAACGCCCACGACACTGCGGGTCCCGATATCCAGGGCGAAAATCAAATCCCGCTCCTGGGCTCTTAAATCCTTCATAAAGAGGCGCTCCTTTCACAGGCGCAAATGATGCCAGAAGGCGGAACCGAACCGCCTTCTGGCATCATGGCAGGGGATTTTACTGCCAGCGCGGAATGGCGCGAGGGAATCCGCGGTCATTCCATGACAGTCCGCGTCTTAGAAAAGCTGTATTCATTACCGGGGGATGCCGGCTGGGCGAGGATTTTTCTCGCCAGACAAGGAGATTTCCCGCAGCAATCCTGACGGATTGCAAGGGGAGGCGACGCAGTATGGCGGGAAAAAGACCGCACAGACGGCGTTCAGCGGTTGTGAATACAGCTTCTTAAATACCGGCGGAACCGGCCGCTGCCCGGACGGGCGCTCAATACTTGCTGAACGCGCTGGAGGAGTCCGCGGTGTAGCCGCTGTCATAGGAGGTTTCGGCGCTGCTGTCCGTATAGCTGGGGGCGCTGTAGCTGGAGGAACCGCTGTCGCTGCGGAGACGGAACTTGCTCAGCAGATCCTTCATCAGGCTGGCCTGGCTGCTCAGCTCCTCGCTGGCGGCGGCGGACTGCTCGGAGGTGGCGGAGTTGGTCTGCACCACGCTGGAGATCTGGTCGATGCCCTCGGTGACCTGAGCGATGGCCTCGGCCTCTTCCTCCACGGCCTTGGCAATCTCCTGGAGGGCGGACATGGACTCGTTGGTGGCCTGGACCGTCTTGTCCAGGGACTCGGAGACCCGCTTGACGATTTCGCTGCCGTCCTGAACGGAGGTGATGGAGTTGTCAATCAGCTCCTTGGTGGCCTTGGCGGCCTGGTCGGACTTGGTGGCCAGGTTCCGCACCTCGTCGGCCACCACGGCGAAGCCCTTGCCGGCGGAGCCCGCCCGGGCGGCTTCCACGGCGGCGTTCAGAGCCAGGATGTTGGTCTGGAAGGCGATGTTCTCAATGGTGGCGATGATTTTCCCGATCTCCTGGGAGGAGCTGGAAATTTTCTCCATAGCCTTGACCATCTCGTCCATGTACGCGGCGCTCTCCCGGACCCGCAGGTCGGCGCTCTTGGAGTGGTCCATGGCCATTTCGCTGCTCTGGGCGTTGCTCTGGGCCCGGCTGGAAATCTCGGCGATGGTGGCGGACAGCTCCTGGACGGCGCTGGCCTGCTCGGTGGCGCCCTGCGCCAGGGCCTGGGCGCCGGTGGACACCTGGTCGGAACCGGAGGAGACCTGCTCGCCGCTGAGGCTGATCTGGATCAGTGTGTCGCTGAGACTGCGGTTGATGGCCCGAATGGACGTGAGCATATTGGCCAGCTCGCCTACGTAATACTTCTCGGCCTGGGTGCGGCAGTTGAAGTTGCCGCCGCCCATCTCCTCCAGGAGGCGGCAGGCGTCCTTGATAACGCTGTCCAGCACCGTTTGGCTGGTCCGCAGGGCGTCGCACATTTCGCCCAGCTCGCTCTTGCTCTCATAGTCCACGGGGATATCCAGCTTGCCCTCGCTGAAGCCAACCAGGGCGGCGCGAACCTTCTCCGTGGGAACCACGATGCTCTTGATGATGATCAGGGCCAGCCGGAGGACCACGATGGTCGCGATGACCATGGCCACCACGATGCAGGCCATGGCGATGTTGGAGATCGTGCTCTGCCGTTTGATAATAGCATTCTGTTCCGTCTGGAGCTTATTGGCCAGCACGGTGCCGGCGTCGGCCATCTGATTCAAAGCGGGGGTGCAGTCGTTGACAATCATGGTGGCGGCCTGCTGCTGGTTGGTGCGGGCCGTCTGGCTGATGGTGGCGGCTTCCTTCTGCCAGCTCTCCACCAGGTTAGTAAAATTGTTCAGCTCCGTCTTATCCTCCAGAGGATAAATGCTTTCCAGGGCGGCAATCTCCGCCGTCAGCTCCTCCATCTTGCTGCTGGTGGTATCCAGGCTGGACATGTTGCCGGACAGCACCGCGTCCCGCAGGCTCCGGGCGGCGATATTGTAGTTGATGCGGCACTCGGAAACCATTTCATTGGACTTCACATAATTGTTCAGGATGTCGGTGTACTGTCCCTTCTGGACCGCCATCAGCACCAGCGATACAATGATGATGATTGCGGAGACGACGATGGTAATCCCGAAACCCAGGATCAGGCTCTTCCTGATCTTCATGTTTTTTATCATTTCCTGCTTCCTCCTCGTTTTCTTAAATGGATCAAGACTTCTTTTATTCTAATCGGCTTCCCGCGGCTTTCACACCACGTCGCCGTATCTTCCTTTCTCCACGTCGCCGAAGATCTTTCCGTCCACCAGCGTCACCACCCGGCGGCGCATGATGTTCACATACCGGCTGGCATGGGTGGCCATAATCACCGTGGTTCCCTTCCGGTTGACCTCCTGGAGCAGCTGGAACATATCCCAGATGTTGTCGTCGTCCAGGTTGGCGGTGATTTCGTCCAGCACCAGAATGGGCGGGCTGTTGATCAGGGCCCTGGCCAGCTCCACCCGGCGGCACTCGCCGATGGACATCTCCACGGGGTATCGGGACTCCACGCCCCGCATCCCCACCAGGCCCAGCACCTTCTTCACCCGCAGCTCCATGTGCTTGGTGCTCTCAAAGCGGCGGCGGCCCACCTGGGCGGCCACCCAGAGGTTCTCCTCTACGGTCATCTTGCGGATGAGGCTGTGCTCCTGCTGCACCCGGCCGAAGAGGATGGCCGCCCGGTTCTGGCTCCAGGGGATCAGCTTGGAGAGGTCCCGCCTGTCCAGGTACACGGCGCCCTTGTCGGGCTTCAGCTTCCCGGAGATCAGGTCCAGCAGGGTGCTCTTTCCCGCGCCGCTGCTGCCGACGAAGAAGACGAACTCCCCCTGCTTGATGGTCAGGTTGATGTCCTGCACGCCGGTCTCGAATTTTTTCCCCTTCCGCTCCTTCTGCTGCCGTCGGTCCAGCTTGTAGTTCTTTGTTACGTTTTCCAGCGTGATCGTGGGCATAGCTCCCGCTCCCGTAGTCCTGAAATCTTGCCCCGCCGGGGGCCGCGTTCCGGTGCTTCCCGGCGTCCGTCCATACGCGCAGGAAAGGCGGGGGCCCGGCTGGAACGGCCGGGGCCCGGCTCTCCTGTGTCTCTTCAATTATATACGGACTTCTCTCTCGCGATCTTGCGGTTGACCACCCGGTCCAGGTCCACAAGCTGCTTCAAGGTCCTCTGGTTGACGCTGATCTGTTCTGCTAAGGGGGTCTCCGCCGCCGTCTCCGCCGCCGCTCCCTGGAGCAGGGCGGCCAGGCGTCCGGCGTCCTCCGGGGCCAGGGACCGCTTCTGCTGGTCCAGGGCCTGATGGGCCGCGGCCAGCTTGTCGGTGGGCTCCTGCCGCATGGAGGTCAGCATCTGGATTGAGACCCGGTCGTCCCGGTCCACGGCGTCCGCCAGCTGGCGGGTCAGGTCCAGGGCCTCGTTCAGCGCGGTGTAAATCCGTTTCAGCTGCACGTGGGCGTCCAAGAGCGCCGATGCTTCCATCCCCATACCTACTTTCCTGAGTCTCCGCTCTTCTGCGCCTGGCGGAAGGCGTCCCGAAGCTCGCCCACCATGGATTTCACGTGGGTCAGAACCTCCTTGCGGCGGCCAATCTTCGCCCGGCCCAGCTCATAGGTGAAATACTCGTAGAGCTGCGCCAGGTTCCCGCTGATGGGATACTGCCGGTCCAATGTGGAGTCCAGATAGTCGATGATGGCGACCGCCCGTTCAATGGAGGCCTCGTAAACGGGATAGTTCTGCTGATCCAGCATAATCTCCGCCTGGGCCAAACGCTTATACAGCTCGTCATACAGCAGCAGAAGAAGCTCGCCCTGGGTCATGGTGTTGACGCTCTGCTCCTTGTACGACTGATAGCCTTTCATATCCATTGTCTGTGGATCACCGCCTTTTCAAAATCAGCCGCCCATCAGCTGGGAGAAGTAAGAGCTCTGGGAGTTCATCTGCTGGATCAGCTGCTCCAGCCGGGAGAACTGGCTGGTGTAGTGGTCGATCTGGTCTTCCATCTTATCCTGCCAGCGCTCGATCTGCGAGTCGATGTTGTCCAGCTCTTTTTGGATGGTGTTGTTGTACATGGTGCTGGGCGCCAGGGAGGAGCCCGCCTTTTCCACCAGCACGCCCTTGCCGCCGCTGGTCTTGCCGTACATATCCAGAGGCTGCTTCAGCGCCTGCATCAGCCCGTTGCTCTTGGCGCCGGACTCGGTGCTGGAGGTGAAGGCGTCCCGGACCTTCTCGGGGTTGTTGTTCAGGGCGTCCCGGAATTTCGTCTCGTTGAACTCCAGGGTGCTCAGGCCGTTGGAGTAGTTCACGGTGATGCCCGCCGCCCGGAGGGCATCGCCGTTCTCCCCGGTCACGGAGATGGCGCTGGTCATGCGCTGGTAGAGGGTGGCCAGGTCCCGGTCTCCGAAGAGGATGCCCTGCTTGGCCTTCTCATTCCAGTTTTTGATGAAGGTCTCGCTCTGGTCCTCTTCCTCCTCGGCGGTCAGGGGCTCGTAGTACCGGCCGTTGGACCGCTGGGCGGGCAGGGTGGAGTAAGCGTTTTTGATTTCCTTGGCCATGGCGTTGTAGTCGACCACCATTTGCTTAATGACATCCACGATTCTGTCCGCGTCGGAGCTGGTCTCAAAGGTGACGGCCTCGGTCTTGGTGTCCCGGATAGGCTCTCTGATCATGACCGCCTCGCCCTTTACGGACTGGGACGCGTCCGTGTCAAACCGCAGCCGGTTCTGGCCGTCCACCCGGGCATAGACCTGGTCGCCGGCCTGATTCTTAAAGGTCAGCTCCCCGTCCACAAGCTCTCCGTATATGGTTTTGCCGGTCTTCTCATCCGTGAATTCCAGCTTGCCGTCGCTGGTTTCCTTCGCTCCCTTTTGTACGCCCTGGAAGCTGAAGAGCAGTTTATCCCCGTCCTTTGCCTGGCCCTTCTCTTCAAACTGGATGTTTCCGTCGTCGTCCGTCTGGTAGCCGAAGGTTCCCTTGAGATTCAGGGTCATGCCGTCCAGCTCCACGTTGTTGGAGCTCCGGGTAATCTCACCCAGGGAGGTGCCGTTGACCGAGACCTCCAGAATGGCGTCCTGCCCCTTGGTATAGGTTCCGCCCTTGTCGTCATAGGTGCCGGGAACCCCGAAGAGCTTGCCGGACAGGCCCTCGAAAGCCACCTCGCTGGCCGCGCCGGTTTCCTTGGCGGTGAAGGTCAGCTCGTTGGTCAGCTTGGAATAGCTCACCTTGACCCCGGAGTCCGAGTTGCTGTTCATGGCGTTCATGACGGTTTGAAGGGTGGTATCCTTGCTGAACTGTCCGATTTCCTTCCCGTTAACCTTGAAGGAGTAGAGGGTGTTTCCGTCCGCGTCCTTCTCATAGATATAGTTTCCGTCATCGTCTTTTAGGTACTGGCCAGGGATGTCCTTTCCGTCCTTGTCCTTTGCGAGAACCTTGACGCCCTCCAGGCCCTCGAAGCCCTTGTCGCCCAGGAGCTCGCCCAGGGTCTTGCCGGTGTTCAGGTAGCTGGTGACCCGGTTGCTCTCGCCGAAGCCCAGCATCTCGCCCTTGGTGGAGCCGATGGCGAAGGTGGAGCCCTTGGGGGCCGTAAACTGGAGCTGGATGCCCGCTCCGTCCGCGCCTTCCTTCCGGTTGGCGTCGCTGACGGTCAGCTTTCCTTTTCCAAAGGCGTCGTCAATGTTCTTCTGAAACGCCTCCAGGAATTTCGCGTCCCGGGCCCCTCCCGTAATCTGCTCGGGCAGGTCGTCCTTGCCCGGCAGCTTGACGGTCTTGGTTTTGCCGTCCAGGGTGATTTCCACGCTGGCCCCTCTGGTGGAGAGGTATTCCAGTGTGGACATCTCCTCGGTCTTCAGGGCGTTGGAGGAGAGGGTCAGGGATTTGATCTGCTTGTCGGCCACGCTGCTGGGCTCCTTGCCGCCCAGGAGCAGATCCTTGGCGGAGCCGCTGGCGCCGCTGACATAGACCCCGTTTCTCTTCGGGTCCGTAAAGGTGATTTTTCCGTCGCTGCCCACTTCGGCCTTGACGACGTTGTTCAGCAGCTCTTTCCCCGTGTAGGTTTTGGTGCCGATGGAGACGCTCTGTTCGCTCAGCTGCTTGTTGATCTCTTCCACCAGGGCGTCCGCGTCCTTGAAGGTCTGGGTCTCGTCGAATTCGAGGCTCAGGTAGCTGGTGGCGCTGGACCCGCCGTAGGCCAGGGTCAGGGAGCCGTTCAGGTTGCTGATGTCGATTTTCTTGTCCAGGTCCAGAATATCGGAGGCGGCGGAGGTGACATTGCTCTGTCCGAAGGCCGCGGTGGTGCTGTCCAGGGCCGTGCCGCTGAGCTTATAGGTGGCGGCGCTGGCCAGCTGCCGGACCCGGTCCACCTGAATGTCGCTGCTGGAGCGTCCGGTGGCGGAGACCAGATCGGCGTACTTGCCCTTGGAGACGGTTTTCACCGCCTGGTCGAAAAAGCTGCTGGACATCAGGTTGTTGGCGGAACGGTAGGAGGTATATTTGTCGGTGAAGGAGGACATCTTGTCGATGATGCTCCGGTAGGCCTCCTGTTTCCACTCGGTCTTGGTGCGTTTCTGGGTCAGAGATGCGATCTTATTTTTGTACGCGGATATTGCGTTTTCGATCATGCTCTCCGTGTCCATGCCGCTGGCAAGGCCCGTAATCACATTTCGATTTCCATAGATACTTCTGGAACTGCTTACGCCGCTGACTGCCATATCATACAACCCCTTTCAGGAATTCTGGTGACGCCCCGGCCCTTTCGGGGCGGGGTCTATCGAAGTTAGAATTTTTTTGATATTCCTCTATGTTTTTTTATCGACATATAGTATAATAAAAATAAGAGGTCCCCGTTTAGTTTTTACAGTAAGGAGGAAAATCCTTTGACACAGGTCATCACTGTCACGAATCAAAAGGGCGGCGTGGGCAAAACCACCACCGTTTCCGCGCTGGTCTGCGGCCTGAAGCAGCGGGGCGCGCGGGTCCTGGGCGTTGATCTGGACCCCCAGGGCAACCTGGGCTTCACCCTGGGGCTGGACATCGGGGAGTGCAAAACGGTTTACGACGTGCTCACCGGCGCCTGCCCCATCGAGCGGGCCATCTCCCACACGGAGTATGGCGACATCCTGCCCTCGGACATCATGCTCTCCACCGCCGAGGTGGAGTTCACCGCCCCCCGGCGGGAGTTCATGCTCTCCCAGCAGCTGGACGTGGTGAAACCCAGCTATGACTTCATCATCATCGACACGCCCCCGGCCCTGAACATCCTAACCATCAACGCCTACGTGGCCTCCACCGGGCTCATCGTCCCCATGGAGGCGGAGGTCCTGAGCCTGGTGGGCGTCTCCCAGATTCAGGACACCATCGAGACCGTCCGCAAGTCCTTCAACCCTAGTCTCAAGGTCCTGGGCATCCTGCTGAACAAATACGACCGCCGCCTGACCCTCTCCCGGGAGATTCTGGACCTAGCGGAGTCCGTGGCGGAACAGCTGGGCAGCCAGGTCTTCCCCGCCAAGGTCCGCCGCAGCGTCAACGTGGCCACGGCGCCCGCCCACGGGCAGAGCGTCCTGACCTACCAGCCCGGCTGCAAGGCCGCCGCCGACCTCCGGCGGATTGTGGACTTCGTGGCCGGCCCGGAGTTTCCCGCCCGTTACCACCGCATCGTGCGGTACTGATTTTCGATTTTTTGATGTAAAGGAGTTTTCGTTATGGCATCCAACAATACCAGCAAGACCGCCCACGTCATGAACCTGCTCAGCAAAAACCGGGGTCCCGCCGCCGAGCCGGCCGCGCCGGAACCCGCCCCCGCCCAGCCGGAGGCCGCGCCCCAGGCCGGACCCGCGCCGGAACCCGCCCACGCCGCGCCGGTGGCCCCCATCATCTCCTCCATCAACGCCGACGCCGCCGTCTCCTCCCAGATCAAGGACGCCCTGGAGGCCGAGCTGGAGGAGGCCCCCGCGCCGGCCAAGCCCCCCGTTCCCCAGGCGGCGCCCCCTCAGCCCCCGGTGCAGAAGGCCGCGCCCGCTCAGAAGGAGGAGCCCGCCCCGGAGGCGGAACCCGTCCGGCAGGCGGAAGAGCCCCCTCAGCAGTCCCCAGCCCCGGCGGAGGAACCGGAAACGGAGGCCCCCGCCCAGGAGGAAGAGCCCGCCTCCTATATCAACGTCATGCAGCTTCTGGTGGAGGAAAAGGCGGATGAATACATGAAGATGTTCGGCATCTGCTGCTGCGACAAGTGCCGGGTGGACGTTCGGGCCTACGCCCTGAACCACCTGCCCCCCAAGTACGTGGTCCTCAGCCAGCACGAGCGGGTGCCCCGCCTCACGGTGTACGAGAACCGCTTCGCCAGCGACATCACCGCCCAGTTGATTCAAGCCTGCAAAAAGGTCATGCTCACGCCCCATCACACCCGGGTGGACGACTGATCCCTGGAAGCCAAAAGGTTCGGCGCACAGCGCCGAACCTTTTTATTTTCGCGGGGCTGTTTATTCCTCCGCCGCGGCGGCCTCGCCCTCCGGCGCCAGCCCGGCGGCGGTGCTGCTGAGCTGCTCCCAGAGCACGTTGACGTTTTCCATGCAGTTGAAGTACACGTTGGTCAGGATCTGGTTGGGAATGCCCAGCTCCTCCGCCAGGGCGGTGATGGCGTTCCAGTTGGCCGCCTCATAGCTCAGCAGAAGCTCGTAGAGCTTGCCGCAGCGGCCCTCTTTTTTCAGCAGGGCGTCCTTCACCACGTCGGCGATGGGCAGCTCCTCCAGAATCTCCGACAAGGGCGCGTCCACCAGGTGGTTCAGCGTGGAGAACATGCCCATGAGATAGGCTTCCGCCTGGGAGATGGGCATATTCTTGGCGTACTTCATCAGCTCCCGGCAGAAGGAGGCCCGCATGAAGGAGCGCTTCAGGAACTCCTCCGTGCCCGCCTCGGCGGCCTCGGTGCTGACGCTGGCGCTGAGGAGGTAGATCCACTGCTTCAGCTGTCCCAGGCCAAGGGTCATGATGGCCTGGTGTACCGTGGTGGCCCGGTTCCGCAGAGCGAAGAAAGCGGAGTTGGCCACCTTCAGCAGGTTGTAGGTCAGGCTGGCGTCCATGGAGATCAGCTGCTCGATCTCGTCCACGTCCGGCTCGTCCCGGGTGATGGCCACCATCAGCCGGAAGAAGCTGGACTGGAGGTAGGCGCTGGAGTGGACCCGGGTGGTCATCTGCTCGGCCACGTAGGGGCCCTCCAGGCCGTCCACCTTCATCAGCAGGGCCTTGCGGTAGTCGGCTTCCGTCTCGATGTTGGTGACGATGCACCGTTTTTTCATGCTGTGGGCCACTTCCACAATGTTGTGCATGGCCATATCCGGTGTGGTTTGGATATTGACTTTGATGTAGTCGATGCTGTCCAGCAGCGCCAGATACCGGGGCGCGAATTGGAACTCGTTCACCGCGACCTTATAGCCCTCCTTGGCGAACTGGTTCACAAAGTGCATGGACAGCGGGTGGATAATAACGCTGTCGTTGATTTGAATCACCAGCTCCGACTTGTCGAAAAGCCGGGGCGTCTTCTTCATCAGCAGCGTGGTCGTGAAGGTCATGAAGTTCAAGGAGCCCTTCAGCGTGGTCGTGCTGTTCTGGGTGAGGAAGCTGTAGATCGTGTCTGCGGAGGCGAATTCCTTGGCCTGGGGATTCTCCACGGTAAAGGCCTGATTCTCTCCGTGGTAAAGGATCTCGTGACCCAGAATTTTCCCGTCGGGGTCCTTAATCGGCTGCCTTACGATATATTTACTGCTCATGATATCCCTCCGCGGTTATTCCCGCTGCTCGGTTTCTTCCAGCAAATGGTCGATGACCCGGACCAGATGTCCGATCTCCGGCTTGCTCATCTGCTCGTCGGCGCCCAGCTCCTTGCCCTTGCGGCGCATCTCCTCGGTAATCAGGGAAGAGAAGATAATCACCGGCAGGTGCTTGAATTCCCTGTCGTCCTTAATCAGCTTGGTCAGGCGGTGGCCGTCCATCTGGGGCATCTCGATGTCCGTGATGACCAGGGACACCTTCTCATCCAGCTTCGGGTTTCCCCTAAAGCTGCTGAGGAACTCCCAGAGCTTGCTGCCGTCGGGGAACATTCTGGTGTTCACATAGCCCGACTTGTGCAGGGCCTCCTCAATCATCTTGCTCAAAAGCACGGAGTCCTCCGCCACCAGGATGACGGCGTCGCTCCGCTGGCGCTCGCCCAGCTGCTCGATCTCGGACATCTGGATGGTGGTCTCCGGGGCGATTTCCGCCACGATCTTCTCAAAGTCCAGGATGGTTACCAGGTCGTCCCCGCACTGGGCGATGCCCGTGGCGATGCCCTCGTTTCCGCCGGTGACGGTTTTGTCGGGCTTTTGGATGCTGGTCCAGGAGATGCGGCTGATGCCCACCACCGTGTGAACCCGGAAGGCGATGTTGATCTTATTGAAATTCGTTACAATGAACAGGTCCTTTTCCCGCTTCTCGTCGGAGACGCCCAGAAGATAATTGGGCAGGTCCACCACGGTGATGACCTTGTCTCTCGGCTTAAAGATGCCCTCCACAGCCGGATGGGCGTGGGGCATGTGCTTCACGGGCTGGGAGACCAGGATCTCCTTGACCTTCGCCACATTGATGCCGTACAGGCTTTCATTGATGGTGAATTCCATGACCTCGATCTCATTTGTGCCGGACTCCAGCAAGATCCCCCGTTTGTCCTCTTCCAACAACATTCCGAACACTCCTTTCAATGGCTGATTCTATACACACACAAATGAACGCGCTAAAAGATTATCTCCTGCCGCCCGTAGCTGCGGACGCAGGCCATGCCGGTGGCGGGGTCGAACAGGAGCGTCCGGGCCACGGACCCGCCCACGTCTTCCTTCAAAAGCTGGACGCCCTCCCGTTTCAGGTGCATGCGCACGCTCTCGATGTTCCGCTGGCCGATGTTCCCCAGGTTCCCGCCGCTGACCTCGAACATCTTGGCCCCGCCGGCGATCTTCGCCGTGATCCGGGACCGGGAGGCCCCCTTGGCCTCCATCATTTTCAGCGTCTCCCGGATGCCGGTGTCGGCGTATTTCATGGTGTTCTTCCGGCCCGGCTCCATGTTCAGCGGCAGCATGATGTGAATCAGCGCCGCCAGCTTGATTTTCTGATCATACAGGCAGATCCCGATGCAGGAACCCAGGGCGTAGGTGATCAGCATTCCGGTGCCCTTGGCCATTTTCATGTCCGCGATTCCAACTGTGATCTTATTCTCCACTGTTCACGCCCAGCTTCCTTAATAAAAAGTTCAGCGACCGAATATCCGGCGACAACAGCAAACGGCAGGGAATCTCCTTTCCATTGCAGATAAAGTTTCCGCCGATGGTCATGATGTAATTGGACTGTCCGCCGTACTCCGCCATGGGCACGGCCATGATGGCCCCCTGCATATCCACGGTGAAGGCGGGGACCGTCAGCTCAATTTCGATGCCCGCCAGGCTGCTGAGGGCGTTGATAAAGGTTGAGATCATGATGTTGCCCACTTCGGTGAGGGCCGAGTGCTCCATCTCCCCCAGCTCCATATAGTCCTCGATGGTCTTGTTCATCATGCTCTCCAGCACCAGGTTCACAAAGTCCAGCTGCTGCACCGACAGCATGATGCCGCTGAGCTGGCCGCTCATGCCCACCAGGACGCCGGCGGTGATGGGCTCCGGCCCGCCGATCCACTCGATGGCCTCGTTATAGCCCATGATGCGGACCTCGGGCTGCTGGATGCGAACGGTTTTCCCGATGAGGGCCGACAGGCTGGTGGCGGCGTTTCCCGTGCCGATGCTGCCGATTTCCTTCAAGGTGTCCAGCTCCAGCGAACTGAGCTCATCGTAACTTTTAATTGTCATGCTCATCCTCCCTCTCAGCCGCGCAGGCCGTTGATTGTGGTCTCAATCTCGTCGGAGGTCTGCACCATTTTCAGCGCCATGCCGTAGGCCCGCTGGGACTCGATGACCTTGGTCATCTCCTCCGCCAGGTCCGCGTTGGACATCTCCAGGAAGCCCTGGAGCACCTTGCCCTCTCCGGCCCGGATGCTGCCGTTTTTCTCTATGGCCTGGAAGTAGGTCTCGTCTACGTGCTGCATGCCGTCGTAGTTGATATAGTCAAAGACTCCCACGGGCTGCCCCTTGTGTTCGTCGTTGACCTCAATCATGCCTCCCGTGTCGCTGAGGACAAAGCGTCCCTCGTTGTCGGAGAGGTAGTAGACCCGCTCGGTGATATCCTCGCCGTTTTCGTCCACCTCGCCGGTGGGGCGCATCAGCTCGGAGATGACGAAGGCGCCGTTCCGGGTGAGGGTAATCTCCCCTGTTACCAGGTCCGCGATGGCGAAGAAGCCGTCTCCCGCGATGGCGTAGTCCTGGGGCCGGTTGGTCTCCGTCAGGGGGCCGCCCTTGAAGTCCGTGTCCGTGGTCCAGAGGGCCGCGCCCACACCGGCGGAGAGCATCTCGAAATCCTCCCCGTCTCCCACGGCCTCGGCGCTGCCTTCCGAGGCGGTGCCGATGGCCTTCAGATCGTCGTACATCAAGGAGGCGAAGCGGCTTTTTTCCGCCTTGAAGCCGTAGGTGTTCAGGTTCGCGATGTTGTTGCTGTGGACCGTCAGCCGCTTGAGCTGCTGATGGGCCCCCACAGCCGCGATGAAAAAGGATTGATTCATAGGCTCCCTCCTCAGGCGAAGCGGCCGATGTCGCTGGCGGCCCTGGTCATAACCTGGTCGTAGATTTTCGTGACCTGGGCGGCGCTTTGCAGGGCTCGCTGGTAGGTAATCATCTCCGTCATCTGCTTGACCATGTCGCTGTTGGACCGCTCCAGGTACTGGTTCCAAATCTCGTAGTTCTGGCTCTCCTGGGCGCCCTCTCCGGTGAAGAGGCCCCGGTCGTCCCGCTCCAGCGCCTGGTTGTCCTCAAAGCTGAACACGCCCACCTGCCCGATGGAGACGGTTCCCCCCTGGTCTATGGGCTGGTCGTAGTAAATCACGCCCTGCTTGTCGCTTCTGATTTTGTCCGTGGTCAGAAGGATGGGCTGGCCCTGGGGGCTCAGCACCTGGCCGAAGCCGGGGAGGCAGAGATAGCCCTCCTCGTCCAGGGAGAAGTTGCCCATTCTAGTATAGGACACGTTGCCCTCCGGGTCCTGGATGGCGAAAAAGCCGTCCCCCACGATGGCGAAGTCCAAGGGCAGGTCCGTGGGCTCGGGAATGCCCTGGCTGTAGTCCGTGTAAATCTCGCTGGGGGCCCGTATGTAGCTCTGCCGGCCCAGTTCCGTGCCCTGGCTGTGGTTCACGTCCACCCGGCTGTAAATCACATCGTCAAAGGTGCTGGCCACATAGCGGTCCTGTTTATAGCCCGAGGTGGAGATGTTGACCATGTTGTTTCCGATGACATTGAGATTCTGCTGGTGGGTCAGCATGGCGGAGGTCAGGTTGTAAAAGCCTTTAAACACGCGTTATCCCTTCTTCCTCTTAGGTTTCGGTTCCGGCTCGTCGCTCAGGTAGTTCTCCATATAGGTCCTCAGCTTCTGGATGGCCCGGGTGTGTATCTGGGAGATGCGGGGCTCGCTGAGCTCCATCACCTGGGCGATTTCCTTCAGGTGGAGGTTCCGCTCATAGTACAGGGACAGGACAATCTGCTCGTTCTCCCGCAGGGAGGCGATGCCCTGGGCCAGGGCCCGCTGCATCTCCCGCTCCTGGAGCACCAGCTCCGGCTGGCTGCGGGCGTCGCTGGAGGGGACCTCCGTGGGATAGCCCGCCGCCTCCCGGGTGTCCATCAGCACGTCCAGGGAGAGGACGTTGCTCAAAGCGATGTTGGCGGCGTCCTTTTGATACCGCTCCTGGGTGATGCCCAGGTGCCGGGCGATCTCCTCGTCCGTGGGCGTCCGGCCCAGGGCCGTGGACAGCTCCGCCGTGGCCAGGTCGATCTCCTTGGTCCGCTTGCGCACGTTCCGGGGAATCCAGTCCTGCTTCCGGGCCAGGTCGATGACCATGCCCCGGATGCGCTTGGAGACGTAGGTCTCGAACTTCACGCCCTTGTCCGGGTCGAATTTGTCGATGGCCCCCAGGAGGGTGATGATGCCCTCGTTGATGATGTCGTCGATTTGGGCAAAGCTGCTGTAGACTCCCCGGATCTGCATGGCGGCGTTTTTAATCAGCCCCTCGTACCGCAGAACCAGAGGCCATTTCAGGCTCTCCTCTCCCGTCTCCTTGTAGAGGCGGAGGAGGTCCTGGGTGTCCATCTCCTCGATTTCCCGCTCGCTGTAGCGGACGGCGGTCGCTTCGTTCATGTGCCCACCGCCCTTCTCTCAGGCCGGGCGGACGGCTCCAGGGTGATGTTCCCGATGGCCTGAATCTGCACGGCGCTGGTAATCTCGTTGAAGGACAGGACGTACACGCCGGGGTAGAACTGGGTAATCATCTTGGAAAAGTAGCCCCGGATCACCTGGCTGACCAGGATGATGGGGGTCTGGGAGAGGTCGTTGAACTTCTTCATCTGGTTGGCCAGCTGGGAGACAATCTGCTGCATCAGCTCGGGGCCCATGGCCAGGTACACGCCCTGCTCGTTCCGGGTGAGGGAGGCGATGATCTTCTTCTCCACCTCCGCGTCCAGGGTGACGACGCGCAACTGCCCGTCCTCGCAGAAGCGGCGGGTGATGGTCCGGGCCAGGGCGCCCCGGACCTGTTCCGTGGCGGAGTCGATATCCCGGCCCTGGGTCAGGGCGTCGGCCAGGGTCTCCACAATGGCCCCCAGGTCCTTGATGGGCACGCCTTCTTTCAGGAGGTTGCGCAGCACCTTTTCCAGGGTGGCGTAGGAGATGATACCGGGGATGGCCTCCTCCACCAGCTCGGGAGAGGTGCGCTTCAGATTCTCCACCAGCTGGATGGTCTCCGTCCGGCCCAGCATCTCGTAGGCGTATTTCTTCACCGTCTCCGACAGGTGGGTCAGTATGACGGACAGGGGGTCGATGACGTTGTACCCGTAGATTTCCGCCATCTCCTTGTTCTCCGGCAAAATCCACCGGGAGGGGATGCCGTAGGCGGGCTCGATGGTCTCGATGCCGTCGATTTCCCCCAGGGGGTTGGCGGGCTCCAGGGCCAGGTAGTAATCCACCAGAATCTCGCCCCGGGCCACCTCCTCGCCCCGGATGCGGATGACGTACTGGTTCGTCCCCAGGGACGAGGCGTCGTGCAGCCGGATGGAGGGGAAGACGAAGCCCATGTCCTGGGCGTACTGCCGGCGGAAGATGATGATGCGGCTGATGAGCTTTCCGCCGTGGCTCTCATCCACCATGGGAATGAGGCTGTATCCGAACTCCATCTCGATGGGCTCCACCGAGAGGAGGGAGTAGACGTTGTTGATATCCTTGTAATAGTCGGTTTCGCTGGGAGCAACGGCCTCGGCGGCCTCCTGCTGTTCCGCCGCCGCCTGGATGGCCGCGGTCTCCTGCCGCTCCCGCTCCATGCGGCTGCTGACGAACCAGCCCAGTCCCAGCAGAAGCCCGCCGCCGACGGCCAGGGCCAGGTGGGGCGTGTTGGGGATGGCCGCCAGGAAGAAGAGAATCACGCCGGTGGTCATAATGGCCCGGGGCTGATTCTTGAATTGCCCGATGACGTCCTTGTTGAGGCTTCCCTCCGATACGGACCGGGTGACGATCATGCCGGTGGCGGTGGAAATCATCAGCGCCGGCAGCTGGGAGACCAGGCCGTCGCCGATGGTGACGATGGAGTAGCGGGAGATGACATCGGAGAAGGTTCCCCCGTTCATCAGCATCCCGATCAGCACGCCGCCAATGAAGTTGATCGCCGTGATCAGCAGGGACATGGTGGCGTCGCCTTTGACGATTTTGGTGGCGCCGTCCATGGCGCCGTAGAAATCCGCTTCCTTTTGGATCTTGTGCCGGCGGCTCTTGGCCTCCTGCTCGTCAATGAGGCCGGAGCTGAGGTCCGCGTCGATGGCCATCTGCTTACCGGGCATGGCGTCCAGGGTGAAACGGGCGGCTACCTCGGCCACGCGCTCGGCGCCCTTGGTGATAACGATAAACTGCACCAGGACGATGATCAGGAAGATGACCACGCCGACCACGATGTTTCCGCCGGTGATCAGGTTTCCGAAGTTCTGGATGACCGACCCGGCGTAGCCGTGCCAGAGAATCTGCCGGGTGGTGGAGACGTTCAGTCCCAGCCGGAACAGCGTGGTAATCAGCAGCAGGGACGGGAAAATGGAGAACTCCAACGCCTCCGAGATGTTCATGGTGATCATCAGGATCATGACGGACAGCCCGATGTTCACCACCAGCAGAATGTCCAGAAGCTGCGTGGGCAGGGGGATGATCAAAAACAGGACGATGACCACGACGGCAAGGGATATCACGTTGTCAAAGATTCTTTTCAAGCGCCGGTCACCTCCTGTTCCGCGTGTTCCTTTCCGCCCCGGCGCGTCTCAAGGCCGGTCTGCCTTATCCTTTGGACAAGGCGGCAAATTTATTTTACCAATTGATTCTTCTCGTTCAGCCGGAAGATGTAGACCAGCACCTCCGCCACGGCGTTGTAGAACTCCGGGGGAATCTCCTGGTCCAGCTCCGTGTCCGCGTACAGCGCGCGGGCCAGGGGCACGTTTTCAATGACGGCCACCTTGTGGGCCTCCGCCACCTTCACAATACGCAGAGCCAGCTCATCCATGCCCTTGGCAAGGACGATGGGCGCCGCGTCCTCGTCCGGGTGATACCGGAGGGCCACGGCGAAGTGGGTGGGGTTTCGGATGACCACGTCGGCCTGGGGAACCTGCTGCATCATGCGGCTCATGGCCCGCTTGCGCTGCATTTCCTTGATTTTGCCCTTGATCTGGGGGTCGCCTTCGGTCTGCTTGTACTCCTCCTTGATCTCCTGCTTGCTCATGCGCAGGCCCCGCTCGTAGTCCCACCACTGGTACATGAAGTCCAGGGCCGCCAGGGCGATGAAGGCGATGCCGATTTTGACAATCATGCTCATGCCCTGGGAGAACAGGTGCCTGGAGGAGGCCTGGAGGTCCACATAGAGATACCTGGCACTCTCCTGAAACATGCCGCTGATGCTCAGGTAGACGATGACCATGAGGATGCAGATTTTCAAAAGGCCCTTCAAGGCGTTGATGACGCTTTTCAGGGAGAACAGCCGCTTGAAGCCCTCCAGGGGGTTGATGCGGCTGAATTTGGGCTTCATCAGCTCGCTGCTGACCAGCAGACGGGTCTGGGCGAAGGTGGCCACAACGGCGCAGCACGCCGTCACCAGCGTAATGGGAAGCACGCTCCGGGTCAAGAGCCCCAGAGACTGCATCACCAGCTCGTGGATCATGTCCCCGAGGGACAGGCCCCCGGCCAGGTCCACCTTGGAAAAGCAAAAACCCATAAAGCCCGCCAGCTGCTCCCCAATCTCCCCGGCCATCAGCCAGAAGGTGAAGAAGGAGCCCAGCAGCGTGACCACGGCCACGGCGTCCTGACTGAGGAAGACGTTGCCTTTCTTTCGTTCGTCTCTTCGCTTTTTTGGGGTTGCTTTCTCGGTCTTAGAACTGTCCGCCAACGGTGATCCCCCCTTTGGACGCGGGTCAGGAGGCCATCAGCTGCAACATATCGTGGAGGCTGCCCAGCATCATCCGCTCGGCTTCCAGGAGAAACTCGCTGATGGGAAGCATCAGCATCAGCAAAAGGGCCAGGCCCACGATGACCTTCAACTCGATATTGATGGAAAACACATTGATCTGGGGTATGACCTTCATCAGAACGCCCATCCCCAGCTGGCCGATGAGCTCCGCCGCCAGGATAGGCATGCACAGCTTCACCGCCAGGATGGTACACTGGATGAACAGCTCCAGGGCCAGATTCGGGATGTCGTTCCCGATGGAGACGCCGCCGAAGCCCACCACCTCGCCGGAGGTGATCATAATCCGCATCAGCGTGTGATGCCCGCCTCCGGCGAAGAACAGCAGGGTCATCAGCGTGTTGATCAGCGTACCCGTCACGGACATGGTAGACTGGGAACCGGAGTCGTAAATCTGGTTCATGGTCATGCCCATCTGGGTGTCGATGGCCAAGCCCGCCATCTGGGGGATATAAAAGAAAAAGTGTACCACCATGCCCAGCACGGCCCCCAGGCCCACCTCCAGCAAAAACGCGCCGGCAAGGGGCAGGATGCCCGCCGGGGGCTCCAGCCGCCCGCCCGTCACCGAGTAGGTGAAGACCGACAGGACCAGCGTAAGGCCCGCCCGGTACATGCCGGGAAAGTTCTGCCGGCTCAGCAGGGGGTTGAAGACCACGAAGCCGCTCATGCGGGCGGTGATCAGCAAAAAGAGCGTCAGGGCCCCTTCGTCTATCATAGGCCGCCTCCGCTATAGCCTCGTCATCAGGTCGAAGACCTCCCGGGCGTAGTCCTGAAGCGTCGTCAGCATCCAGCCGCCGGCAATCAGGAGAACGCCCACCACAATGACCACCTTCAGAATGAACGAGAGGGTCTGCTCGTGAATCTGGGTCACCGCCTGGAAAATGGCGAGGGCCACGCCGGCCATCATACTCAGCACCAGCATAGGCCCGCCCAGCTTGATGACCACGCCCACGGCGTCCCGCATCACGTCGGTTATCATTCCTGTATCCATACTTCAGCCCTCTAATGGAAGCCCTGGACCAGCTTGGAGAACAGCAGTTCCCACCCGTTCAGGGTCACGAAAAGCAATAGCTTGAAGGGCGCGGAAATCATGGACGGCGGCAGCATAATCATACCCATGGACATCAGGGTACAGGAGACCACGATGTCAATCAGCATAAAGGGTATGTAAAGCAGCAGTCCGATGGTAAACGCCCGGGACAGCTCACAGGTTACAAAGGCGGGCACGATGATCCGCAGGGGCAGGGTCTCCACCACCGTCCGGATGTTGACCTCTTCCGGCATATCCACATGGGCCATGTCGCAGAACATCTCCAGGGTGTTGATCCTGGTGTTCCGCACCATGAACTCCGAAAGGGGCACCGCGGCCCGCTCTATGAACTCCTCCTGGGAGATCTCCTCCGCCACGTAGGGCTCGTAAGCCTCCTCCTGGATGCGGGTGATGGTGGGCGACATGGTAAAAAACGTCAGAAACAAAGCCAGGCCGATAAGCACCATGTTGGGCGGGGTCTGCTGGGTGCCCATGGCGTTGCGCAGAAAGGAAAAGGAGATGATAAACCGGGTGAAGGATGTCATCATCACCACGAGACTGGGCAGGAGCGTGATTGCCGTCATCAGGAATAAAATTTCCAGCGCCTGCACGTTCTCGCCGTTTACATTGATCAGCCCTTCCGGCACCTCCGGTTCACCTCCGTCCCTTTTGCTTCATCGCTGTGAAAAACGCTTCCTTAAAGCCCGGCCGCTCCTCCGCCGTTTCCGGCGGCTTCCAGGCGGCGGCCTCCTCCCCGGTGAGCTCCGCCAGCAGGGTGACCCCCGCCGTTCCGGTTCCCAGGAGCAGATACCGCTCCCCCACCCGGGCCAGGACCACGCTCTGGTCCCGCCCCAGGGGCATCCGGTCCAGAATCTCCATCCGCCGTCCCCCTGAAAAGGCGCCCAGCGCCCCCCGGCCCGCCACGAACCTGGTAAACCAGAAGGCCAGGCCGATAATCAGGACGACGCAGACAAGCATCCACAGAAAGGAAGCCAGGTTCGCGTCACCTTCCAGATCCAGCATCCGTCAGGGATTGCCCAGGATGGTGCTGACGGTTTTCAGCACCCGGTCGGGCTTGAAGGGCTTGACAATGAAGTCCTTGGCCCCGGAGCGCACCGCGTCCATAACCATGCTCTCCTGTCCCATGGCGGAGCACATGACCACGTTGGCGCTGCTGTCCTTGGCCCGGATGGCTTTCAGGGCCTCCAGACCGTCCATGTTGGGCATGGTGATGTCCATAATCACCAGGTCCGGGCCGATCTCGCTGAACTTCTCCACGGCGTCCGCGCCGTCCACGGCCTCGAACAGTTCGGTATACCCGTTTTTGCTCAGGGTGTCCTTGATCATTTTCCGCATGAACGCGGCGTCGTCGACCAGCAGAATCTTCTTAGCCATTGTGATATTCCTTCCTTCTTATCGAAATGAAAATATACCAGATTACGTTATCTCAAAAGCGCCAAGACAGGGAGGGCGCTTATTTCTTCACCAGCTCGATGACGGGGTCCTGAACGATTTCGGTGATGCGCACGCCGAAGTTGTCGTCTATCACCACCACGTCCCCCTTGGCCACGCATTTCCCGTTGACGAACAGATCCACCTGGTCGCCCGCCAGCTTGTCGAGGACCACCAGGGACCCCTTGGAGAACTCCAGGATGTCCTGCACTTTCCGCTGGGTCCGGCCGATCTCCACCGTCACCTGGAGGGGCACCTCCATGATGAGGTCCAGATTCTGGGCCTGTTCCTTCCCCAGGGCGTCCGCCGGGGACAGATCCCGCATGGGGGCGGGCTTGGTGTTGATGACCTTGGGCTCAGGCGTCTGGGGCGCGGGGGCCGCCGCTGCGGCGTTGTTGGCCATGGCCGTGGTCATAGCCGTCATCATGGCCGCCATCATGGCCCCGAAGTCCGCCGCGGAGGCGGGCTGCGCCATGGCCGCAGGCTGTGCCGCCGCAGGCTGCTGCGGGGCGGGCGCGGGCTGGGGCGCGGGGGCCGCCTGAGGCGCCGGCTGCGGGGCGGGTTCCGGGGCGGGG